>CAIMWS010000001.1 GCA_903845125.1 uncultured Verrucomicrobiota bacterium
AAACGACGCCAGCGCTCCTGTCCTCGCGCCTTGCGCCAGCCGGTCAGTAGTTGGCCGCGCCTGCTTGAAAACTCATATCAAACAGGGGCTCCCGAATATGAAATATCCCGGATTCTTTCATGATTTTCTAAACGGCATTGGTTTTAGGTGTTCACGTTTTAGTGGCCGAGGCGCCCGCAGGAGAAAGTTTCAGGGATTTTTATGACTCCAACGTCGTCCCGCTTTGGGAGGTTCCCAGTGAATTCAACTGCGGATCAAAGAACCTCCGGTGGCCTCCATTCGGCCCGGTCCCCAGGGTGGCCCCATTGACGCGGTTTTCCGCTGGCAAGCGGTCCTCCGGGGGGTATCATAACGCTGACATTTTCTGGCTAGCATGTTAATATTTGCCATTATTTTACGACCAAAGCAGGCCTGGCTGTGGCTATGGTTTATGCTGCTCGCGGTGGGGTTGGGCCTGGCGGCCAGCGCAGGGGAAGCGGCACCGGTTCAAGGCGGTCCAGAGACCAACTATATCATCAAGACCTGGCAGACTGAGGAAGGCCTGCCGGAGAACTCCGCCACCGCCATGGTGCAGACCCCGGACGGCTACCTCTGGTTTGGCACGTTCAATGGCCTGGTGCGCTTCGACGGCGTCAAGTTCATCGTTTTCGATCCGAGCAAAGTTCCCGAACTGCCCAGCGCGGGCGTGGTCAACCTGCACCTGGACCGGCGGAACCGGCTATGGATCAGCACGTTTGGGGGCATTGTGGTGCGCGAAGGGACCCGCTGGCGGCTCGTCTATAAAGCTTCCTCCAAGGAGGGCGATTTCGTGCGCAGTTTCGCCGAGCGGGACAATGGCGATCTGCTCCTGACCTTCTACAACGGAAGGATTTGGGAGTTCGTCGGCGACCAGCTAACCGAACTGCCACGGCCACCCAGCAAGTTAACCGATGGATACCTGGGCTGTGCCGACGAAACGGGACGTTGGTGGGTGGTTCAACGGGGCTTTATCGGTACGTGGGCTGGCACGAACTGGGTGCCAACCCTCGGCGGCACCAACCTGCCCGTGAAGGAAGGCCTGCCCATCGGCTTAGCCCCGGCTCGCGACGGGGGGTTCTGGCTGCTGCTCGGCCGCGATTTCTGGAAATGCTCCCGCGGCGAGATTGTCTCGCGCCGGGTGGTGCGCCCGGTTGAGGATCGCATCCCCGTAGGCAGTGTCTCCACTATGACCGAGGATACCTCCGGCAATGTCTGGATCGCTTCCTTTGATGCAGGTCTGACTCAAGTTATGCCCGACGGGCGGGTCCGGACTTGGGACGAAAGCAATGGGCTCTCTTATCGGGATGTCCGTTTTGTCTTCGAAGACCAGGAGCATAGTCTATGGGTGGGGACCAGCGGTGGCGGGCTGCAGCGACTCCGGCCGCGACGCGTCCGGACCTTGGATTTCGCGGAAGGAGTGGCACCGCGGGTGGTGAACTCCGTGGCCGCCTCCGATGGGACCGTTTGGGTGGCCAGCTTTGGACAGGGTTTGTTTCGCCTGGGGCCGAATGGTTTGATCCGGCAACGGCTGCCCGACTGGCGGCATAATAGCATGTTCTTCCAAAGTGTGTTCGCCGATAATAATGGCCGCACCTGGTTTGGCATCTTCGGTGAAGGCCTCCATATGATGGATGCCGCGGGCGCCGGTCAACATTTCCCGCCCGAGCTCATCGGCGGCAGGGACGTCAACGCGTTGTTCGAGGATGCGCGCGCCCGGATCTGGATTTCCACCGGGCAGGGCGTGGCGGCATTTGAAGAGGTCGGCTTCCAGCACTATAATGAGCAGCAGGGTTTGCCGCCCGGGCGGGTCTGTGCTTTCGCCGAAGACTTAAACCGCGTCCTTTGGCTTTCAAACCTGAACGGCGTATTCCGGATGGAGCAGGGACGCTTCCGCGAAGTGCGTCGTGGCGATGGGAGCCCCTTGCGCGGAGTGACGTGCCTGAAAGGGGAGAGCAACCAGGGAATGTGGATGGGGACTTTGGACCAAGGCCTGCTGCAGTGGCGCGCCGGAGCGTTGACCACGATCGATGAGAGCATCGGTCTGCCCGTGCGCGGCATCTACGCCATTCTCGAAGACGATAGCGGCTGCTTCTGGATGACGTCCAGCCGCGGAATTGTGCGTGCCACCCGCGCCACGCTCCAGGCCGCAGCGGAGGGGAAAGTGAAGGAACTGTCCTGCCAGCTCCTGGACTTGAGCGACGGTTTGCCGAGCGTGGAAACCCCCAGCCAGCACCAACCCACCTGTGCCCGCGACCACACCGGCCGCATTTGGTTCGCCACGTCGAAAGGGGTCGTCGTGCTCAACCCGAATCAATTCCCCATCAATCTGGTTCCTCCGCAAATACACATCGAGGAGTTGACCTACCTGGTGCCCTCGACGAAGGCCGGGATGGACCACGAGGAACCCCACCGCCTCACTGCGCCGTTTCCGGAGCAAGTGAAATTGCCGGCGGGGAGCCGCAACCTCGAAATTCATTACACGGCGGCCAGCTTCGCGGCGCCGCACAAAGTGCGGTTCAAAGTGAAGCTTGAAGGGTATGATACTGATTGGCACAACGGTGATGGCACCCGGTCGGAACGCTATTATGCACTCCCGCCTCGCGCGTACGTGTTTCGCCTGCGCGCGGCCAACGACGACGGCGCCTGGAACGAGAGTGGAACCAGCCTGGCGTTTGCCATCATCCCCCATTACTGGCAGACGTGGTATTTCCGCCTCGGGGCGGTGGTGCTGCTCGTGGCCGGGGGAGCCGGCCTGGCCTGGCAATGGTCTCGCCGGCGGATCCTACACGCCCTGGAGCACGAGCGGGTGGCGAGCGAGTTTCAACAACTGCGGTTGGCGCTGGCCCACTCCAGCCGGGTTTCCACCCTGGGGCAATTAGCGTCCTCCCTCGCCCACGAACTGAACCAGCCGCTCGGGGCGATCTTGCGCAATGCGGAAGCCGGCGAAATGCTCCTGGCCCAGGACTCCCCCGACCTTCCCGAGATCCGGGCGATCCTGAGCGATATCCGGCTGGACGATCAACGGGCCGGCTGGGTGATCGACCGCATGCGGGCGCTGCTGAAGCGGCGGGATGTTGAACAAACCGTATTTCCGATCCAGGCATTGCTTCATGACACTGAAGCCCTGGCGCGACAGGACGCGATCGCGCGAAAAGTCCGCCTCACCTTCCAGGTGCCGTCGCATCTGCCTCTCGTGCTGGGTGACCAGATCCAGTTGCAGCAGGTGCTGCTCAACCTGTTGCTAAACGCCATGGACGCCATGGGCAAACAGCCGGTCGAGACGCGGCATCTGGGAGTCGGCTGCCGGCGAGTGGAAGGAGGGATGGTGGAATTCAGCGTGCGTGACTCGGGCCCCGGCATCACCCCCGAAGCTTTTCCCAGGCTTTTCGAGCCTTTCTTCACAACGAAAACACAAGGGATGGGCCTGGGGCTCCCCATCTCGCGCACGATCATCGAGGCCCATGGCGGCAAACTATGGGCCGAAGCGGGCCAGAAAAATGGAGCGTGCTTCCATTTCACCGTGCCGGTGGCCGGCGACGAGAAAGAAGCCGAGCCACGTCCTGAATCCACGGGCAAACCAGCCACGCCAGCACTGGAGGGCAAGAACCAGAAGTGACCGGCCATCAGTAAGCGGCGGCTACGATGGACGACACATTCACCAAGACCGGCACGTCCAGGCAACGCAGCTTGACGATGGTCAGAAGCCTCTGCTGTTTCCACGAGTCGGCGATGGAGGTGCGGTAGACGAAACGGTCCAGCGGAACGGTCCTGGGACCCCAGTGCGTGCAGCCGGTGCAGGCCGTCACGACCGCCAGCGTGAAGCAGGGGACCACGCTGAATCAGCCAGCGTGGATGGACGTGTCGATATGAGTAAAGGAGGACCTCAAGGCTTGGCTTCCCGCCGCAGCCTGGCCCGGCCCGAAGCCGCCGCGGCGTTCATTTCATCAATCATGCTGTTCACCGGGATCCCCTGAATGCGGTACCCGGCATCCCCGGTGAGTAAATCATAAGAACGCGTGACACCGCGCCGGGATTCCCGGCCAATGATTTTCTGGCCGGCAATGGTTTGGCCAATCTGGAGGTCGCGGGCACGAATGCCCACCAGCCGGTGCATCCCGCACAAGTCCACGGCCGAGCCGCTGTCAAAGCGGAGGTGGAGAAACAGGGTGTTGGTATGCTCCAGGTAGGAGTGCTTCTGCAAAATGCGGGTGGGTTTGCCGGAAAAGCCAATGATGGTATCACCCGCTTCCAACGTCTCAATGGGCCGCGCCCCGGCGGGGGTATCCACCAGAGTGTGTTCGGGAATGCAGGCGAAATAGAGTTTAGCCGTGGCCGCCGGCGCGATCAAATTACAACTGCACAGCCCGATCATCACGGCTATAAGACCCGGAAGAACCAGGTAGAGCTTCGCGACCCCGATGAGAATAGTGTTTAACCCGAACTCCGAAGCAACTCGCAGCGGCCTGGCGGCAACGGATGGGGGCTCAGGACGTTGGGCAATCCCCTCGGCTCGTGCTTCGGAGTTCGGGTTCAAAGTGGTTTTCACAGTTTTCATTCGGAGAGGACCCACGCGCCTACTCCCGGGTGGTGATGGCTTTCGTGTCCTGGCCGCCACCGTGCGCGTGCAGGGCGTGGTACGGAAGACCGAACCGGCACGGGCAGCCACCGGACCGAAAGGAACACCCATCCGAACCCCAACCCGAGCGCCACCGATACCCAAAAGGCCAATGGCCACAGCAGGGTGGGTTTAAGCCAGGTTGGAACATGCAGCGCCCAGACTGGTTCCATCCGGCGGCCGGGCAGGAAAACCCCACTTAGCGGGAGCAGCCAGTGCGCCAGCGTGCTCCGGGCATGATGCCCGGTCCAAAATTTCTGAATCATGCGTGGCATGCGTACCAAGTATTCATCGGATTGTACCGCTGCGCCATTGCGCAGCGGGATCCTGCCAGATGGATTCCAGCCGCGTCCACTGCCCCTTAGGGCAGGTCAGCCCGCCATCTGCGGGCGGCGCCGGTTGGTGCCGAGAAGCCTTCCCCCTTCGCGAGTGGCCAGGCGATACAGAAACAGGTGCTACTTTCCGGTCGGTTCTCCATCCTGATCCGGCCGCGGTGTGCTTCAACGCGAACTCCGCAGGAGCCCGGTGGCGGATAGGAAATGGTTCCGGGCATCCGTGGCGCCTGATCTGGAGAAAAACCTGGAAACGGCCGGCGGCCCTCCGCGCGTCAGGGACGCACCTGGGTTTGGGCGGCTTCCGTGCGCGGGGCGTTCGGTCCGTGATCCTGAGCCAAATACAGCGTCTGCGAGGGGAAGGCGAAGCCGGTGCCGCTTTCTTTGACGATGTCCATGATCCGCAGGAACACCTCTTCGCGGATGCCCAGGAATTCGGACCAATCCCTGGTGGTGACATAGGCGAACACTTCCAGGTCCAGCGAGGAAGCGCCGAAGCCGATGAACCGCACCCGGACCGGATCGGGGTGAATGCGCGGATGGGCCAGGAGCATCTCCCGGATTTTCGCGAGCAAATAGCGCACCTGTTCCGGGCTGGTCTCATAGCGCATACCGAGCTGGCACTGGATCAGCATCCGGTCGCGCTGGGATAAATTCGCCACAGGCAATTTTGAGAGCACCGCGTTGGGAATCGCCGTGAGCGTGCGGTCCGCGCCCCGAATGCGGGTGGAGCGGATGCCGATCGCTTCGATAATCCCTTTCGCCTCGCCGAATTGGCACAGATCCCCCACGCGGATCGGCCGATCGGCAAACAGGCTCAACCCGCCGATCAGATTCTCGATGGTGGGCTGGGCGGCCAGGGCGATGGCCAGGCCGCCGACCCCCAACCCCGCAATGATGCCAAACACCGGCAGCCCCAGGCGGTCGGCGCCCATCACCAGCAGCCCGGCACTGGCGAAGCTGCCGAGCAGGCGCGTGCAGATGCGAATGAGATGGGCGTCGATGCTTTCGGGGGCGATTTCGGGGGAGGCAATAATGGTTTCGGCCACCACGGGGGCCATGCGCCAGGCAATCCAGGCGCCGGCCAGGAACATGACGGTCGTGGCCAGCCACTCAATCGCGCTGCCCACGCCGCCGACCAGGTTGAGCTGAACGAGCGTCAGATAAGCAACGGCCGGGGTAGCCAGGAGCAGGAACGCCGGCAAGCCCGCCTGGGCCAGGGCCTTCAGCACCGGGTGTTCCACGCTGCCGCGGTGCGAGAGGAAATACACCCGGCGCACCAGCAGGGCAAACACGCCCAGGACCAGGAGGAACCCGATCCATTTCCAAACCGCCTGGCCGGCGAACGAGGCTCGCAACCACGCCGGCAGGGCTTGAATCCAGCGAAAGGGAATCAGCCAGCCGCCCCCGTTGGCAAGGATCTCCCGCAAATTCTGATTGGGCACCTGGCGCAGGAGCGGCAAGCCGCGCACGCGCTCGTAGAAATCACCCGCTTTGGCCACGGTATCCGGGCTGAAGAGATACTCGCCGGCGCGGGGTCCGGTCCGCACCCGCTCCAAAGCAATTTCCGTGTTGGGAATCACCCAGCGGAGGGCGTTGGTGCCGGTGATCGGGGGCGACGGGTCGGCGCCAGGAATGGGGCCGCCGGCCGGGAGCGGAATCCGGTTTAAAACATCGTACAAGGCCAACGCCGCGCTATTGCCAGCCTTGCGCTGGGTGGCGGACGGCATCTCGCTCAGGTCCAGAGCGCGGACCCCGGTTTCGGCCAGCGACGCCAGCCGGAGGTATTTCTCACGGGAAGGGGACGGCAGATACTCGTGGACCAGGAACTGGCCGACGGCGTCCCCGGCATCCAGAAATGTTTTCAACGCGGCCCGCGGGCTTGACCGGTCCGGCGGCTTGAGTGGATTCCCGGGCTCCTGCGCCGGTGCCGCCACGGCCCCGAGCCAGCACACGAAGAGGAGGGGAAGCCAGCGAGCGGGGTTGATGGCCAGGGAATGAACACGACCTGCTCGTCCGTTTGAAGGACGAGTTGGTTGGATTCCAGGAGGCGCTTGATTCCTGACCGGACGGCCGCGGGGGGATTTCTTGATCTGGGTGGGAAACAAAACTTCCATTATGGTGACGTTGTTAAAGTGAATGGTCAGGTGTTTTTCGTCGTTCGTATTTTGATCGGTTGAGTTTTCAATGTGAGATTTCATTTTTTGCGTCGGTCGTGAATGCGCGGGCCGGCCGTGCGGTCAGCCCGCGTGGTTCACGAACGAATCATTTCACGAGTTCGAGATCGGGCATCTTGAACGACTTGTCCCAGAAGGCCTCGTCGCCGCCGTAGATGCGCATGACCGGGAACGGACGCTTGCCCTGGGTCGGAATCCAGTTCGATTCGAGGCCCTTGGGCGCTTTCGGTCCAATATAAAGGTCCACACTACCGTTGGCGTTGAGCTTCATGTTGGGCTTGTCGTAGCTGCTGAGGCCGACGCGGTCCAGCGGGTTGTAAATGAACGCCCAGGTCGCGTAATCATAGACGATCATGGCCCAGAACTGCTTTACCGGAACGTTTTTTGGAACATTCAGCTTGTAGGTCTTGCCGGGAGCGAGCGGACGGCCTTTGGAATCGGCCATACTGCAAAGATAAACCGTCGCCGGTTTGGCCGCGATGATCTTGGGATAATAGGTGCCCGGGTGATACATGTCGGCGCGGTTGTCGTAGAACAGGGTCGTCCCGGTTTCCCACGCGAAGCTGCCGGACGGATCGGGGAGGAAGAAGTAGCTCCAGTTCCGCTCGGGCCAATACAGGTTCTTCATCTGTATCTTCTGAAAACGGTCCTGCATGTAATGGTAGGCGTCTTCGGTGGCACGGGTCAGGATCTGCTGCAGCTTGGGTGAGGGATTAAACGGCTTTCCCTTTTCGATGCCGATCGAGGCCAGCATGCCCATCATCACCTTGTCGCGCGGGAACACCGGCTCGACGCTCACGATGTCATAAAGATCCTTGAAGTAGCGCCAATCATAGAACGCCAGCGTGGAGATCCGTTTGTCGAATCCGTCCACAAAGCGCATCGGTTTGGGAGCGGCCGCTTCGGATAAGGGATACATCTTCAAAGTCTTCGCGTAGCTGTTGGCTTCGGCATCCGTGGCCCCGCCCAGCTTGATGGAACGGAAGCCGAACTGGATGCGGTAGGTCGGCGATGGAATGGCAAAGTAGCCGCTCGGCGCCTCGCTCTTGTAGCCCGGCGGCAGGAACAGGTATTTGCCGCCTTTGCCTTGATCCAGGCCAGAGGGACCGACGTCGGCAATCGTCATCTGCCACGCGTCCACCACCTGCCCGTACATCACGCCTTTGGCGGTCGCGGCCGGAATTTCCACCACCACCGGCCCGTTTTGGAGGTCGGCGTTTGCCACGATGTAGGGCGTGGTGTTATTCGCGGTGAGGAACTCGTGGCGCGTGGTCAACGGTTTGGACATGGCCATCACCTCGTTGTCCTTCATGCCCATCCCCTCGAGCATGCCGCGCCGGATGCCATAGACCATAACGGCGGGCTGGGACCAAACGACCGCCTCGAAGGCGCGCTGGTACGTTACCTGGTCTGCCAGGTTCTTGACGGACGGTTTGCTGCCCAGTGGCGGTTGGCCGCCGAGCGGTTCGGTCTGCGCCGAGGCCATGAAGTTGGTGGTAAACACCGCGCCCAGCAGCGCGGTCGAGAGGAGTGTTTTTGTTTTCAAATTTGTTGGTAGTTCAATTGCGGTTGAATGCGCGGGCCGGCCGCGGGGTCAGCTCGCGTGGTTCACGAACGAATCATTTCACCAGTTCTATTTCACCAGGCTTCCAAGTCTTATCGAACCAGGGTTCGAGCGCGCCGTAGAGACGCAGGATGGTGAACCAGCCTTTGCCGGGCATGGTTTGAATCCAGTTGCTTTCCTTGCCGGCGGGCGCCTTCGGCCCGAAGTAGATGTCAATGGAGCCGTCGGCATTTTCCTTCACGGTACCCGAGTTGCTGGTCAGGGCAGTGTCACGCTGGTCGGTCTGCAGGACGGATCGTGTCTGGGTATCGTAAGGGATCACCGACCAGAAGTTTTTGATCGGAACCTTGGGTGGCAGATGGAGCCGGTAGTTCTTCCCGCCGTCAAAATAGTTCCTGTCGCTGTCGAACGTGGCGCAGGCGTACTGCGAGCCGCCGCCGACGATTTTCACGGCCATGGCCGGAGTGATGCCGGTCGCCACATAGAAGAACACCGTGCGCGCATCCAGCAGCCGGACGCCATTTTGAATGAACTCGTGGCTGCCGCCGACGAAAGGGGTGAACCAGGACTTGCCCGGGTAAAAATACATCTGCTCGTCGCGGGATTTAAACGAGAGGGCGCGGGCAGTGGCGTTGCCGACCGCGACGGCGTCGGTAAGAATTTTTTGCATCCGCGCGTCCGGGGCGAAGGGCTTGCCTTTCACGATGCCGATGGCGGCGAGTTGACCGAGAATTTCCGGGTCAGCGGAATCGGCCGGCTCTTCCTGGATGACCGTGTTGACCTCCTCGTAGAACTTGTAGGTCGTCGAGTGGATGGTGTTGAAATAGAGGCCGGAACCGTTGATGAATTTCATCTTCGGCGGATTCGCCGCCTGCCCGAGCGGATACACCTTCCATTGCTCCTTGAAGGCCTTCACCGCCGGACCGGTGTCGCCGTTGGTCGAAAAGCCGCGCGCACCGAACCACACTTTGTAGGTGAGCGATTTGGCCACGAAATAACCCTCGGGCACGTCCCCCTTGTAGCCGGGGGGCAGAAATAGATACTTGCCACCCTTGCCTTTGTCCGGACCGGCCAATCCCAGGTCCACGATGTAGCGCATCCAGGCATCGTCGGCCAGGCCGAGGACGCCGGGCGGAATCTCGACCACGAGCGGACCATTCTTCAGGTCCATGAAGGCCCAGAGCGTCGCCGTCTGCGTGTTTGGCGTCAGCAGCAGTGTTTTGGCATCCACGCGGTTCTCGTGGATGACGGCCGCGAAGTTGTCGCAGCCCACGCTCTTCAAACCTTCGATGTTGGCCAGCGTGGAGGCCGCCGCCATCGTGTTCAGGAACACATCCACGCCGCGCATGAAATCGAGGTTATCATAAACCTTCTCAACCGTGGCCTTGTCCGGCAGCCCGTCGAAGAATTTCAACGTGCCGAGCCGCGTCTTGACCGACGCCGGCGTGGTGATATCGGGCGGAATATCGGTGGCCATCTTTGGCTGGTTGGCCGCTTGCGCAGCCAGGACCACGCTGGCCGCCAGCATGGCTATATTGCGAGTCAGTGTTGCTTTCATGGTTTATTCTTTTCCCAGTTTTTGGATTCTTCAGGCATCGATCGTGAATTCGCGGGCCGGTCTGGGGATCAGCCCGCGTGGTTCACGCACGAAGCGGAGGAATTACTTGGTGTACACCACTTTCACCTGGTCGATCGTGCCGTTGAACTTAAACGGCGCGTCATCGAAATAATCGATCGAGACCGGCGAACCGAGGGCGATGCCGATGTCGAGGCAATCGTTGGCGGTGAACAGCAACGGCGCGCTGACGGGCACGGTGCCCTTGGCGACCTCGGTGCCGTTGACCTTCAGGGAGATGTTGAGTGGCCCGGCGGGTTTCTTGACCGCATACTTGGTCGTGACTTCGATCCTGGCTTTGCCGACGGGGAGTTTTCCTTGGGCCTTGATCTGCGTGCGCTGGATCTCGAACAGGTTGTATTCGTAGGAGAGCACGCCGTCCTTCACGTAGCAGGTCAAACCGCCCGCGAATGACCCCAGCTTGTAAAGACAGCCATTGGCGTTGGCGGGGATGTCGGCATCAATGGTGACGATGTTTTCCTTGTTGCCCAGGGCGGGCGCGGCGAACTCCGGCATGCGGTTGATGTCACCGGAGAAGGTCCATTCCGTGTAGGGCGTGGAGATCTTCAGGTCGGGACGCATGATGGGGATGAACAGGCCGCCGCCTACGGGGAAGCCTTTGTTTTTGGCGAATTCCATGGTGAAGACTTCCTTCATCTGCGCCAGTTTTTCGGGCATTTGGGCCGCCAAGTCGTTGGCCTGGGACCAGTCTTCGTTCAGGTTATAGAGTTCCCACTGGTCCTTGTCGGGCGACCAGGCGACGCGGCCCTGCGCATCGAACATCCCTTTCGGCAAGCCCGGCACCCAGGGACTGCGGGGACCAAAAACGCCGGCGAACCAGCCGTCGTGGTAGATGCCCCGGCTGCCCATGATCTCGAAATATTGGGTGTGACGGACTTCCTTGGCTTTGGCATCGTTGAAGGTACTGGCAAAACTGACGCCATCAAAGGGATCCTGGGGAATACCATTGACCACGCTGGGGGGCGTGATGCCCACCGCGTCATAGATGGTGGGGACCACATCGATGCAGTGCAGGAACTGGGCGCGCGGGGTCGGGTCGGGTTTGATCCTGGCCGGCCAGCGGACAATCAACGGATTACGCGTGCCGCCGAAGTGCGCGGCGACGAGCTTGGTGGATTTATAGGGCGTGCTGCCCGCCCAGGCCCAGCCGGCATGATATTGGTTTTCGGTCTTGGGTGAACCGAGCACATCCAGACCGCCGAGTTCATCGAGCGCCTTGAGATGCATGGGAATCGTGGTCGGAATGCTGTTCTGCGCGAGCAATTCGCTAATGGTCCCATTCTGGCCTTCCGCGGAGGAGCCGTTGTCGCCCCAGATGTAGAAGATCAGCGTGTTATCGCCGTAGCCCAACCGTTCGACTTCATCGATTACGTTGCCGATATAGGTATCCGTATGTTCGGCAAATCCGGCGGCTACTTCCATGAGCCGGCGCTGGAAGGGTTTCTCAGACTCGGGAATGCTATCCCACGAGGCCAGGGTGGCCGGGCGCGGCGTGAGTTGGGTGTTCTGGGGAATCCAGCCTTTGGCCTTCGCGTTCTTGAAGACGCGTTCGCGGTAGGCATCCCAGCCGTCGTCGAATTTGCCCTTATACTTGTCGGCCCATTCTTTCATGACTTGGTGCGGACCATGCAGGGACCCGGAGGCCCAATACATGAAGAACGGCTTGTCCGGGGTAAAGGCCTTGTGTTGGCGCAGCCAGGTGATGGCATCGCCGGCGAGGTCCTCGGTGAGGTGATAGGGCCGGCCTGGTTTGGGTTTATTCGGATGCACCACCGTGGTGTTGCGGACCAGGTTCGGCTCATATTGCGAAGCCTCCCCGGCCAGGAAGCCATAAAAGTATTCAAAGCCGTAGCCCGTAGGCCAATAATCGAACGGTCCGGCCGCGGTGGTTTGCTCCGCCGGCGTATTGTGCCATTTGCCCCAGGCGCCGGTGTGATAGCCGTAGTTCTTCAACACTTCGCCCGCCATGGCGCTGCTCTTGGGCTGGAGGCCGGAATAGCCGTCCCAGTCATTGGCCAGTTCGGCAATCTGCCCCGCGCCGATGCGGTGATGATTGCGGCCGGTCAGGAGCGCGCCGCGCGTGGGGGAGCTCATGGCGGTGGTATGGAACCGGTTGTAGCCGATGCCTTGCTGCAGGAGGCGATCCATGGTGGGCGTATGGACTTCGCCCCCCAACGTGCTCGGCAGCCCGGGACCCGCGTCGTCCACCAGGAAAATGATGACGTTGGGGGGCACCTTTGGGCGTGTGGCTCGGCACCGGCTTGGGGCTGTAGATGGACTCCTGCAGCGTCCGTCCGGCGGTGCTGCCGGATTGTTTAGGTGGGAAGGGCAGGACTTCCTGCGCCTGGATGGCCCAGGCCCCGCCCCCGGCCAGTACGGCGGTGGCGGAAGCGGCCATGCGAATGACGTTTCTTTTCATAATGAGTTGGTTTGTATTATTCCAGTTTGGAGTAGGGGTCGAGCACCTCACATGCGGCGCCCTTGGGAAATGGGTTGGTTCCGCAGACCCGCCGCAATGCGTTCCACGTGCGGCAAGGCGTGCGTATAAAATTGTTTGAGTCCCCGGCAGAGGTAATTCAATCCAGGCTCACCGGACGCCGAGCTGAGGATCCGGTTTTTGGGACATTCGCCCCAGCAATCGCTGAGATAGGGGCAGGCGTGGCAAACCTGGGGCAGGGACTCGCGCTTGGCGTAGCCGAATTTCACCTGGTCCCGGGAGAGGACGGCCTGGCGGAGTGAACTTTCCTGCAGGTGGCCAATTTTATATTCGGGATAGACGAAGTGATCGCAGGCATAGATGCTGCCATCGTGCTCGACGGCCACGCCTTTGCCGCAGTGCTCGCTATACACGCACAGGTGCGAAGGCAGGTCGAGGTGCTGCGCGACCAGGGTTTCAAATTGGTTTACGTAGATTTTTCCCAAATCCCGGGCGACCCACCGATCAAACAGGCGGCAAAGGAAATACCCCCAATCCTCGGGATCGACCGACCACTCGGTGACCACGGAATTCACGTGGCCGGGCCGTGATTCGGGATCACTCTCCTGGGGCTGCAGTAACGCACGGTTTGCCGACACGGAGCGTTGGTCAAATCCCCGATACTCGACCACGGGGGTAAATTGCATGTACGTCGAGCCGACCTCATCGCGCAGGAAGCGGTAGATGTCGATGGGCTGCCGGGCATTGCGACGATGGACGCAGGTCAGGGTGTTGAAGGGAACGCCAAATTTCCTCAACCGGGAGACGGCCTGCATCACCGAATCAAAGGTTGGTTGCTGGCGCCTGGTGACCCGGTATTGGTCATGGACGGCGCGCGGACCATCGATGCTGAGCCCCACGAGAAACCGGTTTTCCTTGAGAAATGCGCACCACTCATCGTCCAGGAGCGTCCCGTTGGTTTGCAGGTCATTTTGAATCACCTGGCCGGGCCGGGCATATTGTTTTTGCAGGGCCACGGCGCGGCGGTAAAAATCCAAACCCCGCAGCGCCGGTTCACCTCCCTGCCAGGTAAAGGTCACCTCGGTTCCGGTGACGCCCTCAATATACTGGCGGATGAACAGTTCCAGGGTCGCTTCCGACATGCGACCTCGCCCCAATCCGGCGGGCGATCGCTCCTTGTGGAGATAAAAGCAGTAGGTGCAGTCCAGGTTGCAGATCGCGCCGACCGGCTTCGCCATCACGTGAAATTGCACCGGGCCATGGTCGGCAGTGAGCTGCGGCGCATCATAATGATCGGCCGGGCGCTGGGTGCCGTCCCGCTCCAGAAAGGCGGGGGGAAGCCGTGACGGGTTCCCTTGGTCCTGGACGGGCTGGGTCATGGCTTCAACCGCTCGAAGAAGATCTCGTAGGTTTCCCGGGCGACCGCCTGGTAATAGGTCCCTTGCAAGCGGTCGTTCGCCGGGTCATACGTGAGGCGGTACGTGGAGCCGGGATAGTTCACATCCTGCAGTTCCACCAGGACCTGCAACTTGCCATCCGCGCGGGAGGCTTGCGCCTTGCCCACGCGAATGGGCTGGGGATTGAAATAAGAGGCGTTGAGGGCACCAGTGTCCGTCACTGATGCCAGTTCAAGCACATAGCCGCCATCCGGGCGCTCCCACTTGCCCTGCAGGACATCGTACCCGGCGGGAGCCGTGGCCGCTGATTTGGCCTCGGTGGGCGGAGTCGCCGGCGAGCGGCTGCAACCCGACCAGAGGCCAGGGGATGCCAGTAACCAGACCAGCATCGCCGTTGTAAACGAGGATTCAGCGGGGGCGAATATGCGCCTGCAGTGCATGGTGGCTTTTAGGGAATTGCTTGCGGACTCGGCCATGGTCAGCGGGGTCGAACGGCTTAGAACGTGAGTCCGATTTTAACCCAGACGTAGTCGCCTTTCATGCGCTTATCCACATCCAGTTCGGGCAGCCATTTGACCTCGGATAGGAATTGCATCTTTTGACCAATCGGCCGCACATAGGAAACCACCGGGCCGATGCCGATCGTGCGACCCTCGAAATCGCCGAGCCGGGCGCCGGGGCCGCTATCGCCGGAGATCTGCTGATAGTAGAAGCCATTGGCGCCGATGCCGATGAAGCCGCCGAGCAGCGGCAGGTGTTGCGCCACGGTGAGATCCAGGTGCAAGGAGTTGCCGCTCTGGTAATCGGTGGCGCCGTTTTCGGTGTTGAAATCGATGCCGGTGAAGAGGCTGACTTCGGTGCCGATCTTGCTGCTCAACCAACTGGCCATAACGCCGGGCTCAAAGGACCAATAGTTTTTGCCCACATTGGCGAGCTGTCCTGCCTCATAATCACCGCTGGGCGCATAAATGCTCAGCCGCGTATCCAGCTTCAAATCGGGGACCAGATTGGTCCACCCCAACATAAAGGGAATGATGGTCAGATCGCCAATGCCGTCCGCGCTATCCTTGGCGCCGAAGACCGGCCCGGGCACCCCCGCCGGGCTGATGCGCTGGGCCTGGCCTTGGACGTCCAACCAGACGTACGGCACCGCCAGGCCAAAGGCCAGACCGCCGTTCAGCACGGACACTTTGGGCTGGTAAACCGCAGCTATGGTATCGGCGTAGGCGGTGGCTTTGATCTCGGTGGAAAGCAAGCCGCCGATGGGCAACCGCAAGTTGATCGGGGCTTTGGCATCGTAGTAGGTAAAGTAGTTCAAGACCGCCATCGAACCGGGGGAGCCCGGGAAAGCATCAATAAATGAGGCCGTTGTGCCCGGCATATAATGAGCGCTGCCACCTTCTTCGGCGAAGCAGTTGGCCGCCAGTGTTACAGCACCGGCAAAGGAGATATAGAGGAGGTTTTTATTCATAGTTTTTTGGGAGTGGGATTTCGAGGGGCACGGCGTCGGCGTGGCAATCACGCGACTCCGGCCTGCCTACTGTGGTTTTTCGACATGGATGGCGATCATTTTGGTGACGCTGAACGCCACCGGTTCCGGGCAGACCGGAAAAAATGCGTTAATCGGTTCCTGAGCATGCGGCGATGGCGGTGGCCACGAGGGGCGGCTCCCTATGGCTGGTTGCCAGTCCGGCGATAACCCGAGTTCTGCACGTCCACCTTCAGGTTCTTCGCCTTGGCTTCCAGGGTGACGGTGGCGACATACGTGGCGTTGTTGTCGAGTGCGCTAAAGCGCACATCGAGGGTGATGGGTTGCTTCGGCGAATCGAGATAGGTGGTTACTTTGGCTTCCAAGGGCCGGTTGTTGCCCAGATCGATATCCAGTGCCAGGTTGTCGCCGGCTTTGAGATAGTCGGTAAAAGTCAGGCGCAGGCGCTGGTTGGGCAGCGGCGTGAGTGAGACTTTGCCCGCATCCCTGGCCATCTGTATCCTTGCCTGGTCCAGCGGCAGGTAATGCTTGACCAGGGCCACGGCGTCTTTCATGTAGTCGGTCAATTCCTCCTTCTTGGCCGCGACGATCCGGCCGCGCAAACCTCGCTTTTGCTGCGGTGGCGGGGGAGTGGTCACCGGGATTTTCTGCACGACGCCATCGGCGCCGTGGTAACAGCGATTCAGTTGGCGAGACTTCTCCTCGCCTTTGAGGTTGATGACCGTTGTTTCCACCCATTCGTACTGCTTCAGGATCGCCTGGCTGGCGGCGAGCGAGGCCTTGAGAGCCAATACCCGTTCCTGGACGGTGGGTTGTTGGGCGAGAACCAGGCTGCTGGAGACCAGCAGCATCGTGGTTTGCGTCAATATGCGGACCCAGGTTTTCATAGATTGGTTAGCGTTGATCAGGGTTCAGTGGTTCAGTAATACGGTTTCGCAGTCTGCTCAGCACGCGAGGCGGCCTTACCTCCTGCGGCCCAACGCTGCACGAGGGCTCGCAGCACGAGCCTTGGACCGGGAGCGGCTGCAACTTGGGTTCCCAGCCGGAGCTTTCCTCCAGCTGAATGTCCAGCACCAGGCGGTCGAAAAGAGGGCGCTGGGTATTCTCCAGAAAGGCCTCGGCAGAGGCGTAGCTGACCGATGGAATCCCGGCAATGCGAAGCAGCCGGCTGGACGAACGACATCGACTGGCATCGTCGTCCACGACCGCGTCACAAATAGTGTGGTGTGCCGGGGTGAGCACTTTCATGGAATCGATTTTTATCGAAAGCCTGAATGGACCGCTACTGCCCTTTAGGGAAGGTGGCAGGAAACGGGAGAAGTTTTAAAGCATGGGGAAGAAATAACAATCTGGTGCTTTAATTCTTTCACCGGCCTGAGAACTCGCAGCAGTGACCTGGAACTACGCACGGATCCGGTTCTCACCGGTCTTGCATCACCAGGCCACCCCTAAAGGTGTTTGACCGATAAGAAGGAGTTGAGGAACGAGGCTTGGGGCGCAGGCGATTCGTTCCGCAGCGGCGGATTACTCTAAAGATGGGGAAACACGCGGCACCCCCACGCACACGCAGTTGCGGTCGCCGCGCCGCTCATAATCCAGGCCCGCCGACAGGCGTCGGACGAGGCTCAGTCCCCATCCCCCGGGCTTGCGATCCTGCAAGCTGAGGTCGGGATTGGGTTCGGAGCTTTGGCAGGGATTGAATTCATGGCCGTCATCTTCCAGGTAAAGCCAAAAAACGTCCGGCGCATCGTCGGCCTTCAGCCAAATGGTATGCTCAGCCTGGTCGTCATACGCATACTTGATAATATTGGTTCCCAATTCCTCGACCGCGAATCGCGCCCGATAACGGGCGGCGGCATCGGCGCCCCAAAGTGCCAGGCAGGCGTCCAGTTCCTCGATGGCCGCCATCAAGGCCGCCAGGCGGTTGGGAATGGCCTTCTCCCAGTGAGCCGAAGCAGGTGTGTTCAAGCGGATTTATTAAAAATGACCAACCCGTGCCTGGCAAGTAAAATAAAAACAGTTCATAACATTTGACTTTCATCGCTGCAGGATGATAATCGCGACGATGAAAGTCATTACCTCACAGACAGGCGATACCCAGACATTTACCCTGCAGGGCATGCTTGACTCCGGATCGGCCGTTGAATTCGAGCGCACCGGTCTCGCGGAAATCAAAAGCGAAACCCGCACTTTGATTCTGGATCTGACGGGGCTCGAATACCTCAGTTCGGCGGGTTTGCAAAGCATTCTCAGGGCCGGAAAATTGATGCAGGCCAACGGCGGTAAAGTGGTGCTGTGTGTGGCCAAGGGCTTGGTCCGTCAAATCATCGAAGGTTCCGGATTTCACAAAATGTTCACGGTCTGCGCCAGCCTCGATGAAGCGGGCAAACACTCGACCGGGGCCTTTAAACTTCACATGCACAAAGAATGGGAAGTGGATGTGATGACCGTGTATGGCCGCGTGGATGCCGAACGAGCGCCCGAACTCGAGGCCGCGGGGCGCCGGATCCTGGCAACCTCCTATCAAAAACTGCTGATCAACATGAGCGCCGTGGACTATCTGAGTTCCGCCGGGTTGTGTGCGTTGCTCAACCTGGCCAAACTGGCCGGGAGCAGCCAAGGGCGATTGTTCCTCTGCAGCCCGTCGGCGGCGGTGAAGCAGGTGCTGGCGCTGAGTGGGTTTACCAAAATCCTGAACATTCGTGATTCGGTGCAGACCGCGTTGGTGGAGTAGCCCAGGTTGTGCGCTACACTCTCCGCTTCAAAGCCAGGATTGCGATATCGTCCGACTGCGGGTGTTCACCCGCGTGGGTGCGAATGCTTTGGAGCAAGCCGGCCACCAGGTCCGGAACGGTGTGCCCTGACAGGCGGGTCAGTTCCTCCAGCAAATGGGATTCGCCATAGAGATTTCCCGCGGCGTTGAAGGCCTCGGTCACGCCATCGGTATAAAATAGCACGACGTCTTCGGGTTCGAGTTGCACGGATTGACAACCGACGGTCAATCCCGGAAGGATCCCGGCCACCAGGGCGGCATCGGTCGGCAGCAAGCTCGCCTGGTCCTTCCGAATCAGGACGGCCGCGGGGTGACCGGCGCTGGCATAAATGAGCTGGCCGGTTGGTGCTTCATAAGTCGCGCATAGCAGGGTCACGAACATGTTCCGTGGGTTATGCGAAGCCAGCTTATCACTTACCCGGCGCAGGATGTCGTCGGGCCGACGCAGATCGGGAGCCAAGGCCCGGATGAGCGTCGTGGTCATCGCCATAAACAGCGCGGCCGGGATCCCTTTCCCGGAAACGTCTCCCATCACTGCCACCAGGTTGCCCTCGGGGGTGAGCAAAACCTCATAGAGATCGCCGCCCACTTCCTGGGCTGGCACCAGGAGGGCATGGGCTTCGAGCCCGGCGGTGGCGGCCACACTGGCAATGTCCGGCGGAAGAATGCCCATTTGAATTTCCCGGGCAATCCGCAGGTCATAGGCGATTTTTTCTTTAACAGCGTCGGCATAGGCCTTGGCCTTGAGCAAGGACCGCACGCGCGCTTTCACCTCCAGAATCTCGAAAGGCTTGACGAGGTAATCGTTGCCACCCGCTTCAAAGCCCCGGGTTTTGTCCCGCACATCCTCCAGTGAACTCAGAAACATGATGGGCACCTCGCGCAATTGGGGGGAGGCGCGCATTTGGCGACATACCTCATAGCCGTCGAGACCGGGCATGACAATGTCCAAAAGCACCAGATCGGGCGGCCGTTTCGCCGCGGTTTTGAGCGCGGTCGGTCCATCGATCGCCACGCCTAACTTATACTCCGTGCGCAGCGCCTGCACCAACACATCCACGTTGGCCGGGGCATCATCGACGATCAAAATGCGGCATTCAGACAGGTCTTTCATAATAGTGAGTTCAAGGCCGCTTCCAGGCGGGTTAGTGCTTCTGTAAGGTTATAGTTTTCGACCAGTTTCTCGAAATCCGTCCAAGTGTTTTCGCCCAGCACGAAGCGCAACGCGTCGCGGTTTTGCTCCAGGAACTCGGCCGCGCCGGGATCGGATTCGGATAGCAGATGCACGAGTTGCCCGGTGGCGGCCCGCGCCAACGCGGGATCTGGAGGTGGTGCCGGGGCCGCGGCCGGAGTGGGGATCCCGGGTGCAGGCCCGCTTAAAAAGCTGGCCTGCAGTTGGGCCACCAGCGGCTCGAGTGCCGCGGCAAACTGTCGCTTTGCGGCCTCCACCTCCGGCGCCGCGGCCCGGCTACGGATGAGTTTCTCGAGCGTTCCCGCAGCCGCCTGGATCCCTTTGGCCCCGATGGCACCGGCGACCCCTTTGACGGTGTGGGCCAGGCGCTCGGCGAGGGCCAGGTCACTCTGCGCTAGTGCCGCAGAGATCTGACCGACCACCGGACCTTGTTGCTCGACGAATTGCCGTAGGAGTTTGAGGTAGAGTTTCCGGTTTCCGGCCACCCGGATCAGACCCTCCATCGTGTCGAGGCCGTCGACGGTAGGGAGATCCCCGGCCGGGCCGCGCGTCTGACTGGCGGGCGCTGTGTCGCCTGGCGATGGGGCCAGCGACGCGGGCGGTTTCAGCGCCACCGCCGGAGCCGCAGACGCCGGCTCTCCGCCCGATGCGGAAGGGGGCGGCGCGGGGGGGCGGTTTTCGGCAGCCACGTGCGCGAGCTTGGGACCCGGTTGGTAAAACCGGCCGACGGTTTCAAAAAACATCGCCGGGTCAATGGGTTTGGCGATGTGATCGTTCATCCCGGACGCCAGGCAGTGCTGGCGCTCCTCAAGCGTGGCATGGGCCGTCATGGCGATGATCGGCAGCGTTGTCCACCGGTCATCCGACCGGATCCTGGCGGTGGCTTGGTAACCGTCCATTTCGGGCATCTGGAGATCCATCAACACCACATCAAAGGGAGGCGGTTGGGGTCCCTCGGCCAGGATTTCGACGGCCTCGCGGCCGTTATTAGCCACTTGCACCGTGGCCCCAGCCCCTTCGAGCAGTTCGACGGCGATCTGCTGGTTGATCTCGTTGTCCTCGGTCAGCAGAATCCGCGCCCCACCCAACCGCGCCGCCAGCTCACCCGGCGGCGGCGCATGGCGGTCCTCGCTCGCGTGCGCGAACACGTTCATGAGTGTGTCCAGGATCATGGACTTGGTCACGGGTTTGACCAGAAAGCCATCGAGTTCCAACCGTTCGGCTTCCTCGCGCACCTCCTCGCGCCCGAAGGCCGTGACCAGCACAATGCGTGGGGGGTGCGTCAAGGTCTCGTCGCTCTTGATATGCCGGCTGGTCTGCAAGCCGTCCAGGCCAGGCATGCGCCAATCCATGAACACGACGTCGTAAGGGGCCGTGGCATCCTGGTGCTGGATCGCCGAGATGGCCTCCTTGCCCGAGGCGGCCACATCCACCCGTTGGGCCATGGCGCTTAGCGGTTCCTGCAAAATTTCGCGCGCCGTGGGGTTGTCATCCACCACCAAAACCCGCAACTGCGCCAGTTTCTCAGGCACCATCTTTCCGGGGCCAACGGCAGAGCCAATTTGCAGCCAGACGGTGAAGTAGAACGTGCTGCCGACCCCGGGTTCACTCTCCAGCCAGCCACGTCCGCCCATGAGCTCAACCAGCCGCCGACAGATCGTCAATCCCAACCCTGTGCCACCGTGTTTGCGCGTGGTGGACATGTCCGCCTGGGTGAAGGGCTGAAACAGTTTTGCCACCTGGTCCGGGGTCATGCCGATGCCGCTGTCGCGCACGGAGAACTTGAGCTGCACCTTCTCGCCGGTCCGTTCCACCAACTCGATGCTCAGGCGGATTTCACCGTGCTCGGTGAACTTCACCGCGTTATTGACGAAGTTGGTCAAAATTTGCCCCAGCCGCAGCGGATCACCCAGCAAGTGCTCCGGAATCTCCGGGGCGAAATGGGCCAGGAACTCCAGCCCCTTGTCATGCGCTTTCTGCGCCGTGAGCGTCGTGACCGAACTAATCACCTCGTCCAACCGGAAGTCGGTGGTCTCGATGTCGAGCTTGCCCGCCTCGATCTTCGAGAAGTCGAGGATGTCGTTGATCACCGACAGCAGCGACGTGCCGGCATTGTGGACCTTGCTGACGTAGTCGCGCTGTTTGAGCGTGAGCTCGGTTTTTAGGGCGAGATGGGACAGGCCGATGATGGCATTCATCGGGGTGCGAATCTCGTGGCTCATGTTGGCCAGGAACATGGATTTCATCTGCGTGGCCTCTTCGGCCTTCTGCTTGGCACCGATCAGCTCCTTTTCCAGCAACTTGAATTCAGTAATGTCCTGCGTCACCCCAAACATATCCACCGGCTGGCCCTGGGCATCTTTCACGACATGACCCAAGGCGTGGATCCAGACCACGCGTCCGTCCACCGGGCGTTTGTAGGCGTAAACGGCATCATGGACCGGGATCTTGCCGGCCAGGGCGGCGTTGAAATTCTCGGTCGCCGTTTGGGCAACTGCCTCGTCCCCTTGCCGCACCTGCTCGGCCCATTCGGCCAGGGAATACCGCAGGTCGGGCCGCGGCAACTCGCCAAAAATGCGCACCGCCCGCTCGGAGGAGTGGTAGTAGCCCGAGCCGTCCAGGGGCACGTGCCAGTAGCCCGCCTTGGTGAGGTCCAGCGCGCTGTCCGCCAGTAAATTCGTGCGCTGCAGTTCCGCCGAGCGCTCTTTCAGTTCCGCCTCATTACGCAGGCGCTCCGTGATGTCTTGTTTGATGGCGATAAAATGCGTGATCTCACTTTGCTGCGAGCGCACCGGAGTAATGGTCATTTCCTCCTGATACCGCACGCCATCCTTGCGCTGGTTCGTCAGCGTTCCCTGCCAGACGGAGCCGGAGAGAACTGTTTGCCACATATTGCGGAAAAACTCCCGGCCATGCACCCCGGCGTTGAGGACGCGGGGGTTCTGCCCGACGGCCTCGTCCCTCTCGTAACCCGTCAACTGCACGAAGGCTGGATTCACCCACTGAATGAGCCCCTGGCGATCCACAATGACGATGGCATTGGCGGCGGACTCCAGGGCGCAGTGTTGGACAAACAATTCCTCCTTCTGCGCGAGCAATTCCTCCTGCGATCGGGTTAACCTCAAGGTTTGCTCCTCGAGTTGGTGGGCTTGCGCCTGGGTTTGGGTCAACAACTCCTGGGTGCGGAGATTGCGCTGCAATACTTCGAAGCTCATGGCCGCCACCGGGAGCAACTCCGCGAGCAGCGCTTGCTCCCGGGAAGTGAAGGTGCGGAACGTGGCGGTCTCGAGCACCCCAAGCAACGTGTCCGAGGAAAACAGCGGCGTTGCGACCGTTTGCACCGGGGCAGCCGCGCCCAAACCGGAGGTAATGCGAAGGTAATCCGGTGGCAGATTGGCCAGCGTCATCACCTTGCGCTCCTGAGCGCATTGGCCCACCAATCCCTCCCCTATGCCAAACGTCTCGGTGGCAGCCGCCTCCGGAGCCAAACCATAAGCCGCAATTCTACGGAGCCGCCCCGAGGTTGCCTCGAACACGTAGAAGCCCGCGATGCCGCCACCCAGTAGTGGCATGAGGCCGGAAATAAATCGCTGACCGAATTCGGCTAGCGAGGTCGCCCCCGGTAAGGCACTGGTGAGCTGAGCCGCATTGGACTTCACCCACCGTTGCTCGCTCATGGCGGCGGCGCCTTGCTTCAGCACGTCGATCGAACGCGCCAGGTTACCCGTCTCGTCCGCGGCCGCGGTGAACGGAACCTCCCGGGAGTAATCACCCTCTGCAACGGTTTTCACGGAGACTTGCAGGGCTTGGATGGGGTTGACAATCCGCCGGAAGGTAAGAAAGCCCAACAGCCCCGTCAGAAGGAGAGCCGTTGTGTTGGCGGTGAGCATTTTCCAACGGGATTCCTCGATGGTGTTAACGGCCACCCGGCCGCCTTCGTTTGCGAGGTTCTCATTGTGCCGAATCCAGTCGGCCGACACCCCGTTCAGGCGCTGTCCCAGGGCGGCCACCGAACCCTGAAGCAGGAAGAGGGCTTCGAAGCGGCGCCCGTTCTCCGCCAACGACATGGCCTGTTTGGCACTGGCCAACCAGTCACGGCTGGAGTCGCGATAGTCGTTCAGGAGGCGGCGATCCCGATCATCCGAGACCAGGCGGTCTCCATACGCGCCTAACAGGCGCTCCCGTTCTTTTTCTGCCTTGCCAAACGCCTGCCGGATACTGGCCTGTTGGGTGTCGTTGGTGGCCAGGAGATAATTTCGCACCTCGACCCGCAATTCCGCCAGGTTCCGGGAGATGTCGCCGAGAGCCGCGAGACTCGGGATTTGCACCGCCACCACGAACCGGCTGCGCTCCTCGATCTTCGACAGTTGAAGCCGTGCGAAGACGCCCAGCGCCACGAGCGCCACGAGCGGCACGGCCAGCAAGATGACCAATCGTTTGGCAATCGTCATAAATCAAGTCTGGTCAAAGGGGAGCGGGTGAGCCTGGCCATCCATCAGCCAAACCGTGCGCCCGGGAGGCGTGAATAATGGACGGGCTGAAAAACCAGCCTTGGTCAGCAGTCGGATAAACGAATGATCACGATCGTTATCGTTGTCCACGACCGTGACCTTCAGGATATTGTGCCCCACATAAAACGGCTCCATGCGGACACTCATATCGAAAGCGCAGAATGGTGACTACTACCCTTTGGGGCAGGTCACTCCAGGATACCGGCTTCCTGAACCAGGCGCATCCATTTCAGCCACCGAGTGTTATGGGAGTTGGTTAGGGCTGTGGGTAAGATGAAGTTCGAGCGTGCGTCAGGGATGCCTAGTTTAGTGCGAGATAAGTAAAGAAATCGAGCATTTGAGTTTTTCAAAGATCAGGTCGGCCGATGCTGTCCAAACAAACGGGGTCGGAGCCTTGTTGTGCTCGCCCAGATAGGTTTCAAAGGCCAACTCCAACTCGCGAACCGAGGCAAAACTGCCCCGACGAATCGCCTCCGTCGTGATCTTGCCAAAGAACCGCTCCACCATATTTAGCCAGGAACTGCTGGTAGGGGTGAAGTGAACATGGAAGTTGGGTCGGCGATTGAACCACCGTGTCACGCGTACGGTTTTGTGGTGCCATAATTATCCATGTCAATATGTATTGGCAAGTGGACCCCATTCTTTGACCACGAGGTGCCTAAATTAAGTTAGGGCCAAGTCTTACTGTAAAGTTTAAATTATTCCTCATTCCTTTGTTTTCAATGCTTAAGATCTCCTATGTTCGAGAGGGAGGCGTCCCGTCTGGAAGGAGCCCGCTGGGCGACTCCAGTTCCAAATCGTTCGGTTTCTTATTCATATGATGCTGTGTTTCGTTTCATCAGAACCCCCTTGGAAGCCGGTTGGCATCTGGGTTGGTGCCCTCTACTGGGAAGTAGCCGCTGTGTTCGAAGGCCGGGCAGGGTTGGCCACGCCGCGCCGCTCATTGTTTTGCGCATAAATCCAGGAGTGGGTTTGATCCACCACTTTGGCCAGGAGCAACAAGTCATCACGGCTGAAACGCTCGGTGGATTCCCAATGATCACCTTCCATAAACAGTCGCTGGCAGGTGGCATGGTAACGCCATCCCGCCTCCGTTTCATTTTTCCAGCGGGCAGTTGGGATGCCACCAAGCCGGACTTCACGGGGCGGTTTGATAGTGTTTTCCTGCTTGATTGGCTTATTGCCCAACCATGGTTCGGTCGATTAAGACTCTTGAAACCTGGAAAATTGTTGGTTCGCTTTTCCGCCTCCCAAATGACGGTATTAGTTGAAGGCACGTTTGCCGCATCCAAGTTGGTTTTCGCAACCGTGCCCAGTGAAACGTCATTGGATAACGACCTTGGAAATGGCGCAGGACAAACAGCTTCGGGCAATCAAGTTGAGCGACGTCAGGCAAAAACGCCGTTGGGACCAGGTGTTGAACGCCGGGGAGTTTGCCGTGCTGGCAGGTATCTCTTATTCGACTGCGCGCGCGTGGTTGCGCTGGCCTGGTTTTCCCGTGTTGCGGGGGGTGGTATTTGGGGCCGATTTCGTTCAATGGCGGCAGGTCCAAACCGGACTGTGCAAGTCCAAAGAAAATACGCCGGAAGTAGACGGGCACCACAATAACGAATCAAGCTCTCGCGCGAAAAGATCGTTTCCTCCCCGAGCCGCTCAAATCCTCGCCGAAGCGGATTAAAACACCCAACGCAGCTCGAATTCTGAATTTATACCTAACTGCCCCTAATTTACCATAGGGAAGAAAGGGGGATCAATTTCCTTTTCCTGGCACTGCTTCGCAAGTCCCTGATTATCAATGGAGCGGGTGATGGGAATCGAACCCACGTGACCAGCTTGGAAGACGCGAAAGGCCCGTTTTTCGCGATCAACATGGTGCATTAAAACAACTGCAACATGCTCATCATAAGTTATTTATACATAAATTCCTAAAAGTGAGAAAATGGGCAATTTCGGGCAATTTCGGGCAATTTGTTCCCCTTTTGTTCCCCTAAAATGAGCATTTAAGGGCACTCAAAAACTCGCTCACTACAGCACGACTTGAATGTTGAACAGCCCGTCCAACGAAATGCATTGTTTGGGAAAATGGCCCCCCAAGGAACCGGCCAGGGGCTTGATTCCCGGGCCGCAATCCGTGACGCCCGCCCTTCGCCTAATCGTTGGGCATGGAATGCACCCCCCCACCGCCGGGGATCGCTCCTGGGCCGCTGGAATGCGAGGGAAGGATGCAAGCCCACCCAGGCCACAATCAGGGGTCGATGATCTCGGTCCCTGTCCAACGATGCTCCCGGATAATGCATTGTTGGGAAATCAGCCCCGCCAGCCTGCCGGGGGCTGAAAAGGCTATACCGCTCAC
>CAIMWS010000002.1 GCA_903845125.1 uncultured Verrucomicrobiota bacterium
GCACGGAGCGATTTTATAAAACGACGCTTGAACATTAAACCCACAAAACGCTAAACCAACGGCCGTCAGGGTGGGTCAGTTTGAACCGATCGGTGACATCCACGAAGCCAAAATTTAAATTTGTAAGAACGGCCCTATGAACAGATACTTAACCATGTTTCTTCAAACAGTCGTTGTTCTCATTGGCATTGGCGCTCTGACCTTCCTGCTTTGGGAGCCTCACCTTGAAGGCAGAAATGTGCACGCAACGCTCTTCGAGGTTTACTTCAAAGATCCCTTTCTGGCCTATGCGTATCTCGCGTCCATGCCGTTTTTCATGGCGCTCCATCAGGTATTCAAGGGGTTGGGATATGCTGGAAAGAACCAAGTATTCTCGCCAATGACCGTAAAAGCTTTGCGGACGATAAAATATTGCGCGATAGCGATTATCGGTTTTGTCGCGGTTGGAGAAATCTTTATTATGTTAGGCAGTAGTGACGATCGATCGGGCGGGTTTTTTATGGGCCTCCTCATCACCTTTGGATCGGTCTTGGTTGCCACCGCGGCGGCGCTGTTTGAACGGATTTTGCGGAATGCCCTGGATAAAAGCTGCAAAACGACTTAACCGGGTAACAAAACCAGCATGGCTATCATCATTATTATAGGGTTGTCCAGCTTGTTCCTCAAAAACGCAAACCTGTAACTGAATGCCTCCAATACTGTGCGATCGAAGGGGTTGCAGGCCAGGTTGCGCTCCTGACGCGCGCGAACTGCGGGTGGGTGTTCCCCGGGAACCCCCAGCGGCCCAGGCTTCCGACAGGTCTCGGTCGATGAACCCGCACTCATCGGCATCGAATTTGACCTCTGGATTCTCGCCGAGGCGTCTTTCAGGAAGCGAGCCAAGGCGCAATTATTCAGTTGAAAGAGGTGGGCAAGCTTGGTGGATGGACAAAAACATATTATACAGGGACCGAATTCATTACACTGAAAACGCCGGAAGAAACCATTCCAATCGGTTTCACCGAACAGAAAGTCAGCGGGCGGGCGCGGCTCCTGGACTTTACGGGATTTCTCCCATGGCACGGCTTTAAAAAACTGCTCGCCAGGCTGATGCCCCAGCGCACCAGCCCCAACGCGATCCCGTCCGAGGACCTCGCCTTGGGGTTTGTCACCGGGGTGCTGGGCGGGGCGCAAAAGCTGACCCACGTGGCCCATCTGCGCCAGGATGCGATGCTGCCCACCCTGCCGGGCATTAAACGCATCGGCAGCCAGTCCAGTTACACGCGCTTCATCCAGCGGTTTGCGGCCGCCGGGACGAATCTGGAAATCTTCCGGCCGCTATGGCGGTGGGGAATCGAGCGGCTGGCCAGCCGCCCGGGCGGCTATAGCTTGGATTTGGATTCGACCCGCCTGTTGCACGAGGCCGGGCATCAGGAAGGGGTGGCTCCGGGTCATACGCGCCTGGGCAACAAGCCGTGCCTGCATCCGCTGCTGGCGGTGCTGGAGGTAATCAAGCAATTGGATATGGATTTTGCGCTGCCGAAGTGGTGTTTGGCGAAGTTCTGGGCGACGGAGGCGGCGTTGAGCTCAGCAGTGCTCAGCTACAACCTGACGCAGATCTTCCAACGGCATTTGGGCTGGCTACAACGAGTGACGGCGTCCACCTTGCGGTTTCGGTTATTCACGACGGGTGGGATCCATAGCAACACGGCCGGGGTGACGACGATTCGGTTGGCGGTGCGGGAACCGCAGGAACGGGCTTGGTGGCGGGCGTTGATTGGGAAGGTGGGCAGTTGGGCTAACCCCTGAAAAAGCCTAAAGGCCCAAGGGAAAAACCGGTCTAATTCCATGCGCCAGTCCCCTTATGAAACCGGTCAATCCAGCGGGTCCGGCGTTGGATCAGCAACTTCGGACGCACCGGATCCTTATCATGCTTCACCTAATAGTTGAAGTAGGGAGGATTTGGTCTCAACACTGACCTTCAACTGCATAGTTACGGCTGAGCCATGTGCCGGTCATGGGGAGCCGGATGGCCAAGGTTATTCCCATCGCCCATGGCTCCGCCCGCTTCCGTCGTGGCCGGCCTGGCGGATCAGTCCGCCAATGGCTGGGAGGTCCGCCCGGCCGCCCAGGCAGCGCCCTGGCGGATCAACTGGGCCACCCCGGCGGGCTTGAGCGAATCCGCACCGTGGCCCAGCAAGGTTTGGAAGATCCGGCCCTGCCCATAGGCGTAAGCCCAAGCCATCGGCTCCGCCCGTCCCGTGGTCTTGGAAACGGCGGTGGCGAGCGGTTCGATGGCCGCCTCGCCACGTTGGTTGAAATAGAGCTCATCGAGGGTGTCGAAGGCCTGCAGACCAGCGGTGGCGGGATGTTTCACGGGAGCGATTTCCACCCGGAATGGCCCATAGGCGTCATGGGCGCTGCCGCCATTGTGATCCCAAGCGCGGCGGCATATTTTACGGAATTCCGGCCAATCGGAAGCCCCGGCTTCCGGCAGTGAAAAGTGCCAGGCGCCGTTGGCGAAATGGACGATGACCAGGCCTCCGCCTTGGGCCAGGTATTGGGTGAAGGCCTGTTTGGCCTGGCTGCTGAGCCCTTGGGGTTGCTGCCAGTTGCAGTAATTCAGGACCAGTACCCCGTAAGACTGGAGGTTCAGGGTGGCCAAATCTTCGATATTGGTGGAGATCGTCACTTGGAACCGCGCATCCTGCTCCAGGCCGGCTTGCAGAACTGGCGTGGTGGCCCGCCAATCATGGCCCGGGTGGTGGTGCCCGGTGAGAATCAGAGCTTTGATGGGGGCCACGTAGCGAGCCGGATGGGAGCCGGCCACCCCCGCCAGGGAAGCGCGGATTTCGGCCTGGTCATAGGCGCCGGCTTCCACACCGCGGGCTGGCACCTCAACCCCGGCCGACCAAACGATGCCGTTGAGGATGAATTTGCGGTAATCGGCATTGAGCCAATTGTCCTCCGAATGACCACAGGAGGTGCCAAAGCCGCGGCCGCCATCCGCTCTCTGGCGGGCCCAGGCGACCAGGTTGCCATCCGGCTCACGCCCTTGCAGTGCGGGCACCTCCAGCAAGGGTTGCAGGGCGGCATCGCCGGGTTGAAAGCGGAGGTTATGGTAAAATTCCTCCCGCAGGCGGAAAGGGTGGACCCCGCGCTGGACCGGGTGGCCTGGCGAACGCAAGTGCACCTCGGCCTCGAGGTTTTTGATGGCCGAATACCATTGGCGCTTGCCATCCGTTTCCCAGTCAAAATAAGCGCCGTTCCAAGCCAGGACCTGGGGGCCGTAAGCGTCGGGGGTGAAAGTGGAAAAATGATAAGTCACCAGGCCGCAGCCCCGGGCCATTTGCCTGGCGATGCAGGCCGCATGGCCGGCCGAGGAAATATGCGGCGCGTCCTCGTAAAGATCGCCATCCCGCCCATCGGAAACCACCATTATTGAATCGGCTGTCTCGAGGGTGGCCGGATCCTTCGGCCAGCCATCGAAATGGCACTCCACGCGCACCTGGCCGCGCACATTGGAATTATCCAGCATGACCTTGATCAGCCGCACGGTCCACGGATAGTCATGGATCCGGTTGCCTTCCGGGCCGTGGCTTTTTTTGCCGGCGATCAGGACGATTTTTTTGGGGCTGGCGGCGAGCAGGGTGGGGGAGGCGGCCAGCCAGGCCACGGCCAGGCCCAAAGCCCAGCGGGCAATATTCACGGTTTTCATGGGGGATGGAATCAATGGTGGTGGAGGTTCCGCCAGCTCCATCCGCCAGGCCGGCCACGGGCCGCCTGGCGGATGGGGGGGGGGTCCCGCTCGGGCGCGGGCGGTCTAACGCGTGCTGGATTTTTCGGCGGTGGGGAAATCCGCGGGCACCCGGGTCAAGGTGACCTTGCCGGTGGCGGCCCATTCAGCGCCGCGCTGGTAAGTGATGATAAAGCCCACCGAGCGTAATTGCTCGGCCGCATGCCCCAAGGCCGTATGGAAGATCCGCCCCTGGCCGAATTGGATGGTAAACAAAACGGGTTCGTTTTCACCCGTGCCGTCCTTTTGCGGAGCAGCAAAAGCAGTGGCCAGCACCGTGAGGTTTTTCGCGGGCCCGCGCAGCTTGCTGTAAAGCTCGTCCTTGGTATGCAGCCACCGGGCAGGCAAGCCCGCGGTGATGGGATGGTTCGGCTCGCGGATCTCGACCAGGAACTCATGCTGGGGGCCGTGGGTGCCTCCGGGGCCGGGGGTGTTGTCGAGCACCACTTTGCCATCGCGATAACGCACCATGGGGCCGGATTTTTCATTGCGGCCGCCCCAGCCGCCCAACCCGATCATTTCATTGTAAGCCGGCCAACTGGGGAAGGCGTTATCCGCGGCATGGAACACCACCACGCCGCCGCCTTGGCGAACGTAGGCCTCGAAAGCCTTCTGCGTGGCCGGGGACCAATCCGCCCCATTGTAATTCAAAACCACCAGCTGGCATTGGCTGAAATCCGGTTTAAACGAATCCATGGCGCCGTTTTTGCCCGGCGTGGTGGCCACTGACACCTCGAAAAGGCCGGTTTCCTCCAGGAGTTTTCGCAAGCCCGGTGTGGTGCCTTTCCAATCGTGGTTGTTCTGGCCGTCGATGATCAGGGCCTTGAGCTTGGGCGCCGCCACGGCCTGCAGCCGGAGGTTGCGCCAGCGGATCTGCAAGCCCGCTTCCTTGCTGTTATGGACCTGCAAGGCGATGAAGCCGCGGGGAGTCATGGAATCCTTCAAAGTGGCCGCCGGCACCCCATTGATCCAGGTTTTCATGGTGTCGCCGATGGCCTCGATGCGGTAGTGGTTCCACTCATTTTGGCGGAAAGCCTTCCGGGCCGGCTCGTTATCCTTCAGATCCACCAGCCAGCCCCGGCGGCCTTCATCATAAATGCCGGCCGACCAGGCCCTGGCCGAAGGATCAATCTCCACCTGGTAACCATGCACCTGGCCTTTTTTGTAATCCGGCAGGCTTTGGCTGCGGATTTGGATGCCGGAATTCAGGCTGGGATGGACCTTGAAATCGAGGTCGAGGATGAAATTGTCATACTCCTTTTCGGTGCACAGGAAACTGTTGGGGGTATTCAGAACGGTGGTGCCTACAATGCAGCCATCCTCCACGTGGTAGCGGGCTTTGCCACCCTTCTGGACCCAGCCTTGCAGGGTTTTGCCGTCGAACAAGTCCTGCGCCTCAGCCGCTTCGGCCGCGGTCGCCGCCTTAACGGACTGGAGGTTGCCCATCGCCCAACCGGCCAGCACTCCGGCCAGCCAGCACAAAATATGTTTTTTCATTTCCATGCCTTTTGTTCTTCAACCGCCGGGGCCGGCCAGGAAGCCATTTCCTTTTGGCGGGCGGATTATTAATTGAATTGGGCGCATTGTGCCGCAGGCGCGAAAAAATGGCCAGCTATTCCGCAGGGGCAGTTTTCGCGCTGGGACGGTGGGCGGCGGTGGACTTAAGGGAGGCCGTCAGCTGCCGGCGGGCAGGCTCATCCAGGCTTGCCGCTGGGTGGCGGGCAGGCGCTCGATGGCGTAGCGGAGCATGGTGCGGGGCATCTGGCTGGCATGTTCCTTGAGAAAATGGTTCAAGGGCCGTTCGTCCCGCTTCCCAACCTCGCGCAGCATCCAGCCACAGGCTTTGTGAATCAGGTCGTGGGGATCCTGGATCAAGGCGCGGCAAAGGTGGATGGTATCCGCAAAATCCCCCATCCGGATGAACGCCAGCGTGGCGAGCACGGCGATGCGCCGCTCCCAGAGATTGGAGGAGGCGGCCAGTTGATGGAGGAAATCCCGCGGCCGGTTCAGGAGCCAGTGCCCCACGATGTGCGGGGCGCTGAGGTCCACCAAATCCCAGTTGTTGATCCAGCGGATTTCCCGGCAGTAAAACTCGAAAAGGCTGCCGCGGAGCGCCTCCTCCCCCCGCTGGTAACGCCGCACCAGGATCAGGAGCGCGAGCAGGCGCTCCTCGTGCCAGGCTGAATGGATCAAAAGGCGGATGTCCTCCACCGCCAGGGCATCCGTCTGGCGGACCAGCTTGCGGATGGCTGGCACGCGAATCCCCAGGAACCGGTCCCCGGCGCCGTATTCACCCGGACCGGTTTTGAAATAACGCTGGAGGTTGGCAGCGTCTTTTTCACTTGCGGAAACCCGCAACCGGGTCCGAACTTCGTCCAGCTTCATGCAGGGTTTTATCCTCCTTGGTCAGGAAAAAACGGGGGGCGCCACGCGGCCGATGCGCATTTTTTCCGCTGCCAGGATGCTGCGCATGTGTTGCAGATCCGCCTCGATGGTTCCGCTGACAATCAGGTAGTCGAAGCTCCGCCATTCGGTGATCTCCTGGCGGGCCACCGCGAGGCGTTTTTGCCGGGTGGCCTCGGAGTCGGTTCCCCGTTTGCGCAAACGCTGCTCCAGCACGGCGAGCGAGGGAGGCGTCAGGAATACGCTGACCAGGGCTGCCTTGAGCGCAGGATCCTGGGCCGCCTTTTGCCGGATGGTGGCGGCTCCCTGCACATCCACGGCCAGGAGGATATCCCGCCCGGCTTGCAGTTTGTCGCGCAACTCGGATTGCAGAGTGCCGTAATGATGCCCGTAAACGGTGGCATGCTCCAGGAACTCCCCGGCGGCAATGCCCCGGACAAACCGATCCTGATCCCAGAAGTGATAATCGATCCCCGGTTTTTCACCCTCCCGGGGCGGCCGGGTGGTGCAGGTCACGGCCCGGCAAACGAGGGGGTTTTCCTCCAGCAACCGCTGGCAAACCGTGGTCTTTCCGGCCCCGGAAGGGGCCGATAATAGGATCAGCAAGGACGGGGAATCGGCCATGGGGGAATCTTGTGGTTATTCGACGTTTTGGGCCTGCTCGCGGAATTTTTCCAGCTCGGTTTTCAAGGTCACCACCTCCTTGGAGATTTCCGGATCATTGGCCTTGGAGCCGATGGTGTTGATTTCACGGTGCATTTCCTGGGCCAGGAAATCCAGGGTGCGGCCCACGGGATCGGTGGCTTTAAGGCTGTGATCGAACTGCAGGAAATGGCTTTGCAAACGGCTCAATTCTTCGCTGATATCGGCGCGGTCGGAGAAAAGAACGATTTCCTGCAACACCCGTTGATCCTCCAAAAAAGGGCGGTCCAGGCCGGCCTGCTTCAGTTTTTCCCGGAGCTGCTCCTGGTGCCGCTTCATCACTTGCGGAGCGCGTTTCTGCACGCGGGCGGCGGCCTTGCGCATCAAAGTGATGCGGGCCGTCAAGTCTTTGGCCAGGTGCGCCCCTTCCCGGTCCCGCATCGCCACGAGGGCCGCGGCGCCGCGGCGCAACGCTTTCTCCAAGGGGGGCCAATAGGCGCTGGCATCCTGGGCGATCGCCGGGGACTCCATCACACCGGGCGCCTTGGCCAGAAACTCCAGCGAGATGGCGGCCTTCAGCTTGAGCTCCCGGGCGAGGTTGTTCAAGGCGGCCTGGTATTGCCGGGCCAGGCCGGTATTGATGCGCACCTGCTCCAGCGAATGCCCCTCCAGGCTGTGCAGATTCACGCGCACATTGAGCCGCCCGCGCGACACATGCCGGTGCATTTCATCGCGCACTTGTGGTTCCAGGGCCTCCAGTTCGCGGGGCAGGCTGACCACGATTTCACTCTGCTTGCGGTTGACCGAACTCAGCTCCACCGTCACTTTGAAGCCATCCTGGGCCTGCTCGCCGCTTCCGTAACCGGTCATCGATCTCATAACACTTCGCAGTATGGAGGCAACTGTCCTTGGTGGCCAATAAAATCGGCCGGGGCAAGCCGCCGGGCGGTGCCCAAAGCCGGTCAGGCGCCCGGCTCCTCCAGGTAGAGCAAGGCCCGCTGGGCCAGCGAATCCACATTCAAATGCATCTCCGATCCCCCGGTTTCAACCACCTTGACGGCATCCTCCAATTCGGCTGCTCCCGGCAGCAGCCGGGCCAGATGGTTTTCGGTTTTTTGGAAAAAGGCCTCGTTCAAATAGTAATTCTCCCGCTCCGGAAAAACCGCCAGGTAAAGCATGTCCATCTCCACGAGGTCGTTGAAAAAATGCGTGCCCAAGGAAACGTCGGGCACCAATCCCTCGTGCATGACCGCGATTTCGGCCGCCACCGCCACGGTGTTGATTTCCGCGAAGGAGACGGGAATGCCTAGGGAAGGCATGGAAGTGCCCCATCGGCCCGGCCCGACGATCATGATCGCCGGCCGCTTCCCGCCGCGATCCAGGTGGGTGAGCTTGCCGATGGCGCGGGCCACGGAATACCTTTTGGTCATCGGCAGGTGCCCATAGATTGAGGGCACCACGTAAATCAGCCGGTCGATTTTGGTGGAAAGGCTGTGGCCGACAATCGGACCGCGGGATTCCAACAGCACTTGAGACCTGGCCAGCGAGACCGGGAACTGCACGCGCGAGCCTTCGCCTTTGATCTTCACCTGGAATGGGCGGCATTGGAGCAAATTAATGCGGTAACGGCCATCGGGAAGGAAATTGGTGGTGAACTCCACATCCACCGGGTATTCGTAAGCATCCTGCAGCGTCCGCAACAGCTCCCGCAGATGGGGGCCGAAGGGGGTTTCCGCAAGCAGTTTTTCAAAGGTCAGCATCCAGGGGAGGTTGCTTGGGCGGTTGGTGGCGATCAAACTTTGGCGCAAATCCTCGTCGCAGGTGGCAAACATCTCCAGTTGCGGGGGGGGCAGCAAATCGACTATTTCCTCGAAATTTTTCACCGCCAGTTGGTTGGCCTTTAAATCCAGCACCTCCAGTCGCCGCTGGGCATATTGCCGCATGCCTTTGAAATCGCTTTCCAGACGCTTGGTGGGAACATTCAGAGCGACGATCCGGGTGTAATCATCCTCCGTCCGGTCCACCGCCCGCGTGCCCAGGCCCAAAACCATCCGCAAGACGCCCGCTTTGGGATCAATGGCTTCGTTCCAGACAAAAGGATTGAATGAGAAACCGACCCCTGCCAGTTGGGGGAAGAACAAGGAGCCGTACATTTCGCCCGACACGCGCTGCACCAGCAGCGCCATCTGCTCATCGCAATCCAGCAGGCTGTGGTGCAGGCGATAGAGCAACCCCTCCCGGCTCATGGTGCTGGAATAAACGGTGCGCACCGCATTCATCAGCGCCTCCAAACGCTCGGCAGGTGTGCCCTGGTTGGCGCAAAAAACACTCTCGTATTTGCCGGAAAAGGCGTTTCCATAGTTATCCTCCAGGAGGCTGCTGGACCGGACAATGATGGGGGATTGGCCGAAATAGGCGAGCATCTCCTTGAACTGATCCTGGATATACTGGGGGAACACCCCTTGCAGCATTTTCTGGCGGCACTCTTCCGCCTGCTCCAGGAACTCGCTGATGTCCTTTTGCCGCCGCCGCAGCCACCAGCAGCCATTTTGCACCAAGTAGGTGTAGAAAACATCCGACCCAATATAGAAGGAGTCATGCACCTCCAGCCGCTCATTCCATTGCGGATCGGATTTTTTCAAAATGGCCCGGGCCAGCAGCATGCCCAGGGATTTCCCCCCGATGAGCCCGGTGCCCACCATGCGCTTCATGATTTCGATCAGATCCCCCAGTTCAAAATACTTTTCCGCCAGCCGGATGAAGCGTTCATCCCGCGTCAGGAGCATTTTCAATAATCGGCGGAAAAACAACTCCCCTTCCGCCAGGGGCTTGCGGCCGCTTTTCACCGAATTCCAGGTTTCCTGGGCTTGCCGGAAGGTGCGGGTCCACACCCCAGGCCGATGGATGGAGAAATCCAGCCAGGGATGCGGCACATTGGAAAGGATCTCAGTGATGGTGGCGCTGCTGGTCACGGGCAGAAAGGAATCCCCCTGCCAATGATGCAAGGTATAAAGCGTGGGCGAATAACGTTGAAATACCTTATGCGGATGCAGATAGAGCTGGTCCTTTTTCCGGTAGACTTCCAGAATCACTTGGGCCGTGTTAAAAATCCCATCGGTGGCGTGGAAGGAATGCTGGTTTTTGCGGAGGCCAAAGTAAGCAATGGTGTCCAGATCATACAGATAGGGGCAAGTGATCATAAAAAAGTTGCCCAGCATCCGGTCGCTATACCAATCCACCGCCAAATCCGACAGCCAGTCGAAGACGTAAAAAGCTTCGGGGCCGGCCTTTTCAATAACATTCAAGATTTCCGTGAGAAAACGCTCAAATCCCTCTTCAGGCTGCAGGCGATGGTATTCCACTCCCTGGTCGGGGGCGATCAATTCCGCATGGCGGGCAAACCGGAAGTAGATGACTTTGCGGCCTTCGCGGATGGCTCCCGCCAGGTAGGGCCGTATGAAGGGAAGGTAATCTTCAATGGAATCGACCAACCACACGACGTTATCTCCCGGAATCAAGCCTTGCAGCATCTCATCCAAGCCCGGCAAGCCGGTATTCATTTTAGTTTTCATGGGGGAGGGTATGATTTGAATTATGGCGGATTGTGTTACAGGGTATCCCGGTATTTTATTGGGAAATATTTCCTTGCCGCTGTCGCTTTTAGTGCTTTCTCCATTTTGCTTGGGGAATCCCGTCCATCACCGTAGGGGACTGCTGGCACGAAATCAAGCGTCATCACTTGCCTTGCCAGCCTCTGTTTGGCGGCCGTGTTTTGGCGTAAAGCATTGGTTTAGAGAGGATTGGAAATCAGTAATACAAAGGATTCAAGCTACAAACCCAAACCTGGAATTCAGTTTGACAGCCGGTTTTTGGTTTTGTTCATCGACGATTCTGGTCGCTGCCGGTCCCAATCGCCGTTTGTGGTTGGGAATACGAGGTTTTGGAGAAAAAGCGGAAAAGTAACTTTTGCAAAAAAAAAAGCACTTTCGACGCTTGACTTGAAACCGGAAACGCGATAAATATGAGACCAAGAAAGTGCAATAGTGACATAATCGGTGTGGGTGCGTGAAAGGTAACCCGCTTAACCTCAGTGATTTATGAAAAATGATATGAAGAAGTTGCTGGCCCTGATAGTTGCATCGGCTGCCATGTCCACAGCTGGGCGTGCGGAAGTTATTTACGATAATTTCACGACCCAGTTGGGAGCTGCCAATACCAGTGTCGCCAATGAGTATGGTGATCAAGTGAATCTCGCCGGCGCGGCGTGGAATCGCTACGTGACCGAAATTCGCATGGAGTATTATCTGAGCGCGAACGCCACCGGGTCTGAGAAATTGGAATTGAAGCTTTATGATAATCCCAGTGGTGGGGCTCCGGGCAACCTGCTTTGGGACAGCGGTGCTTTCAGCATCACGAAGGGTTACAATACCGTCATCGCTGACGGGCTTGGCATCAATGTTCCAGGTAGCGTGACTCTGACCGCGACTTTCACGGGCGTGACTGGCACCGTGAGTGCCGGATGGGATATGTATAATCCTCCGGCGATTGGTAGTAGTGCGGATGATTTCTGGGAAAAAACCAGCAGTGGTTGGACCACCAAGCGCTTTAGCACCACCGGTGGCCCTATCGCGAATTTCGGTATGCAAATTACCGCTATTCCTGAGCCCGGTACAATCCAATTGGGCATCATGGGCGGCTTGGCACTCTTGGGGTATCTCGGATATCGCCGTCGTTCCAGCTAATTGCTGCACTGATTAGCATGCTTTTTAAGCGCGGGCTTGGCCCGCGCTTTTTTTTTCCTTCGTTCGAGCAAAACTCCCGAACCCATGGTAATTCTGAAGGCAAGGGTTTCCTTTGGTTTAGTAGTGCTGGCCGGTTTGATTGGTGCAAAGCGTTCGTTTCAAGCCGTTTATAGATCTTTCAAAGACTGGATCGCGGCTCCTTTCTCGACTCGTATGAAAATCCATCGCGCGAACAATTTCCACCCAAATGCATGGACACGACTTAGTGATCTTGACTTTAAGCATGTTTTGTGGTGAATAAAGGCTAGTTGCGGTTGGCTGCCCGTCTGGGGGAAGCAACCTCGGATCTAATAATTGCATCATCCGCCCAAACTAGTTGTAACTAAAAGAACCAGGTTGAATTATTTATGCCTGCGGCATTAAGTCCCAATGAAGAAGCCCAATTGCTGCAAACCATTGAGATGTTTGAGGTCATCACTCAATCGCAGCCGTTGGATACCCAATCATTGGAGATTTTAAAGGAGGCTTATTTCAAGCTTGCCCGTCAGAAGGATGTGGTGAGCACCGCCAAGCGAATTGCCCAAGCTTATGTGCAGTTGGGGCAGCTTTCATCCGCCATTTTGGAATATGAGAGTGTGCTCCAGTTATTTCCGGATGATCCCGACGTTCAAAAAGCCCTTTCGGAGATTGAGAACCGGGCCAGCAGCTTTGGCACACCCCAGATTCCTGCGGATTCGGAGGTGCTCGAGAAAATTGCCAGTGAACCCAGCAAACCAATACCCGCCAAAGGCTTGCCGGTGGGCAAGAGCGAAATTGACGATGGCCGCAAGACCATGCACAAGATTTTTGTGGAAGGCAAGCTGGTCTCCGATTCCGACTTCAACCAATTGTGGATTACCCCAAATTTGAACGTATCCCCCACCGTTCCTGCGGATTCGTTTGTGCAGCTATTGGCTGATCGGGGCATTGTGCCCATCGAAAGATCCATGACTTTGTTGAGCGAGCGGTCGCGGCTCTGTTATATCCCCCTGGAAAAATACGATATCAATCTGGAACTTGCCCGTTCGCTTCCGCGCGATGTTTGCCGGCGTTGGTGCATTTTGCCATTTGACCACATGAGTAAATCGGTATTGGTGGCCACGGCCAATCCCTTTAACAAGCAGGCGATCAAGGATTTGGAACAGGCTACCCGCAACCGCTTGTTGTGGTACCTGACTCCACCTGCCGACCTGGTCAAGGTCTTAAAGAATGTGTTCCGATAGAAAGTACCCCTATGGCTGCGGTTAAGACATTCGGAGAACGCATAGCGGATGCCCTCGTGGAAGACGGGTTGATGACTTCCAAGCAGGTCGAAGAGCTGCTGGAGTTGCAGAAAAAGGAGGGCACCCGGCTCTTGAAATTGATCATGGAGAAGTCCTATGTCAGCGAAGTGGACATGATCGTTTCCATGGGTCGGGTATTGAATACCCCCCCCATCAACCTGGCCCGCGCTAACATTCCCCAGGAAGTGGCCGATTTAGTCAATAAGGACATGCGCAAGAACCATAAAGTGGTTCCGGTGGCCTTGCTGGAAAACCGGATTTTCCTGGCCATGGCCGATCCGCTGAATGTGCTGGCCTTGGATGATGTCAAGCGCTTCACAAAAAAGGAAGTCAGCCCGCTGATTGCCAGCGAAAAAGCCATCCTCGACAAGCTGAACACCCTCGATACAAATAAAGGCAAAATCGAGGATATCATCCAGGAACAGGAAAAATTCGAGCAATCCGAAAACCTGGAGATCACCAAAGAGGTTGCCGAGGACGTCAATCTGGACCAACTGGCGGCCTCCAGCGAGGAAGCGCCGGTCATCAAACTGGCCAACCTCATTCTGGTGCAAGCCATTCAGGACCGCGCCAGCGACATCCACCTGGAGCCCTTTGAAAAGGATATCAGCTTGCGTTATCGTATCGACGGCGCCTTGGTGCATGTGACCCCGCCCCCCAAGAACATGTACCTGGCCCTGGCTTCCCGCATTAAAATCATGAGCAATTTGGATATTGCCGAGCGCCGCCTGCCACAAGATGGCCGCATGCGGGTCAAACTCAAAGGCCGGGATATCGATTTGCGGGTATCCATTCTACCCACCGTGCATGGGGAAAAATGCGTGTTGCGCGTGCTGGATAAATCGAACCTCTCCGCCAGCATGGACAAACTCGGGATGGAGCCGGATACGTTTAAGCGGTTTAAGGCGGCGGTGGACGCTCCGCACGGATTACTGCTCGTCACGGGCCCCACGGGTTCCGGGAAAACCACCACTCTTTATTCGGCGCTCAATGAATTAAATAATCCGGAATTTAACATTATCACGGTCGAAGATCCGGTCGAGTTCCAGATCGCCGGCATCAATCAAGTGCCGGTGCGCACGGAAATCGGGCTGACCTTTGCTTCAGCGCTACGCTCCATCCTGCGCCAGGATCCGGACATTGTGATGATTGGTGAAATCCGCGATGCTGAAACGGCGGAGATCGCGGTCGAAGCCGCCCTGACTGGACACCAGGTGCTCAGCACGATGCATTGCAATGATGCTCCCGGGGCCATTGCCCGCTTGGATGATATGGGCATAGCCCCCTTCCTGATTTCCTCTTCAGTAATTCTCTCCTGCGCACAGCGTTTGATCCGGAGGATATGTCCGGCTTGCAAAGAACCGGTCAGCTATCCACCCAAAATGTATAATGACCTGGGGATTCCGCCTAATTTCTTTGAGGGAGTAGCGCTGCACCGGGGGCGCGGTTGCGAAAGATGCAAAAATACGGGGTATGCCGGCCGGGCCGCCATCATCGAAGCCATGACGGTTTCGGATGAAATCCGCAAATTAATCATCCAGCGGTCCAGCGCCATGGAAATTGGAAAAGTGGCCATCTCTCAAGGCATGAAAACCTTGCGCATGGCGGCCCTGGAAAAAGCCCGCGAAGGGATCAGCACCCTGGAGCAAGTCTTGATCTCCACCTCAGCCCATTGACCTGTTCCTGTGCCCTGTTTCCGTCCCAAACATCCACCCGGTTTTGGAGGTTCCTTCCGGCCTTGGTATTTGGTTTAAACCGCAGGTAATCAGGATCCTGAAATTAAGGTTTATTTTGCTTCACTTCGCGCCAATTTCCTCTATGCTGGGGGAACAATGTGAACCTTGTGGAATTAATAGACCCAATGGAAACCGTTCAAAAACAAATGGTTGATGCCGCCTGGCACGGGATGCTGTCCGCCCCTGCCAACACGGCTCGCGATTGGATGGACCAGCTCTGCCAGCGCGAACCGGCTTTGGAAAGCTATTTATTCAGCGCGGATGAACACTATTCTCCGTCGGATGAACGGGGCATCATTTTTCTGGCCGGGTTCCTGATCTGGAGATTGCTGGCCGGTGAAAAAAGTAAGCCGTTGACGGATGAGGCGCTGGAAAAGGTGCAGGAGCAGAATGTTCGCCACTTTTACGAGCTGGACGCCAGTTCCAAACACGTGTTCCTGGAAGCTGCCCGAAAGTTGAATGCCGTCAGCAACCAGCGTCCGCTTATCGAGTTTGTCCTTGAGATTTTACGCCATTATTTTCACGACGCTCCCCCCGCTGCCGACGCCAACCTGCGGCTGGCTTTGGTTCATTTAAAAACCGTGGTTGATTGCCTTGACCACCATCAAGGTGCTTGATCTGGTTTGGGGACCGTCTGAACAAAATCCGCCAGGCGGTTAGCTGAAAAAAGCTATGGGTTGGATTCCGGCCCGCCAAGGCCTGAGATGGCAGGATTTCACTGGGATCGCTGTGAAAGCATGGTTTTTTTTGTTTGTTTTCGGAACGGGCCTTCTCAATGGTGCCTTGGCGGAAGCTTCGGGCACCAAGTTATGGCAGGTTGATGCCGGTGGGCGCGTCACTTCTTCCCCAGCTCTTCACAAAGATGGTTTTCTGGTATTTGGAGCGGGTGGCAAGCTCGTGGCCTTAAATCGGAATGGGTCGGTGAAATGGAAGCTGGCCGTCAAAGGCGCCTTGATGTCCTCGCCGGCCATAGACACCAACGGGATCATTTATATCGGATCCCTGGATGGCAACCTATATGCGGCAAAAGCGGACGGCACTCTCGCCTGGCGGCAGCCGACCCAGGGGCCGATTTATTCCTCCCCGGCTTTGGATGTCGATGGGACGATTTATGTGGGGTCCGATGACCGGCATTTATATGCGGTGGGCCCGGGTGGCAAAGTAAAGTGGGCGTTTACCACCGGCGGCTACGTTCGTTCCTCGCCCGCCGTGGGGGCCAGTGGCACCATTTATTTTGGATCATGGGACAACCGGGTTTACGCCGTCTCCCGGGCCGGTCAGTTGGTATGGAGTTTCGCGGCTGCCAATTCGATTTTTTCATCCCCCGCCGTGGCTGCAGATGGCACCATTTACTTCGGCTCCATCGACCACAAAGTTTATGCTCTAAACGCGGATGGCACGAAAAAATGGGAGGTTCCCTCCCTCGGGCATGTTTATGCCTCTCCCGCCATCGCTCCGGATGGAACCGTTTACTGTGGCTCCTGGGATAATCGGCTTTATGCCATCAGCAATTCTGGCACCCAAAAATGGGCCATGGTGACTGGCGATCTGGTGCAATCCTCCCCGGCAGTTGGGAAAGACGGCACCATTTATTTTGGTTCGGACGAAAAGAAACTCTATGCCATTAACGCGGATGGCACGAAAAAGTGGGAGTTGGTCACTACCAGCCTGGTTCGGTCGTCCCCGTTGATTACTCCCGACGGAGTGATTTATTTCGGGGCTGAGGATGGCCAATTTTACGCCGTTCAAGGCGGGATGGGGGTGGCGGCCAGTTCCTGGCCACTATTTCGCGGTTCTCCGATGCGCCGGGGGAAGGTGCTGCTGGTGGTCACCGGGCAGCCCGCCAATAAACAGACCATTCTCGGCTCGTCCGTAACCTTCAATGTGACCGCTTCCGGGCCGGAGCCGATCAAATACCAGTGGCTTTTCAACGGCAACAAAATCACCAACGGCTTGAGCGCTGCGCTGATCCTGACCAACGTGCAACCGCATCAGGCTGGAAAGTACGCCGCCTTGGTTTACAACGACTCGGAATCGTTGACCAGCTCTCCGGCGGAACTGGAAGTGGTGGTGGTTCCCAGTATTCAAACCCAGCCGCAATCCCAAATGGTTACCGTCGGCAGCGATGTCATGTTTCGCATTTCTGCGAACAGCCTGGGGGCGGTTACCTACCAATGGGCGTTGAATGGCACCAATCTGCCTGGGGCAACCGTCGAAACTTTGATCATTCCGGAAGTGCAGCTTCGCCATGCGGGCAAATACACCATTATCGCCAGCAATGCGGCTGGGGTGGTTACCAGTGAAGCTGCGGTTCTAACTGTGGTGACCCCGCCCGTGATTACGAAAAACCCCCAACCTCAGGTCGTGGCAGCTGGCGGTTTGGCCACCTTTAGTGTGGAAGCTTCGAGTTCCGGCACGCTCAATTACCAATGGCGGCTGGGCGGCACCAATTTGACGAAGGCCAAAGGACCTTCCTATTCCATTACCAACGTTAATTATTCTCAAATCGGTGATTACTCCGTAGTGGTGGGCAATATGGCCGGATCAGTTACCAGTTCCGTGGCCACTCTGGCTATTCCTCAACCACCGCACATCCAGTCCCCTCTAAAGGATCAAACGGTCATTTTGGGCAGCCAGGTCACCTTTCAGGTTGCGGCTGGAAATCCGGTTCAGCATCAATGGCTGTTTAATTCGGCTCCGATTACCAACGCCACGAATGCCTCGCTCGTTCTAACGGAGGTCAAACCGGCGCATGCCGGGCTTTATTCCGTGGTTTTGAGCAATATCGCCGGCTGCCTGACCAGCCCCGCTGCCAGTCTTACCGTCTGGGTGCCGCCGGCAATTATCAAGCCGCTGGCAAACCAAACCGGGGCTATTCATTCTGACGTGGTATTCAATATCCAGGCGGAGGGAACTCCGCCTTTGGATTACCAGTGGCGCTTCCATGGCACAAATATGCCGGGATTGATTGGAAATACACTGGCTTTGCAACGCGTGCACCCGGCCATGGCAGGGCCTTATACGGTGGTAATTGCCAATTCGGGAGGTTCGGTGACCAGTAACCCAGCCCTGCTGGTCATCCCTTCCCAACCCTCCTTCTGGATGCATTTGAAGTCCTGGTTTTAGACAATTCTGTCTCAATAAAATACAGATCCAGACCTTTGAAGTCTCAAAATCCCTGGTAGGCGTTGCATCCCAAACCCATGGGCAGAATTCAGTAGCTATCTGCGAAAGGTTGAATGTCCCCCCATTGACAGGGGCCTTTGACGGGTGTTAGTTCTCCCAGAGGCACTTCTGGCTTTCGCATCCATGAAAACCAGAACCCGCTGATTATCAAGCCTGAAAACGCAGGCTGGAAAATTGGCAAACGCCCGCAAGTGGCACATTGCCTGCTAAACTTTGAGTAATATGCGCCGATACTAAAGCGTGGGATAACGATGAAAAAGAGCATTTTAATCATAGATGACCAACCGCAGGTCTTGCAGACTGTGCATCGTTATTTGCAGGGCATGTCAGCGGAATGGTTGGTTGAATTAACCGATAACGGCAAGACCGCCCTGCAGATGATGGCATTGAAGCCCTTCGATGTGGTGGTTTGTGATTTGGTGATGCCCGGCCTCGATGGCACTCAATTCCTCAATGAGGTGCAGCAAACCTATCCCCAAACGATCCGGATCATCATGTGCTGGCAGACGGAGCGCTCCTTGCTCCAGCGGCTTTTTGGCGTTGCCCACCAATATCTATTCAAACCGTTTGATGAAAGCACCTTGATCAACCTGCTTAGTGGGGTGCTGGCGCGCAGCCAGTTGGTTAATGACGACAAATTGGCGGGTTTGGTATCCCAGTTGAAAAATGTTCCGAGCATGCCCCAGCTTTATGTGGATCTCGTGCGGGAAATGCGCTCGGAAAATGCCTCTCTGCAAAGGGCCGGGGAAATCATCGCCAAAGATCCGGGGATGACCGCCAAAATTCTGCAATTGGTCAACTCGGCCTTTTTCGGCCACCGCAGCGGTGTTTCCAGCCCGGAGGAGGCGGCCATATACCTGGGCATTGAGACCATCAAATCCCTCGTGTTATCCCTGCAGGTGTTCAGTTTTTTCACCCGGTCGCAAATTAAAACCTTCAATATCAACCAGATCTGGCAGCACAGCATGGCCACTGCCATGCTCGCCAAACGCGTCTGCATGTCGATCGATTCGGATATGCAAATGGCTGATGAGGCGTTCACTGCCGGGTTGCTGCACGATTTGGGCAAGTTAGTGTTGGCCGCCAACCTGCCGGTGGTTTACCAGGAGGTTTTGCAGATCTGCAAACAGCAAAGCCTCAACCTCGCCGATGCCGAGCGCCGGAAATTCAGCGCCTCTCATGGTGAAATCGGCGGTTTTCTGCTCGGGCTATGGGGCCTGCCGGATTCCGTTATTGAGGCGGTGTCCCTGCACCATAATCCCGGCTCCGCCGCCAACCTGGTCATTTCGCCGCTGACGGCCGTCCATGTGGCCAATGCGCTCATCCATAACCCCGAGCAAGATGTAGGATCTCCTCCGGAACTCGATTTCGACTATCTGGCCACTTTGGGTTTGGCGCATTTCATTCCGCACTGGAACGATCTGCTCGCGGAAAGCCAGGATGCCGGGCAGGTATCCAACAAGGAAATGTGTCTGGCGTAACGGGGATTTGAATTCCAATTTCAAAAAATGACCGGTACTTCCGGGTTTGGCGCTGGGGAATATCCTAGGGCCAACGTTTGCCAATCTGCCGCCTGGCGGGTATAAGTGAAGCATGGATAATGAACAGGTGGCGGCGATCCTGCAGGAAATAGGCACACTGCTCGAACTCAAGGGTGAAAATCCGTTTAAAAGTCGTGCCTACGCCAACGCTGCACGCACTTTGGAGTCTTTGAGTGAACCGCTGGCCCAAATCGTGGCGGAAAACCGGCTGGGCCAGATCAAGGGCGTGGGCGAGGCGCTTCAAAAAAAGATCACGGAGCTGGTTCAAACCGGGAAACTGGTTTATTACGATGAATTGAAGGCCTCCCTGCCCGCCGGCTTGTTGGAGATGCTCACCATCCAGGGCCTGGGGCCCAAAAAGGTCAAAGCCCTTTACGACAAGCTGGGCATTGAAAACATGGACCAATTGGAGAGCGCCTGCCAAGCCGGGAAAGTAGCCGTTTTGGAGGGGTTTGGGGATAAATCGCAGGCGAACATCCTGGCCGGCATCGCATTCCGCCGCAAATACGCCACCCGCCATCTGCTGCCGGATGCGCTCGCCGCCGCGCAACCGATCCTGGAGGCCCTGCGAGACCACCCGGAGGTCATCCGCTGCGGCCCGGCCGGCAGCGTGCGGCGGCACAAGGAAATCATCGGTGATATCGATTTCCTGGCGTCTTCCAAAAAGCCGGCCGGGGTGATCGATTACTTCACCCGGTTGCCCGGGGTGACCCAGGTGCTGGCCAAAGGGGACACCAAGGCCAGCGTGATTTTGCCCGGAGGCATCCAGGCTGATTTGCGGGTGGTGAGCGACCTCGAATTCCCGTTTGCCCTGGCCTATTTCACCGGGAGCAAGGAGCACAATATTGTCATGCGCCAGCGTGCCATCCAGCGCGGACTCCGCCTCAACGAGTATGGCTTGTTCCGATCCCAGGAGGAAACCCGGGATCCGGCGCTCCTGGTTCCATGCCCCACGGAAGAGGAGATTTTTTCCCAGCTCGGCCTGGCGTACATCCCGCCCGAATTGCGCGAGGACCAGGGCGAGTTTGCCGCCGCGGAGCAAGGCGCCATACCCCGCCTCCTCGAATGGACGGATCTGAAAGGCTCCCTGCACAACCATTCCGTTTGGAGTGATGGCCGGGGCACGCTGGCGGAGATCGCCGCCTGCATGGAGGATCTGGGCTGCGCCTATTGGGCCATCACCGACCACTCCAAGTCCTCCATCCAAGCCAATGGCTTGGATTCCCAGCGGCTGCAGCAGCAGTTGCAGGAAATCCAGCAGGTCAATAACCAACTGGCGGACCAGGGAACCGATTTCCGGCTGTTATCCGGTGTCGAAGTGGATATCCTGGGCGAAGGCCGGCTGGACTTCGAGGACGAGCTACTGAGCCGGCTGGAGGTGGTGGTGGCCAGCCTGCACCAGGGCTTTACGCAGAACGAGGCCGAAACCACGCGGCGCTTAATCCGGGCCGCCGAAAATCCTTTCGTGCACATGCTGGGGCATCTGACCGGCCGCCTGCTGCTGGAGCGGGAACCCTATGCCGTCAACCAAAGGGCGGTGATCGACGCCTGCGCCGCCACCGGCACCTGGATTGAGCTGAACGCGCACCCGTATCGTTTCGATCTCGATTGGCGTCTCTGGTCTTATGCCCGGAGCAAAGGGGTCCGGTGCGTCATCAATTGCGATGCCCACCGCCATGAAGATGCTGGTTTCCTCCGCCTGGGCGCAGGCATCGCCCGCAAAGGCTGGCTCACCCGCCAGGATGTGGTTAATACCCTGCCCCTGGCGCAGCTGAAGCAGGCTTTGGCGGCCAAAAGATCTGCCGCGAAGTGACCCGCCCCAACCTCCGGAACCGCGGACCCGCGGCGGCCGGTTAATCCGGGTTGAATCCCCGCGAATAATCCAGGACCACCTGGCGCAACAATCCGTTGCGCAGCACGCTCATCACCACCCGGTTTTGGCGCGCCGCGGGATCCGTGGCTTTTTTGTGCGCCTCCTTCACTTCCTCCAAGGTGGTGACCTCCTGCCCATCCACCCGGGTGAGGATATCCTTGGGCATCAGGCCCGCCATGGCCGCGTTGCCGGGCTGTTTGACGCCGAAGATGAAGACCCCTTTGGCGCGTTGGAAATGCAGGTCCGGATTATCGAACTGGTTGATGGTTTTCAAAGTAAAATCCCAGCGCGGGCAATCCAGCATCTGGCCCTCCACCCGGCCCTTTTCCCGGGGCGTCAGGGTGGCGGTGGCCACCCGGTCCTGGCGGAGGTATTCCACTTTCACTGGCTGGCCGAAGGCCAGCAAGCCCAGCTGCCGGCGGATGGCCGGCAGATCTTCCTCGGTCAGCGCGGTTACCGGCCGGCTGTCGATCTGGATCAGGCGGTCTCCCGGGCGGAAGCCCGCCAGCCGGGCCGGGCTGCCGGGATCGGTCTCGGCCACGAGCACGCCGTTGGTGGCGTCGAAGTAGATATTGCGGTTAAAATCCTTCAAAGGCTGCAACTGGAATCCCGTCCAGCTCCACTTGGCCTTGCCCTGCCGGCGGATCTGGCCCGCCACTTCCTGCGCCACTTCGATGGGGACCGCGAATCCGGTGTCCCCGCCCGCCATGACGCCCCGCGTATTGATGCCGATCACCTCGCCCTCCGTGTTGACCAAGGGGCCGCCCGAGTTTCCCGGGCTGATGGAGGCGTCGGTCTGGAGCCAGCAGCTGTATTCGCTCACCCCCGGCAGGAAACGCCGCGTGCAGCTGATGATCCCGATGGATACTGAACGGGCCAGCCCCCAGGGCGCGCCCATCGCCATGACAAAATCGCCCTCCGTCAGGCGCTGCGAATCGCCCAGCCGCGCGAAGGGCAAAGCCGGCCCGCCGGCGGGCAGCTGGAGCTGCAGCAGCGCCACATCGGTGTCCTTGTCCGCCCCCAGGACTTTGGCGGCCGCGGCCCGTCCGTCGATGAGCAGGCAGCGCACTTCCACAGCCTGATCCACCACATGCCAATTGGACAATACCTCCCCCGCCGCGGAAATGATCACCCCGCTGCCGGAAACTTCGTGCGCCGCCTTTTCCCCCTGCTCGTAACCTTCCCGCACGCACTTGATGAACACCACCGCGGGAAACACTTTGCTTTTGGCCAGGTTGACCGTCTGGCGGAAATCGGCTTTGTCCAGGCCGGGAAACAACACCTCTGCCGGGCGCCCGGCAGCGCTGGAGGCAAACCCCACGGCGCCCAGCAAAAGCCCGCCGGCAGCGCCCGCCAACCACACTGAAAAAGTTTGTGCCACGAGCCACCTATATAGGGATTCCTCCCCCTGTCAACGAATAGAAAGGGAAAATCCGGCCCAAGGGAGCGGCGGGAGGGAAAAAACAGCGAGGAAATCAAAGCGGCGCGGCCCGCCAAAAGTAACTGGACACGCCAGGTCGGAACGGGAAACATGGCGCCCCGTGAAACAAAGGATCCTTTTATTGCTTTTCCTCGGCGTGGCGGCCTGCAGCCAGGGGGCGAAAAAGACCGTTGATGATCGTGTCGCCCAGTATGGGGGAGGGGTTCAAAAGCGCCTGGCGCCGGCTTTCACGGCCGCAGCGATTCCTTATCCGCCCGCCAAAATATGCCTGATATGCCTGAAACAGGAAGGCCTGTTGCAGCTCCACGCCGCCGGCACCAATGGGCAATTCCGTTTCATCAAATCCTACCCCATCCTCGCTGCCAGCGGCGGCCCCGGGCCCAAGCTCCGGGAGGGGGACCGGCAAGTTCCGGAGGGCCTTTACCGGCTCGAATCCTTGAACCCGAACAGCGCTTTTCACCTGGCCTTGCGCCTCAATTACCCGAACGAGTTCGACCGCGAAAAGGCGAAACTGGATGGCCGGAAAAATCCCGGGAGCGATATCATGATCCATGGCAACGCCGTTTCGATCGGGTGCCTCGCCATGGGTGATCCCGCGGCGGAAGAGTTGTTCGTGCTGGCGGCGCGCACCGGGTTGCGGAATGTCCAGGTCATTTTATGCCCGGTGGATCTGCGCCGAAAACCGGCGCCCAAACCGGACTCCCTCACGCCTCCCTGGGTTCCCCAGCTATACCAGCAGATCCGGGCGGAACTGATCCCTTACGAAGCCGAGCCGGCAGCCAGGCCTGGGGGAGGGTGAGGGCGGTCTCACGGGCGATCCAGTTGGTCCAGCGGCCCCTGGTAAACCGCCAGCCGGATATCGCAGCGGGCCTGGTCGAAATAGCCGTCCGGCCCGTAATACATCAGCCACACATCTCCGCCCAGCCCGATGACTTCCAAGTCCTGCCCGGTGAGCAGATCCTCGTTGGTCACCGTCCAGCGCAAACCATCGGCCGACGTGGCGGTTCCGGACCGGCACCCCTGGCAGCCGGGGCGTATGAACTCGCCAAAAAACATACGCCACTTTCCCTCCGCCAAAAACACCTGGGTGAATTTGTGCATTCCCGGACGTTTTAATCCCTGGATGCGGACTGGCGAGGCGTGGGCGAAATCGAAATTCATCCCGTTGGTGGAAGCCGCCCGGTACAGGCCTGCCGGCTCGTGCTGGCGGTCCCAGTAATACATAAAATAGCGGCCCGCTGAGCCGTCATGGACCACGTGGCAGTCCTCCACGTTTCCCAAACGGCTGATCCGCCCCTTTTTCACAAAGTGAACCCCGTCGCGGGACTCGGCGCAGCCCCAGTCGCAGTGCGCATCCATTCCGCCGCCATACCACATTTTGAAGACCCCCTCCTCATGCAAGACGAAGGGATCCCAGGTGCCATCCCGATCCCAATCCCCGCCGGAGCCTTTGGGCAGGACCGGATTGGCGGGATCCTTCACCCAATTCAGCCCGTCCCGGGAGGTGGCGTGCCCGATTTGCAGACTGTTATAATCCGCCGAGCTATGGCCGCGCACACCCCAGGCCTCGTAATACAGGTGCCATACCCCGTCCACGCGCAAAACGGTCAGGGAACCGAGCGCGCCCGAATCCCAGGAACCGGCCGGACCGGGCGCCAGGACGGGGTTTCCGGGAAAAGCCTGGATGCGGCCAGGCACCGCCCAGGGAAAGGCACCCGCCGCCGATCCGAAGGCCTGGCTGAAGAGAACGCAAGCCAGAAGCGCCAGCCAGCCAGGCGCGCCCCACCATCGCCCGGGACGGTGGCTGGTGACGGGGCCGCCCCGGGCCAGGGGCACCAGGGCATGGGATTCGGCTTTAAAGGTTTGCCAGGCCGCCAGCATGGGGTTACTTCGATTTGTTTTTGGCGAGGACGGCGCCGCCGACGATGCCGGCGTCATCGCCGATTTTGCTGGCCACAATATCGAGGTGCTTGGTGGTGCCGGCGAAGGCGTAATCTTTGGCGGTTTCGACGATGATGGCCATCATCTCATCTTCCAGGGCGGTGATGAGGCCGCCGCCGAGGACGATGGTTTCCGGGTTCAGGAGGTTGACGAGGTTGGCAATGGCAATGCCGGTGTATTCGGCGGCCTCCTCGACGACTTTTTCGACAAATTTATCGCCCTGGCGGATGGCCTTGCGGAGATCCCCGCTGCGCATGTCGGCCAGGCCCGGGCCGAGCATTTCGGTGAGGATGGTTTTCTGGCCCTCTTTAACGGCGGTTTGGATGCGGCGGAAGATGGCGCTGCGGCTGGCGAGAGCCTCGTAGCAGCCGCGGTTGCCGCACCCGCACTTGGGGCCGCCCACTTCGAGGATCATGTGGCCGATCTCGCCGGCAACCTGGTTGGAGCCGGTATAGAGTTTGCCGTCCAGGATCAGGCCGCCCCCGATGCCGGTGCCCAGGAAAATGCCGGCGAGGCTGCGGACCTTGGGGTTGATCTCGGTTTCAAAAACGCCGAGGGTGCAGATGTTGCAGTCGTTTTCGAGGAAAACCGGGAGGCCGAGGAGATCTTCGAGCTTTTTCTTGAGGGGTTCGTTTTCCCAGCCCAAATTGGGGGCGAATACCACTTTGCCGGCGTCCGAATCGACGGCGCCCGGGGCGCCCAGGCCCACGGCGCGGACCTGTTTGAGGGTGAGGTCGCATTCATCGACGGCATCGCGGACGCAGCGGGCGATGCGGTCGATCACGGCGGTCGGGCCGCGGCCGGGCTTGGTGCTGATCTTGGCGCGGCTGATGCATTCGAGGTTGTTTTTGAAGACCCCGGATAAAATCTTGGTGCCGCCCAGGTCCACGCCCACCAGGAATTCTTTTTTATCGCTCGTTTCGGCCATAATTTTCAACAGGCTGCTGCGGTTGATTCGCGCTCGTGCTCAGGGGGCAAGATTAACCGGCAGGCACGGGCAGTGCCAGCAAATTTGCGGTTCAGCGGGTTACCGGGCGCCATTGCCGGTGAGCACCCTCTCGATGTGTTTGCGGAGGTCGCTGTTGATCGCCTCCACGGACCGGTGGCCATCGACGATCGTGAAGCCGTAAACGGATTGGAGCTCCTTGAATTTCTGGGCGATGAGGGTCTGGTATTGGAGGAAGCTGTCGAACCAGTCCCGCGAAAGGCCGAGGTCGATCCCGCTTTCCCAGTAGTCCAGGGCGCTGTTCTTGGAGAAATTGCGCTGCACGAGGGCCTCGGGTGAGACGTTGAGGTAAAAGACGGCGTCGGGCACGAGGGCGATGCCATAGAGGTTTTTAACCCAGTTTTCGTCCATGCCGCGGACCATGTCCCGGGCCATGAGGGTGTAGATATACCGGTCGGCGAGGACCATGGCGCCGGCTTTGAGGGCGGGCAGGATGGTGTTCTCCAGTTGGTCGGCGAAATCAGTGGCGTAAAAGAGGCTGAGGGTGACGCGGCTGAGGATGTTTCCCTGCTTGGCTTTGTCCAACTCCTCGCTGACGAGCGTGGAGAGTTTCAAGCCGACCTGGACGGTGGCGTGGCCGGAGCCTTCGAGCCATTCCACCAGGCGGTCGATCTGGGTGGAGCGGCCGGAGCCATCGGCGCCTTCCACGACAATGAGCTTGCCGGCCAGTTTCTCGACTTCAACCCCGGGAATGCCATGGCCGAAGAAATGCTTCGACGAGGGCTTGGGGACGAGGACGTGGCATTTTTCCCGGCGGCGCAGGCGGATGGCCGAGCCGTTGGTATTGGGGGCATTGGGGGTCATGGCAAAAGTGGCGGGACGGCGTTATTTGGGGGCTTCAAAAGCCGAGAGGTCGATTTTGGCGGCCACGAGTTCCCGGACGAGCCGCTGCTGGACTTCGATGGATTGGTTGCCGTCGATGACGTGGAATTGGAACTCGGTACTCATGGCCAGGTATTGCTCCAGGATGCGGCCCTGGAAGATGCCGAAGCTCTCCGTGGGGTCGTTGGCGAGCTTGAGATCCATGCCGGCCTCGAAATATTTCAGCTGGTGGCGGTTGTCCAGGATGCGCTGGAGGGAGACGTCCAGCCGGGAGCGGAAGAAAAAAGTGAGGTCCGGCAGGAGGGCGAAATGATACATGCCGCGCACCCAGTCCGGGGGGCAGCCGCGGACAATATCGCGCGCAAAAGCGGTGAAGATGTAGCGGTCGCAGAGGACCAGGTAACCGGCGCGCATGAGGGGGACCAGCTGGCGCTCGTAACGGTCGGCGAAATCGGTGGCGTGGATGAGGCTGAAAGTGGTGGGGGTGAGCAACTCCATTTTCTTGGCTTTGCTGGTGGCGCTTTTAACGAGCTCGGAGGAGTTCCACTCGCTGAAAAACACCTTGAGCCCCTGCAATTCCAGCCACTTTTTCAGCAGGTGGATTTGCGTGGATTTGCCCGATCCATCCAGCCCCTCCACCGCGATGAGGCGGCCGGGATAATTTTTTTGTGCAAACGTATACCACATCCTGAGGGTACTCTAGATCAAGCCGCCGGGTGCGCAACCCTATTTGGCGGCGGGGCGGCCCGGCGCTGGAAAACAGCGTTGCATCCGGCCGCCTGACACCGCACAGTTTTGGGATGAAGAAAAAATTACCACGATGGCTGGCCACCGGGAGCCTGGCGCTGGTGCTGGCCCTGGCCCTCCACGCCGCGGATCAGCCGCAATGGGGCGCGTGTTTCACGCGGAACATGGTCTCGGCCGAGCAAAACCTGCCGGACAGGTTCGATCCCAAAACCGGGCTGAACATCAAGTGGGCGGCCGAGCTGGGGACCTCCACGCACAGCACGCCCGTCGTGAGCGGGGGCCGGGTGCTCATCGGCACCAACAATGGCAAGCCGCGGAATGGGCGCCAAACGGGGGACCGCGGGGTGCTGATGTGCTTCAGCGAGGCGGACGGGCGGTTCCTGTGGCAGTTGCTGGTTCCCAAGCGGGGGCCCTCGGTTTATTGGGATTGGCCAAACGCCGGGATCTGCTCGCCGGCCACTGTGGATGGACGGCAGGTGTATGTGGTGAGCAACCGCGGGGAGGTCATGGCCCTGGATCTCGATGGCCTGGCCAACGGCAACGAAGGCTGGCAGGACGAGGCGCGCCATGCCACCCCGCCCGGCAGCCCACCGCCCCCCCTGGACGGAACGGACGCCGACATCCTCTGGCTCCATGACCTGACGCGGGAATTGGGCGTGCGGCAGCATGATTCGGCGCACAGCTCCATCCTGGTGCACGGCCCCTATCTGTATGTGAACACCTCCAACGGCGTGGATGATTCGCACAAGCGGATCGACGCCCCCGAGGCGCCCAGCCTGGCGGTGTTCGAAAAGACCACCGGCCGGCTGATGGCGGTGGATGGCGAGCGGATCGGGCCGCGCATTTTCCACTGCACGTGGGCTTCACCCGCGCTGGCGGAGACCGGGGGGCGGGCGGTGGTCGTTTTCGCGGGGGGCGACGGGGTGGTGTATGGGTTCGAGCCGCTGCCGTTTGACGCCGCCACCGGGCGGCCCACGGCCGGGGCGGCGCCGGGCGGGGAAATCCGCAAGCTGAAACGGGTGTGGCGATTTGATTGCGATCCCACCGGGCCGAAGGAAAACGTGCACCAGTTCAACGGCAACCGGAAGGAGAGCCCCAGCAACATCAAGAGCATGCCGGTCGTCCACGAAGGCCGGGTCTACGTGACGGTGGGCGGGGATCTGTGGTGGGGCAAGCATGAGGCCTGGCTGAAGTGTTTCGACGCCCAAGGCTCCGGCGAACTCACGGCCACCGCCCAAGCCTGGTCCTACCCGCTGGTGCGCCACAGCATGTCCACACCGGCCGTGGTGGATGGTCTGGTGTTCGCGGCGGATTGCGGGCGGCGGCTGCATTGCGTGGATGCCCGGACGGGCCAGGCGTATTGGACCCACGACGCCAAGGGCGAGTTCTGGGCTTCCCCCTACGTGGTGGACCACAAGGTCTATATCGGCAGCCAGCGCGGTGATTTCCTGGTATTCGCGGCGGGCAAAGAGAAGAAACTGCTGGCCGAGATCGACCTCGGGAGCCCGGTGAGCGCGACCGCGGTGGCCGCCAACGGGGTGCTCTACGTGGCCAACCAGACCCACCTCTACGCGGTGCAGGCCAGGTAGCGGCGCGGGAACCGGGGCGCGGCCGGGGAGCGATCCGGCATTGACCGCGGGCGGATTTGGGGCTTATAATAAGCGTGATGAAAACGCTCATGAATACCTCATCCCGCGCCCCGCAAAGCCGGGACCAAGCCAGGCGGTCCGCGATTTCCACTACCTGCCCAACCGGCCGATTATCAGGATGCATCGCCTGGGGGGCGGGCTTCCGGCGGCTGGCCCTGACCTGGGCGCTGGCCTGGGTATTGGCGGCGGCCGGCGCGGCCACTGCCGCCAGCCCGGCCCCGGGCGAAGGCGGCCGGAAAGTCATCCCCATCTTCAGGTTGTCCGGCCAGCTGACGGAAACGCCGGGCGATGAATCCCTGCCGTTATTCGCGATGCCGGGGACTTCCCTGAAGGACCTGGTGGCGCGGCTCCAACGGGCGGCGGAGGATCCCTCCGTGAAGGCGGTGGTGATTCTGCCGGATGCCGCCCAGCTGGGGGCGGCGCAGGTGGAGGAACTGCGGGCGGCGATCGGGCGCATCCGGGCCCGGGATAAGGAGGTCTATGTGCATGGGGATTCGCTGACCATGACCCAGTACGTGCTGGCCTGCGGGGCCACGCGCATCAGCGTAACCCCCACCGGCATGATCCTGGCGCACGGGCTCCATGCCAGTACCCTGCATGTGCGGGGGTTGCTGGACAAGCTGGGGGTGAAGCCGGATTTCCTGACCTGCGGCGCCTTCAAGAGCGCGGCTGAAATGTATATGCGGGAGCAGCCCAGCCCCGAGGCGGAGCAGATGATGAACTGGCTGATGGACAGCTGGCAGGCCAGCCAGGTGGAATCCATCGCCAAGGGGAGGAACGTGGCGGCGGCCAAGGTGCGGGAGTGGCTGGACGGCGGCCTCTACACGGCTGAAAAAGCCAAGGCCGATGGGCTCATCGACGCGGTGGAGCAGCAGTCGGATTTCGAGGGGATGCTGAAGAACCGGCACGGCCAGGAGGTGGTCTTCGAGAAGAAATACGGCAGGAAGAAGCAGCCGGAGGTGGACTTCAGTTCGCCGTTCGCGTTCCTCAAAATATGGAGCGATGTGTTGGGCGGGTTGAAGGCCAAAAGCGCCGCCAAGCCGGTGGTAGGCATCGTCTATGTGGATGGCGCAATCATGCCGGGCAAAGGCCAGCCCTCCCCGCTGGGCGGCAGCCTCGGAGCGTTCAGCTCCGATGTGCGGGAGGCGCTGGAAAAAGCGGCCGAAGACGACAACGTCAAGGCCGTGGTGCTGCGGGTGGATTCACCCGGCGGCTCCGCCACGGCGAGCGAGATCATCCTGGAGGCGACCCAACGGCTGAAGGCCAGGAAACCACTGGTGGTGTCCATGGGGGCGGTGGCCGGGAGCGGGGGCTACTACGTGGCGTGCGCGGCGGATACCATCTTCGCGGATGCCTCGACGTTGACCGGGTCGATCGGCGTGCTGTCCGGCAAGCTGGCCACCACCGAGATGTGGAAGAAAGCCGGCATCACCTTCAAGGAGTACAAGCGGGGCCAGAACAGCGGGATCCTCTCCACCGACGCGGTGTTCACCGACAGCGAGCGGGCGCGCATGCGGATGTTTGTGGACGAGGTTTACGAGGTCTTCAAGAAACATGTGCAGGACATCCGCGGCAAGCGGCTCACGAAGCCGCTGGAAGAGCTGGCCGGCGGCCGCGTTTACACCGGGCGGCAGGCGCTGGAATTGGGCCTGGTGGACCGCCTGGGAACGCTCCACGACGCGGTGGCGTTTGCCGCTGGTAAGGCGGGCCTCAAAGACTATGACGCGCACGCCGTGCCCGAGCCCAAGAGCTTCATCGAACAGCTGATGGAAGAGCTCTCCGGCAACAAGGATAACCCCGGGCATATCCAGGCCGCAGCGGCCGGGGACTCGCTCCTGAAGCTGGCGGCTCCGTATTTGCTGAACCTGGATCCCGAACGCACCGCCGCGGTTTATTCCGCCTTGCGCCGTCTGGAGATCCTGAGCCGCGAGGGGGTGGTGCTGGGCATGCCGGAGATCCTGCAGCAGTAAGCCTGGGCTGGTCCCCCGGCCTGGTTACGGGTGTGGTAAGGAGTCGGCAACCAATCAAGGTGGCCAGTTCGCACCGGGATTTTGGCCAAGGGCCAGGCACGAACGTGGAGCCTATCCAAACGATCGGTAACGCATGAGTAACGAAGTCCCTGGCCAAAAGAACCAGCGCGGTGGCGGCGGTTATTTTTATCCAACGCCCAAGGCCATGAATGCACGATGCATGGCCGTGGTCTTTATGACGTGGCTGGCAAACCCGGTGGGGACGCTTCTGGCGGGCGGTAAAGCCCTGCCGGACCGGCCCTTCGCCCAGGAATACCACCAGGCCTTTCCGGTGGGAAAGGGGGCGGAAGCCGGCGAGGTGCGGGCGGTCAAGGTGGGGGCGGATGGCGTGGTCTGGGCGGCCACGCGCGGCGGAGTGTTTTACCTGCCGCGGGGCGCGCAAACCTGGCAGTCCCCGGCCTCCCCGCTGGGCAGCGGCGCCGCTTTTGCCCTGGCTATTCACGGCGGCCAGGTCTATGTGGGAGCCTGGGACGGGCTTTACACCGGCGGCCCCGATGGCTTGCGGAAGATTCCCGGCCTCGATTTTCCCGTTGCGGTTTTGGTCATCGCCACCAATGGCGCTTCCGGGAACCTCCGGGCCGGCCGGGCCAGCGCACCGGGCGAATCCCAAGCCGGGGGCGCGGCGCCGGAGGTGGTGGTTCATGCCCTGGGGCCGGATGGCTGGTGGCAGCTGGGGAAAAATCTCCAGCGCCGGCCGCTGCCCTGCAATGGGTATTTGCGCGCCGCCGTCCCCGGCGGGCCGGGGGAATTATGGGTGGCCACCGGCTTGGGGCTTTACCGGGTGTCCCCGGCGGGCGTGCAACCCGTCATCGGCATCGACAGCCCGATCAGCTCCAGCGTGCGCGGGGTGGCCTGGGGGGCAGGGGGCAGCCTGTGGGCGGGCGGCCTGGGCGGGGTGGCCGCTTTCCAGGGCCTGCGGTTGGCCAAATACCTGACCCCCGCGGAAGGCTTGCCCCACGCCGAGGTGCAATGCGTGGCCGCTGGCGGCGATAGCCGTTTATGGGTGGGCACCCGGCTGGGTGTGGCCCGGTATGACGGGCAGACCTGGTCGCTGCGGCACGGCCGGCGCTGGCTGCTGAACGACGATGTGCGGGATATCGCGCTGGATCCGGCGGACGGCGGGACGGCGTGGATCGCCACGGCGGGGGGCGTCAGCGCCATCCGGCGGCGGTCCTTGAACCTCGCCGAAAAAGCCGGCGTTTACCAGGCGGTGCTGGAGGCCCGCCACACCCGGGAGCCGGGCCTCGTGGAAAAATGCCGTTTGCCGTCGCCCGGGCAATTGGAGGGTTGGGAGCCGGAGGACGACGACAACGACGGGGGCTACACGGCCCTTTACCTGGCCATGGAGTCGTTCCGGTATGCGGCCACGCGGGATCCGGCCGCCCTTGCCAACGCCCGGCGCGCCTTCAACGCGCTACGGTTCCTGCAGGAGGTCACCGGCACCCCCGGGTTCCTGGCTCGTTCCGTCATCCCCGCCACCTGGACGCGGATGCACGACGCCAACGAAAACGTGCCGGAGGCGGAGTGGGCCGCCCAGCGGGTGATGGATCCCCGGAACAAGCGGGTGCCGGTGCGCTGGCGCAAATCCAGCGATGGCCGCTGGCTCTGGAAAGGGGACACCAGCAGCGACGAGATCACCGCCCATCTGTTCGGCTATTTTTATTATCACCGGCTGGCCGCGAATGAGCCTGAAAAAGCGCGCGTTCGCGAGCAGGTGTGCCGGATTGTGGATCATATCGTGGAGAACGGTTTTGTCCTCCGGGACCAGGACGGGCAGCCCACCCGGTGGGGCGTGTGGGCTCCGGAAAAATTGAGCCACGATCCCAATTGGGCCAACGAGGCCGGCATCAA
>CAIMWS010000003.1 GCA_903845125.1 uncultured Verrucomicrobiota bacterium
CATATCGTATAGCACCACCACGTCATATTTAGCGGCCGCTTCAGGCTTGAACCAATCGTGGGCCTTCGGATGGGTGACGGTTTCAAAGGTGATCTGGTGGTTATCCTTGAAAACCTGGTAAAAGGCGTTGGTTTCAAAATCGTGGCCGCCGGAAACCACCAAGACCCGGATTTTGGCGGCAGAGGAAACGGCTTCCGCAGCGTTTGGTGAGTACGTCGGCGCACCCATCCACAAAACCATTACCAAGCCCAGCCAGCGGAGCATATTGTCCTTCATAACCTTTAAATAACTGCGGTTTAAGAAAAATTTGCTCCAGGAACGAGGCGCACAGAAAAAGGTATCACCGATCCAATCCCCGCCTGTTTAACCTCGTACACACGGCATCGCGCTTCCTCCAGCGAAAGCTTTGAGGCCAGACGGTTCGGCGATTACAGCATTTCTCCATACTTCCGTCGTTCCTGGAGCGAAAGCTTAATTGGTCATAATTAACGACTACCGGTTTCACATCCCGCTGAACCACAAACTTCATCGGAACTGCTTAATTCTGGATCACACGGGAGCTTATGTCAATAGGCGGAATCGGTTGCCGGCCGTTTTAGCATGGGTGCCAAGTTGGTTTGTTAAGGGCTGGGAATCAACACTTTGGCGACGACATCCCGATGAGGGATTGAAAAAGGCCCGCTTGATCCCTAAGATGCGCCGCTCATTAACTTGGATACTGAATTATGAGTCAAATATCGAATCTGCAAAAGGCCCGGGCCAATTACCAACCGAAACTTCCGGCGGTGTTCGCCAGGAACGGCATCGCCATTAAAGCTCAGGATGGCGAGGCAACCACCTCCATCGCCGATCAAGCCCAGATCAAGGAGATGTTTCCCCATACTTATGGGCTGCCATTGGTCAGCTTTGCTGGCGATGCCGGGAAAACGCACCCAGTCCTGAAAGTGGGCGTCATTCTCTCTGGCGGCCAAGCCCCGGGAGGCCACAACGTGATTGCCGGCCTGTTCGATGGTTTGAAAGCCGCCAATCCGGGCAACACGTTGTTTGGTTTCCTCGGCGGGCCCAGCGGGTTGATCGAGAACAAATACCAGATACTGGAAGCGGGCACAATCGATGCGTTCCGAAATACGGGCGGCTTCGACATCATCGGCTCGGGCCGGACCAAGCTGGAAACCACGGAGCAATTCGACCGGGTGGCGGCCAATTGCCAGCAGCACGGCATCCACGCTTTGGTGATCATTGGCGGCGATGATTCCAATACCAACGCCTGCCTCCTGGCGGAGTATTTTCTGAAAAAGCAGGTCAAGGTGCAGGTGATCGGTTGCCCGAAAACCATTGATGGAGACCTAAAAAACGAGCAGATTGAAACATCCTTCGGCTTCGACACCGCCACCAAGGTTTACAGTGAACTCATCGGGAATATCGAAAGGGATGCCAATTCGGCAAAGAAATACTGGCATTTCATCAAGCTCATGGGGCGCTCGGCCTCCCATATCGCGCTGGAATGCGCCTTGCAAACCCAGCCCAATGTGACCTTGATTTCCGAAGAAGTGGCCGCCAAGAAACAAACCTTAAAACAGATCGTCGAGCAGGTGGCAACAGTGGTCCGTGAGCGCGCCGCCGCGAAGCGTAATTTTGGTGTGGTCTTAATCCCGGAAGGGCTGATTGAGTTTGTTCCCGAGATGAAAGCCTTGATCTCGGAGCTCAATGACCTGCTGGCCAGGAACGATGCTCATTTCAAGAGCCTGCCAACCACGGACGAGCAACTCCAATTTGTCAGCTCCAAACTGAGCGCGGTTTCGTCCCAGGTTTTTAACTCCATGCCGCATACCATTCAGATCCAGTTGCTGATGGATCGTGATCCCCATGGCAATGTGCAGGTGTCCCGCATCGAGACCGAGCGGTTGCTGATCGACATGGTCCAGGATTTATTGGGTGAATGGAAAAGCGCCGGCACCTACCAGGGAAAATTCAGCGCCCAGAACCATTTCTTCGGCTACGAGGGACGCTGCGCTGCGCCCTCGAATTTCGACGCCGACTACGGCTACAGCCTGGGCTATACCGCCAGTGCACTGATCCTCTCCGGCCGGACGGGATACATGGCGGCCGTGCGGCACCTGTCCAAACCGGCGACGCAATGGGAAGCCGGCGGGGTTCCGCTGACCATGATGATGAACGTGGAACGGCGCCATGGGAAAAGCGTGCCCGTGATCAAGAAAGCGCTGGTGGAACTCGGCGGCAAGCCGTTCCAAAACTTTGCCAGCCAGCGGGATCAATGGGCGAAGAACACCGAGTATGTTTACCCGGGACCGATCCAGTATTTCGGTCCGGCCGAGGTGTGCGATCCGCCCACGCGCACACTCTCCTTGGAGCGGTCCTGATCGCTTTCGGAAACGGTCCAACACCCAAGACCTGGCGGGGCGCTCTTTCGGTGGAGCGCCCGCTTGGGATTGCTGCATTGCGGCGCGGCAGGAGACGGGATTTCAAATTGCGTGCGGCTGGCAATCAGGCTTAATGGATTAATGGCAGGTATTCGTTCCAATCAAACCATTGCTGCGAGCCTGGTTTTTGCCGTTTTCCTGTGGGGAGGCAATAACACGGGCGTCAAGTATCTGGTCAAAAGCTGGTCGCCCGTGTGGGTGGGCTGCACCCGATTTTTGGCCGCGGGGGCGCTTTTGTCTTTCCTTTTGCACCAGACCCGGTGGGCGGTGGCGCCGGCGGCCTTGACTCCAACCATCCGACGTCAACTTTGGTTCCGTACATCGCTCAGCCTGGCAGTTTATATCATGGTATTCAACACGGCTTTGAGCTACACCTCCGCTTCCCATGTGGCGTTGTACCTGGGTGCTTCACCGATATGGGCGCTTTTGCTGGAGGGGGATTTTTCCCGGGACTGGAAGACGGTGCGGCGGTATTTGAGCGCCCTGCTGGCGTTGGGGGGGGTGGTGATCCTGTTTTGGCCCACTTTGTGGCAACAAAACGCCGCCTGGCCGGGGGAAATCCTGGGCCTGACCGGCAGTTTTCTGTGGGCTTTCCACGGACGTCAATGCCGCGCCTTGGGGACGGCATTGACCGGCAGCGAGATCACGTGCCAGACCATGTGGCGGGCGGGGCTATGGCTATTGCCGCTGGCGCTCGTAGACGTCGGCCGGCATCCTCCCGTCTGGCGAGCCGATTTGGTTTTGGTGCAGGGCTATTGCGTGGTGGCCGGCGGCGCGGTGGCTTTCGCCTTATGGAACCATGCGCTGCGTCACTGGCCCACAAGCCAGGTTTACCTTTTTAACAACCTGATTCCGCTCAGCACCATGAGTTGGGCGGTGGTGTGCCTGGGGGAGCAGGCAACCCCCACTTATTTTGTGGCGATGGTGTTGATTGTGGGGGCGGTAATCTTGTCGCAAACCAACTTGCCGCGGTTGCTGGAAACGGTAAAGTGGCCACCTGAGTGACAGAAATTCCCCCAAATCGGGCAGCCGGGGAGGGGACAATGGAATTAAAAAATGGATGTGACCCATCTTGATACCGTTCCGGCCTTCATCACCAAAGATGGGTCGGAGATCCGTGAACTGCTGGCGCCGCGCAATTCAGTGATCCGCCGCCAGAGCCTGGCCGAAGCCCGCTTGCCCATCGGGGGCAGCACTCAGGAGCATTACCATCCCGTCACGGAGGAGATTTACTACATCACCCATGGCCAGGGGCGGATGCGCGTGGGCGAGGAGTTGCGGGAGGTGCAGCCCGGGACCGCCATTGCCATTCCACCGGGACAGCGCCACAAGCTCTGGAATACCGGATCCGAAGTGATGCGTTTGCTCTGCTGCTGCACGCCCGCTTACGAACACGAGGACACCATCATCACTGAAGCCGAAGCCGCTGGCTGAGGCGGCGCTGGTCCCGAATTCCCTCCCTATGACTGAAAGTCTGACCAAGCCGAGGGAACGATTGCCAGACTGGCTGCGCAATCGCCTCCCCGTATCGGAATCCTACGCCACCACCCGGCGGCTGTTAGGCTCCCTGCAGCTGAATACCGTTTGCGAAAGCGCCAAATGCCCCAACCATTGGGAGTGCTGGCAGAAAGGCACCGCTACCTTCATGATCGCCGGTGATCGCTGCACTCGTGCTTGCGGGTTTTGTGCGGTGCACACCGCCAAGCCGCTGCCCCTGGATTCCGAAGAACCGAAGCGGGTAGCGCAGGCGGTGCAGCGGCTGAAACTGCGGCATGTGGTGATCACCAGCGTGGCCCGCGACGATTTGCCCGATGGCGGAGCCGGGCACTTCCGGCAAACGATCGAAGCCGTTCGCCAATTGAATCCGCAGGCCGCCATCGAGGTGCTGGTGCCGGATTTCAACGACCAGGATGAAGCGCTGGAAACGGTGATTTCCGCCCGCCCCCAGGTGTTCAACCACAACCTGGAGACGGTGCGCCGCCTGACTCCCGAGGTGCGCTCCCGGGCCACTTACGACCGTTCCTTAAGCGTGCTGCGCAAAGTCAAAGCGCGAGCCGGAAACCGGTTTTACACCAAATCCGGAATCATGGTCGGCCTGGGGGAAACGGAGCCGGAGGTGATCCAGGCACTCCGGGATTTGCGCTCGGTGGAGTGCGATATCCTGACCTTGGGTCAATATTTGCAACCCACGCCGGCCAACTTGCCGGTGGCGGCTTTTATTCCGCCGGAGAAGTTTGCGGAATATTACCGGATTGCCCGTGACCTTGGCTTTGTCCATGTGGCCTCGGCGCCAAAAGTCCGCAGCTCCTATCATGCGGAAGACTTCCAAGCGGCCGGCAGCCAATAAAACCAACCGCTTGAGGGGGGCCGCCCCGTTCAATGGCCGCCGGTTTTTATTTCCCGGACGGTTTGGCGGCTGGCGCGCATTTCGTCGAAAGCTTCGAGCAGGCCGGCGACCCGCAAGTTGCGCTGGGTGGGCCAGGGCGGTTGGGCAGTGCGGAAATAATCTTCAATCCAGCCGGCCAACCGACTGAAGTGATGCTGGGCAGGAGGGGGCGGGCGGTATAGCTGGGTGGACAAGGTTTTCCCGGCGCTGGTCCGGAGGGCGAGGTTGAAATCGGCCACCACACCATCCAATACGAGCACCATGGACTGAAGCCCATCGGCGTGCCGGAGCAGCCAGCCACGCGGCTGCCGGGCCAGCTTCGGCACCAGGCCCAGCCCCACCAAATCCTGGGTGCGCCCATCCCGGACCGGGTCGCCTTGGGGCGAATCCGAGCGGGAAATGGCGGCGGCGAGCAACGGCCAGGACCAAGTGCCTGGTTGCACGGTTTGCCAAACGTCGGCTCCACCTAGGAAATGCACCTGGCGGACCCCGCATTCACCGCCGGCCCGTTTTTCCAGAAAAGGGAACAGCCCTTCCAAACCATCCAGTTCAGCCTGCGGGGACGGCCCCTGGACGACGATGAGCGCCTCTTTGATCCCGGCTCCTGGGGGGAAATCCAATTCAGGCAGGCGCCAGGTGGCGGTGGTGGCAGTCCCCGCCAGGAGTTGCAGGTTTCGGGCCTTGGCAAGATCCATCCATCGCCTGGCTTCCGACAAGGAAGGACCCAGTGAGCCATAGATATAGAGCGGAGTATGGGCGGGGGCATTGGCCAGCAAAGGTTCCAGCCACGGGGCGGCGTTCCAGTGGATGGGATCCCTGGGTATGACCACGATGCCATCGGCATGGGTGGCGAGGGCGTGGAGATCCGTTACAAACGCCAAACCGCAATCCTTGACCCGCAAGTTGAGTTCGGTGGTGGAGGCCCCCGGAGGGAGCCAAAGGGTGGTCTGGCAGCCCTCCAGGCGCTGGAAAGAGCCGTTGCGCGGGTATCCGATCAGGAAGCGATCCAACAATTGCTGGGCCGGGCTGCCCAGGGTCAAATCATCCGCCAGAAAGGCGAGGTTTTTCAGGGTGCGCATGGTCAGGATCTCCAGAAGGTGGAAGAGGCAAAGGGCTGGTAGGCTATTTTCAATTCCGGTGTGGCCAGCTTCAACTGGCCGCGATACAGCGATTCCACCGCGAACAGGGTCATGCCTGAAGTCAGCAACGTGCGTTCGATGGGATACGGTGCCTGGCCCGTGAGGATCATGTTTTCCGCGTGGTGGAATTGGGGGTTGAAGAAATCAGCCAGCGTCGCGGCCCGGGGCGGCATGGGCAGGTGCATCTGGCAGGAAATCACCTGGCGGTCATGGGAGAGCATCCCCGCGTAGTTGAAGTCCTGCACCAGGCCATTGAGCAGGAACAAGGTGGTTCGGAAACCATCGTGGTGTTCGATGATGTAAGCGATGAACCCGGAGCTGTTTTCCTGCAGCCAGGCCAGGTCGGGCACCGAAAAAGTGAAGCCCGGCCTGGGTTTGCAGGTATGGCTGCGAGCGAGGGCCGCGAAGAGCAGTTGCCGGGTGGTGGGCTCGCCGGCCACCCATTGGCGTACTTTGGCCCCTTGGATGGCGTGCACTGTTTTCACGCCGGCCTCGCCGCCCCGGCGGCGCTCGGACATGCACTGGGCCGTTTCCAAGCCGTGGATATCATAGGAATCGATGCCGCCGTAGCAGACACAAACGCTTTCCACCAGCGGCGCATGCAGCGGCATTTCAACCGACGGAATGCGCCAGGTAACCGGCAGGGAGGAGCCCGCCATGAACGGGAATCCCAGCCGCTTCGAATCCCCAACCATTTCCAAGCATTCAGCCCAGGAAGTGGATAGGTGTTTGTCGCTAAAAATGGGGGCCACCCGATGGCTCGCTTCAAAGACTTTGACTACCTCCTTGAAAAAACGGTGGCGGGGATAGAGGGTTTGCCCTTTTTCGTTGCGCGGATAACTGCCATGCTCCCCGATGATCAACACGCCATCCACCGCCAATTGGGATCCGCCCAAGGTGAGCGCTTCGGCGATAGTGGGATAGAGGCGAACCCCATGGCGCTGGCTTCGCTCGCGCGCCAAATCGTTCCCGGGGAAATGATCCACATAAAGTCCGGCCAGTTCCAAGGGCGGCCGGTGGTGCCGCCCTTCCCAGCCGTAACCTTCCAGGCAGCGGTCGATAAAATGCTGGGCATGGGAATATTGCCACACCTCGGTGGCGATCAGGGCGATTTTCCGGCGCTGATGGGTGGACCGGGCTGGCTGGCCGGCAAGGCCGGGAACCGGGCTGGGCAGGCCCGCCAGCACCGGGATGGAGATGGCCAGTGGTCCGGCGGCAGAAAGGAATTTCCGGCGGGTCAGGTGCGGTAGATCCGGGGAGTGGTCCTCCCGGTCCCCGGCTGGATTGGGCGGCTGCATTTTCATAAGGTTTTAGGGATGGTGCCCCATGGCGAAGCGGCGGCCGTGGTCATGAGCTTTGAGGGTTGGCGGTTTCCGTTTTGCGCCAGCCGAGCCACAGGCAGACAAACGCCAGCAGCGGAAGCCAGCCGGCGAGGCCCAGGCCCAGGTTGAAAGATCCGGTCTGATCCACCAGGCGGCCAAAGTATTTCTGCACGGGGGAAAAGCCCCAGGCGGCGAGGCCAGCGAGGCCGGTTATTTTGCCCTGGTGCCGGGCGGAAATGTCCTGCGATAGGGCGTGGTAAACTGGAAATACACCCAGCGCCCCGGCGCCCACCAGCAGCAGGATCGCCAGCAAAAACCATCCCCGTGGCGACAGGGCGGCGACGGTGGTCAGCGCGGTCAGGATGGCGAAGATGAAAAACACGGACAGTCGGGCTTTGAGCAAAGAGGGGCCGCGCTGCGCCAGCCAGACCGCCAAGGCGCCTGCGCCCAGGCAGCCGGCATCCGAGGCGATGTAGAATAGGGAGTTGAAATAAAGGGCGCTGGCTTCGGCATACCCGCGGCCTTCCATGAGGAACTTGGGGAGCCAGGCGCGCAGTATTTGCCAGCAGGTATTGATGCAGGCGACCATGATGAGGACGATCAACATCCGGCGGCTGAAGACCGCCCGCCACAGGCCGGGATCCGTAAGGCCGGCCGAGGCCGGCGCAGTTGCCTGGCTGGTTCCAGTATGGAGATCGTTTTTGCCAACCAAAAAGAACCAGGCGGCGATCCAGGCGATCCCGAACAAGCCGACCGCCTGGAAGCTGAATCGCCAGGAGCCGATTTCATCCGTCATCAGCGCCCGCATGATCAGCGGGGTGATGACGGCCCCGAGGGAAGTGCCGCTTTGGAGAATGCCGTTGCCCAGGGCGCGATCTGATGGGGTGAGCAAAAGCTGGGTGGTCTTGATGGCGCACGGCCAATGGCCCGCCTCAAAAAAACCGAGGAACGTGCGGCAAACCAGGAGCCCGGTATAATCATGAACCAGCCCGGTGGCAAAACCGGTGGCGGACCACAAAAACAGGACCGCCGGATAGACCCAGCGCAGGGGCCAGCGATCCGCCACGAAACCGAACAGAAACGAACCCGCGGCAAAAGCCCAGCCAAAGGCCATCTCCAGGTTGCCGTATTGCTCCTGCCGTAGCTGGAACTGGCTCGTGATGCGGACCGATGCATTCGCCAGCGTCTGCCGGTCCATGTAATTGATCATCGAAGCGAACAGGAGCAGGCCACAGATCCACCATTTCCAGGAGGCCGGGTGGGCCGGGGGCAATGGGCTCAGCCGTTCCATGATTCGCCGTCCCAGCGGTGGACGCGCTCCAGGAAATCCACCACGCCGCTGGAATAGGCGCGGAACAACAATTCGCCTTTTTCAGCCGTGGCCCATTGCGGAGAGCCGATGTGCCCGGAGGTGGTGCGGTCTTTGGTGATCCAACCGCGCTCGGCCGGGCCAAAGCCGGGCGCCTGCTCCACCGTGGACAGGGTCTTTAAATCGCCCACCAAATGGGGGGCCAGGCGCAAGACCATGGAGGTTTCCCATTCGCAGGCGTGCCCCATTTGACTTTGCTGAAAGGAGTGGCCGGGCGTGAGGAGGGGATCCCCCAGCTGCCAGTAAGTAACCGTGAGCAGCAGCAGATCCCGCCGGTCCCGGTGTTGCTGGCGCAGCTCGAAGATGGCCTGCCGGCTGGGTACATCATTGCCGCCGTGGCCGTTGAGGAAAACCAGGCGGCGGAAGCCGTGCTGGATGAAATTCCCCAGCAAACCACCGAGCAGGTCCAGGTAGGCGCGGGGCGGGGCGGACAGGGTGCCGGGGAAATCCAGATGATGATCGGAATTCCCCAGCCACATCAGGGGCGCAAACAACACCCGGTCTGCCAGTTGCTCCCCGGCCCGGGCCACGATTTCACCCAGCAGCATGCTGTCCGTGAAAACGGGCAGGTGATGTCCATGCTGTTCCAGGGATGCGATGGGGAAAACGACCGGAGTGTTTTTATCCAGCGCCTGGATCGCCGGCCAGCCGCAGTGGGCGAGTTGCATCGGTTCAGCCCCCAGGGATTCAAGATTGGAGAGCCTGGCTTTCCTGGAGGCAGCGCTGGACCTCGCCGGCCGATTTGTCGGATGCCAGATACCGTCGCTTGAGTTCCGCCAGTTTACCCAGTTTGACCTCGTCCGGGGCCTGGTTGGTTTCCGAATAATCAATGGTGCGATAGCCCGCCTGGGGGCCGGAGCGTGATTCATAGCGGCCCAAGCCCAGCTTGGCGCCATCCACCAACATCGCGGGAGCCCGGTAATTTTTCACCTGGTCCGGCAAGCCCTCGGTTACATGATCGAAAACCACGCTGTCCAGGGCGATGGGATCGGTGCCGAGCAGGAGGCAGTTCGGCGAGCGGCCGCCAAAGCTCTTCCAGCCCACCGGGGGGTCACCACCCCAGTTCCAGCCCGCCAGGATGCCGTCGCAAACGATCAGCCGGGTTTTGCCACCCACATGGGGATTAAGCCAGATATCAATGGCTGGGTTCGTCTGGTTGCTGTAGAGGGCCTGGTTTTTTTGAGCGTGCTCGGAGGAGTGAAAATTCTGGCAGCTGGCGATCGTGCCGAAATTGTTTTTCAAGGCTCCGGTGACGCCGCCGCTTTCGTGGCGCTTCATGATCGGCAGGTTGATGAAGTGCTCCGCGGTAACCAACTGGTCGGGCAGCCGGTGATCGGCGGGGCCGTCTTTCATGTTATTGAGGGCTGGATCACGCAGGGAAACCACGGCGTCTTTATGGTTGTTTTTCCAGGTGAAGCCATCGCCGCCGGGGGTGAAAGAGGATCGATAGAGCGCCACCTTGGGGAAAAGGGCATGGATTTTATTGGCCACGCGGTTGGGCATCACGCGCGGGGTGCGGGGATCGCCGGCGGACCAGGTGGGATCGCCCACGCCAATCAGCTCCTGCGGCACATTGATGCGCACCAGGGCTTGGATGACGGCGATGATCGGTTCGGCGATCGAGTCGGTGTCGTTATAATGCGCATCCCATTGGATGCGGTTCCAATCGCCGCCCCAGAGGGCGTAAGTAGTGGTGAAATTGGTTTTGATGAAAACCCGTTCGCCCGGGCGGTAGGGGATGAGCTTCCGCAGGGCGGTGGCAGGATCCTTATCCTGGGTGAGGTCGCACAAAGCCATATCCAGCATACGCTGCACCCGCCATTGGCTCACGAAATTGCCGTAATACGATTCCCGCACCTTTGCGTGGAAATCGTAATTGACCACGTCATAGACGCTGGCCAGCGGATCGTGCACGCGCACGATGCGATGGGCCCAGGGGGTGGAATTGGCAGCCGCCCGCGGCTGGAGGAGGGGGCCAACCGTAGTGAGGACAACGGCACTTTTCAGGAAGTCACGTCGGGTCATCGGCATAAGGATAAATCCCTTTCAATTTCGTTTTTGTTCAAACGCGAATCTCATTCCAGATCACCGGATCAAGGTGATGGAGTGACCAGACCCCCATCCTGAAAAGAAAGGGCCTGGGGATCAAGGCGAAATCCGAATATTAAATGGCCTGCCGAGTTGACTCAAATTAAAAGACACCGGGGACCTGAATCTGAGAGGAGGCAAAACGGGTCGTTGACTCATGGGAAAAAGACACCGGAAATCGGTGGTAATG
>CAIMWS010000004.1 GCA_903845125.1 uncultured Verrucomicrobiota bacterium
AAACGACGCCAGCGCTCCTGTCCTCGCGCCTTGCGCCAGCCGGTCAGTAGTTGGCCGCGCCTGCTTGAAAACTCATATCAAACAGGGGCTCCCGAATATGAAATATCCCGGATTCTTTCATGATTTTCTAAACGGCATTGCCCTTAGGTGCGATGGATAAGGGGAAAGGTCTGGATTGGCGTGAAGGCGAGCGCGAATCTCTGCCCCGTCTCGCGGCTTTCCTGGATCAAGCCACGGATCCTGATCGTTCACGGCGGTTCACGGATGCCGCGGCAGCCTTCAAGACTCTGACCCCGGCTCATGAAGTGTCCGTCACAGCGGATGCCCCCCAGGCTCCCGCCATTCCGGAGATTATCCAGCGTTCCCAGGGAAAGGTGGAATGGCTCGATTCTTTGCTCCGAATCTATCCCGGCTCCCCGCATGGGAATAAGGAAACCCGTGGTCTGGACAGCGAGTTCGCGCTTGCCACCTACGTCGAAACCCCGCTCGAGCAAGCCTTGTTTGATTCGCTTCGCGCTCGTACCACACGCCTTGTTCTGTTGTGTGGCAATGCCGGCGATGGCAAAACCGCACTTCTCCAGCACCTGGCCGCCAGGTTTGGCGTGGACCACCACCAGTCCGCCAATCGGATATGGGAAGCGACGACCGTCGACGGATTAGTTCTCCGCGCCAACCTCGATGGTTCAGCTTCGTGGCAGAACCACAGTGCCAACGAATTGCTCGATGAATTTCTTCGGCCTTTTCTCGACGGCGTGCCGCGGGAAGATATTGCCCACCTACTGGCGATCAATGACGGCCGTCTTTACGAATGGCTGGAGGGTCGGGAGCGAAGTTGTGGCTCGAGTCAGTTCACCCGTGCGCTCCGAGCTTTCTTGGCCCACGATAACGAGGATGAGGATATACTGAATTACGTTCAGTTGATCAGCCTAAACCATCGCTCTCTCGTCGGTGGGCGCACTCCGTCCGGGCAATGGTCGGATGATTTCCTGGACCAGCTGATTCGTCGGCTTTTGGGTGCAGAAAGCGCCGCCCAGATTTGGTCACCATGCCTGAACTGCAAGGCTTGGGACCGCTGCACCGCCGGTCCCAATGCTCACCGCCTCCTGGCGTCTCCAGACACGCTACCAGGCCGACTCGGCGAGCACCTGCGCGTCCGTCTGCGCGAATTGCTTCAGGCGGTCCACCAGCGGGGACAAATCCACATCACCACCCGCGAGCTGCGTGGTGTGCTGAGCTACGTCCTGTTCGGAGTGAATAGTTGTGCGGAATTGCATCAGGACCCGGGTCTCAAGCCCGGTTCGGCGTGGGATATGCTCTTTTCTCCGGCAACTCCGTTTCGCCAGGGCGAGCTGTTGCGTGAGATTGCCGCTCTTGATCCTGCTCTAGAATCCCATCCCCAGCTAGATCGGTGGCTCATGGGCCATACCGCTCGTGAGGTGCCTGGGGCTGGCCCCGGCTATCCGGGACTGGTGAGAGATTCGGCTCGTCGCCGTGCTTACCTAGAATGGAGCGAATCGCAAATCGAAGCGCTGACCGGCAACCCGCATTCGCTCCCGCTGGCCAATGGCGACCATCTTCGCCTCTTCAAGGACGCGGCACTCAAGCTTGCCTCCGAGAATTCAGGCTTGTGCGCTCAACTATGTCGCGGGATTTCCCAGCTGGAGAGCCTACCGCCGCTAGCCTTGGCTCGCCCCGAGATTGTCCCGTTGCGCATTACTCCACGCACCCCTACCGAAACCTACTTTTGGGTCGAAAAACCGTTGGAGCGCTTTCGGCTCGAAGCTGAATGGCCCAGCATTTGCCGCGTTCCACTGCCTGTTCTTCCCCGCCGACTGAATCTCGTCTATGGCACCACCGATGGACGCGAGGATTTGCTTTCCATGGGCTACGAACTATTTCATACGCTCTTATTGCTGGCCTCAGGAGAACAGTTGAGCGAGCTACGTTCCGACGATCTGTTTGCCAACCTTGCAATTTTCACACAGCGACTCGCGAAGGAAGACGAGGGCCACCTGCTCGCTTGGAATCCAAAGTCAGATTCGACCGTGTATCGCCTTGGAATTCAAACCACACCCACGCGCCAAATTCTGGCATGCGAACCCTTTTCTCCCACCAGCACATGAACGCCAGAGATATTGTCGATAAAGTATTCACCCTACCCTTGGCGGAGTTGATTTGGACGGCCAACACCTTGGTTGCATTGCCATTGACACCTCAGAACTTTGCAGTGGGATCAGTTCTCCCAGCCGCATTCTACATGTGTAGGCGTGGGTGCAGGCGGGGCCGAGGCCGCTTCCAAGAAGCGTTTTCACCAGGCGCGGGGATGATGGCCAATGTCTGGTCTGTCGCGGGGAAGCTGTCGCAGGACACGGAGTCCTTTGCCAACTTCAATTCCGAAGTCGAGAAGGATATCCTTGGTGATTTGCTACTGTGTGATGTTTTAGAGAATAAGAAACACTCTGAAGGTCACCAGGAGGAAATCCAGCGTGCGTTCCCCGTTCATTTCTTGTCGTCATGGCTGGACCTCCCTCCCGTCGTAGCCAACTTGCGCTTTGTCCCTGAGATGCTGGTCTCTATCTTGGCCAATCAAACGAATGGGCTGAGAATTAGGCCCGACGGAGGCGACGGACCATTTCCTGTCGGGCACTCCCCTGAAAAGAATCTCCTCTTCAACATCTTCGCACGTGGTGTCGCATTTAGTGAGAATCCGGCCGACCTGCGCGCGGATAAATTCAATGAGGAGGCTCGCGTATCCCTTGAGGAATTATTGATGATTCGCCTCTCACAGGCCTGTAATGAGGCACCGGAAACATTGCATGCCACCGGTGGCGCAGTATCTGCTATTCAGAACAGTTGGCCTGTGTCGAAAAGAGCGACAATCGCCTTTCGTGAAGACTTGACCGAATTTCTTCTGAATTATGGCACAACCATTCCTCGCCGCTCGATTACCCCGATGCTTGAGTCGTTGCTGGGCCTTGGGTTGCTCTCTATCTATTTGGAGACTTCATCGATTTCCATTTCCTGGGACAATACAGGCCAAGTGATCCCAGGCGACTCGCAGGTCGCGGTGCCTATCTTTGCCGATGCTTCCAACGGCAGCGATTCCCGCCTGCGGGATCTCTCCGAGCAATCTTTTGAGGGGGTCCTTAGTTTGCTCGACCAAGCCTCTGCAAGCTTGATGGCAATTCGGATTATGGACGCCAAAGGTCGATTTGACCATATCTTACGTAATTCCATGCCTCAAGGACCTGATACTTCCGATTGGCTGAATGTATTGGGAGCAGTCCGTAAAGGACGGCATGCACGCTCTGAAGCTATTCTAAATGCCCTATCCGAGAACGTGCAAGCCTTGAAGTTCGCGCTGGAAAGCCAAAGGATCGAGCCAGAGGCGGTCGAAATCCTTGGCGCAACCACGGTAGCCGACGATCCTGTGCGGGCACTAGCGGACAGCCTTTGCACGATGATGGGCGACAAATTGGTGCGCACCAAGCCACTGATGTTCGTGGACTCGTGTCTGATGCTTAATGAGGCGCATGGACTTGGTCGTAAGCGCCGAGTCTTCCGCAGTTTCGCCGGCCGCAAGCGCAAGATGATGGATGTGCGATCGGCGATTCTTTCCAATACCGTTCTTGAGATGCTGGTCCATCTCCACTTGGTCGGCCGCAAGGGCATTCTCTCCTTCGCAGAGTTCCTTCGCATCCTACGCAAACGCTACGGAATTTGGGTGGACGAGTGTCCCCCGGGCGTTTCAGCGTCTCGTGAAGACTTGCTGAACAATCGTGCCATGCTCGAACGCCGCCTACGGGATCTAGGTTTGCTAGTCCGCGTCAACGACGCGGAGTTTATGAAGCATCTGCGTCCGCGCTTTCAACTTCAGGCCCAAGTATGAACATAGAAATCGTAGTTCGTGCAGTGGAACGTCTTCTCGGTTGTGGAGGGATGGGCGATTTGGCGTTCACACGCGCTTTTTCCCACGCCGATATTCAGGAAATCCTTACTGCTGGCATTCGCTCCGTTGCGGGGTGGCAGGTCGTTGCGGTTGGATTAACCAACGAGAATGGCTGGCTCACCACAGATCAGGCCGTGGAATTGCGCGAGAGCAAGGGGTCGGCCGCCTTCCTCCTTATCGACGCTCATGGCGCGGGCGCCGGCATGGATGGCATTTACAGTGCTGCACGCGAGATTGACGAAAAGACTTTGTTCAAGGAGGCGATCGGAATTCTGCATCGAGACACAGAACAAGCATGGCGAGAATTTGGCGACGATGCCATCAAGCGCGCTCGACGCTTGGGTGGCCGGCGCAACAGCACTTCTTTGCGCCAGGAATTTGAGTTTTTTGGGCGCCTCGCCGAGAATCACACCGACGGAGGTCGACTCGTTCGCCTGCTCGGCCTCTGGCCAGTAGTTGGCGGAACTGCCGACGAGGCGTCCCGGTTTCTGGGTGAATCGGCGCTCATGGTGGAGAAGCTCCTCATGCCTCCAGCTACGGGCCAGGCTCCCTCGGTGCGTATCAGCGGGCTTGTGTTGTCAACGCCATCCGCCGACCAACTGGCCGCTCTCGACCAAGTCCTCCGTACGGCAGGTTCGGAGTCCAGGGCCACGGTCCTCAAGAATGTCGCCGACTCACCCTGCCTCTGGTTAGGGAATCTTCGCCCCGCATTCCTGGACAACCACCTTGCTCGCATCGACATCACGTCGTGGCGGCGTAGGAACTTGACCATTTTCACTTGGTCTGGCTTGAGTATCGTCCCAGGCGAATCCTTGCCTCAACTCATCATTGATTCGGGAAACCCGAAGACCAAACTCGAAATCCGTTGGGAGACTGAGCCGAAAGCTTTGCCAAGAGGCTCGGTCAACTACGAGGTTAGGGTGCTCGCAGGTTCCGAAGTTCTTGCCTCCCGGCAGGTTGAACACAGCGAAAACCATAAGCAAAAGGTGATCTTTACCCATGAGGACTTTGAAGAATTGGACCAGACGTCCAAGTTGGAGTCGTTTGTCGAGGTGTCCGCGGCGGCGCAGAACATCGTCAGGCCCGCGAAGACGGAGGATTTTATCATCACTTTTGGAGCCGCGCCGATTTCCGAGCGAATCAGCAGTGGTGAGATCCTGCGTTGCCTCGCCGACGGGCTTGTCCAGACGGCTTCGCGTGGGGACATCAAGGCCTTTATTGAGCAGCGACAAAGGGGCGAACAGGCGGTGCCCGACAAACATGGATTTGTGACGTGCCGGTTGCCCGGCATGCGGCGCGGTTTCCGTGTCGAACGACCGCGGCTACTGCAGGAGGTCGAGAAGGATTGGCCGCGTCACGGTGGCACAGCGGTCGGTCGCTGGATTATCCGCTGCCGGGCCGACGGATTCTGGACGAGTAAATTAGAGTTCAAACCCGTGAGCGACGAAGTAACGCCGGTTGAAACGCTGACCCGATTGCAGGAGGTCTCACGCCGTTTTCGCGAAAACGCCCTCAAGGCCGCCGGTACTCTGTCCCGCTTTTATCTTCATGGGCATGGTTCGGCTACTCTCACTTCCGAATACCTGAACGCGTGGCAGAACGCTCTGGAGGTCGGCGGGCCCCAGCTCGCACTTGCCCATACGGTTGAGGTTCAAAACCCCGCCGGTCGCACGATTGGATTGATTGTCCTGCCATCTCATCCCGTGCGCGTTGCCTGGCAGAGCGCTTACGACGATCTCGCCCTCCAGATGCGATTTGAGGAAAACATGGCTTATGGGCGCGTTCAGAAGACACTCAACTGGCTCGATGGCGCCTATTATCCGTTCATTCTGCCTGGGCTCCAAGCTGACTCTTACTTCGTCTTCGGAGATGTGTTGGGGCTGGCCGCAGTAGCCATGGTCGCCGACCGCGACCGCGAGCCGAAGTCGGCAATTGCCACGCTCGCCGCCTGCTTCGCCGGTGACTCCGAGCGGATCGTGCCCGGGTTGAGCGCCAACTCCGGGCATGCTCTCGCCCGCGAAGTCAGTCACTATCTAGATTCACATCCCGAATGTTCCATCGTCCGGGTGCACGCCTTGCGGCCGGGGGACGCTGCCACCGTTGTCCGCGCGCTGGGCAAGGCGCTGGTTCAGGAGTCTGCCGCCGATGGCGAGCCAGAGGATGGACCTCAGCTTCGGGAGGTCGCCTACCAGCTCGATCTGCATCCGTCCGAGGCACATTCCGGCACTACCGGAGCGCACTTGGTGAAGATCAACCAGCGGCGGCGTGCCGGTGTCGCCGGCGTACCATCTGAGGACGCGTGGAGTCTGGAATCTCTCAAACGTGGAAGCGGACGCACATTGCCGCGCCTGCGCTGGGCGCGTCGCGATCCGAACACGTTAGACCAGCCTGCCCATCTTGCCATTGCATTCGACTCCTTTACCTCGCGCGTCGCCGTGGAAGAGAGGAACATTACGTGTTGCCCAATTCTAGCCTATGGTTTGGCTGCGAACCTTCAGCGCGTTTTCTCCATCCGGGATTCCCAGCCTTCGTGGCGGATGTATGTTCCGCTCGAGCAGGACGGACTGAAACTCCCCAATCGGGTTGTTACGGAACGCCTTCATAGAATTCAGAGTGCCACTGCTTCGGCAGTGGTCCGATGGGCTGGGAATGTGAATTCGCAGCCAATTGTCCGCACCATCTCCTCCGGCGATGACGTCGAGATGTTGGACACCCTTCATCGCCTCTGCGATTGGGTGGTTACCATTGATCGCAACGCTGGTGTGGAGTATTTCGACTCTCCGCACGAATCTCCTGCGATTTACAATGCCTACTTGATTGATGCCGTTCCAGAGCGCGATGACCTCGGCTGCGTGCAGATGATCACGTCGACTGCGCATTTTGACGAAGTTCGACACCTGCTTGATCAAACGCTTGCTCTGATGGGCCTGAGTGGTTCCATGCGCAATTGTGAGTACCTTCTCGGTCAACTCAAGGGGCTCAGTGGCCGGCTCGCAATGCGCTTGGCCACCGGTGGCGACGACTTGCCAGCCAAGCGGGTCGGTGGCGAACTGGTGGCATTGTCACTCGTGCGCGCCAGCAGCCTGATGTCTGCGGCGGATTCAGAATGCTGGTTGTATCTGCCGTCCGGCTTTCTGCTGCCCCTCGATGATGTCCGCGAACTTGTCGCCACCGATATTCCCGAGGACGTTTTGGAGGAGGAGGATGAGGGTTTCGAGTGCGCGAAGGAAGATTCTCGGCGCGCCGACATGCTCTTTGTTTCAGTGGGGCAAAAGGGACGGCTACAGTTTCGTTTTGTTGAAGTGAAGTATCGCCGGCATCTGGCCATGGCCCGAGCCGCAGTACTGGTCAGTTCGGTGCTCCAGCAGACCAGCAGCACGCGGAGGCGTTGGATGGATTGGTTCTTCGGTGCTTCGCTCAAATCGTCCGAGCGCGTCATTCGCGCCGGGCGCCTTGTCCGGGCACTGCGGTTCTACGCGGATAAAGCTCGCCGCCACTACCTTAGCGAAGCGGTTTACGGGCGTGTCTGCGAAGAACTGGATCGCCTCCTCCGCGATCCGGTCGCCTATGAAACCAGTTTCTCAGAGAGGTCAGATCGCGCTTTTATCTTTTGTCCCGATTTTTCACCCAGCAAGCCCGAAGAGCTGTTTCCGGGCCTTGCGGAGGAATGCCGGGTTTGGCTTTTTGGCCCGGACTCGTTGCCAGACAAACCCGCGGAAGTCGCAGTTGCATCAGCGGCACCTCCTACGCTGCAGCCCGGCGCGGCGCCCGTGCTCCCTCAGGAAATCACCAGCCTCACAAGCGACCCGGGCACCATCCTGGGCACATTCCCAGCAGAGAACACAGCCCCCGCTGTGGATGAAGCCGACCGTTCGTCCGGGGATGCATTGCCGGAGATGCCCCAGGAAGTGTGCGCAGTCTTGATTGGTGAGGCACCAGGAGGGGTGAAAGTGACCTGGGTGCCCTCCATCGCCAGCAACCCGCATCTGATGATTGCGGGTTTGCCCGGAATGGGTAAAACGACCTGCCTCATTAACATCTGCCAGCAGTTGGTCGCAGGAAGTATCATGCCCATCGTGTTCTCCTACCACGACGATATTGATGAAAAGCTCGCCAAGGCGTTTCGCAACCTGTCGTTCAGTGACGTCAGTAGCCTAGGGTTCAACCCAATGCGCGTCACGCATGACGGTCCACTTGCCCACGTCGAGAGTGCCGGACAGCTGCGCGACATTTTCGAGGCCATCTTCCCAGAGCTTGGCGATTTGCAAGTTGAGCAACTGCGCGGTGCGATCAAAGAAAGCTATCGGGAACTGGGTTGGGAAAACGCTTCCGATACTTCACTTCAGCCGCCAAATTTCCGCCGTTTTGTTGACTTACTCCGCGCTAAGAAGCGGCCAGACGCAAGGACCCAAACTCTCTTAGCACGGCTCGCCGAGTTGGATGATTTCGGTTTCTTCCGAGCCGAGCAGGGCGGAAAGAGCCTACTCAATGCTTCAACGCCGCAGATACTTCGAGTTCACGCCTCCAAGAGCGATGCGGTGCAGCGTGCATACGCGAGCTTCGCCCTCTATAGTATTTACCAGGACATGTTCCGGCGAGGCCGACCAGATAGGATTACCCATGCGATTGTTTTTGACGAAGCGCACCGTGCCGCGAGATTGAAGCTTATCCCGACGATGGCCAAGGAGTGTCGCAAATATGGCCTCGCCATGATTGTCGCCTCGCAGGAGGCCAAAGATTTTGATTTGAGTCTTTACTCTGCTATTGCCAATTACTTGATACTTCGCGTGACCGATCTGGATGCGCGAACACTAGCGCGCAATGTCGCTCCCTCTGGAATCGAACGCCGCACTGCAGACAGGCTGAAAACATTGCCCAAATACGAGGCCTTGTTTTTTTCTGAGAGCCAGCGGCAGCCAGTCCATCTAACGCTTTCAAGTAGTGCAGTTGGGAATTCAAGCATGAGCTAAACAAAAGCGTCCCTCTGCGGCCCAAGATCCCAGATCAATCCCCCTCCCTAGCGACAGGCCGGAGAGAGTGATCAACCTAGGGACAAGGAAGCCAAGAGGGACTAAATCAATTCCGCCAAGCCTCCATCTTCTCCGGCGCCAACGCGAACGCCCTGGCCTTGATCCGGTAGTTGTCACCAAACCAGATGCCGGTGTCCTCCCAGCCAGTGCCATTGACCATGCCTTCGCGCTCGGTCGCAGCGAGCATCGCCAAGGAGTTGGCCGGGGCGTTGGGGATAGCCCCATTGTTGAACCGCTGGCCGGATGGCCTGTCCGGCGGTGATCGCCAAAATCCGCACCTCGCTCGCCTTCCCAATTTTCCTGATTGGCGCCGACCTGCGGGTGCGCACGGAATTCCTGCAGGAGACGCGGCCCGGGTATGGAGAGAAGATTGTCCACGCACTGAGTGGAAAATTGACCGCAGAATTTGGCCGTGGCTTCACCAAGACCAACCTGTTCAACATGGTTCGTTTCGCCGAAGTCTTCCCGGATATGAAGATTGCGCAGTCACTGATTGCACTATTGGGCTGGACGCAATTTCTGCACATCATCCGGCTCGACGATCCCCTCAAGCGCGATTTCTACGCGGAAATGTGCCGCATCAAGTGCTGAAGCGCCCATGTCCTGGAGAAGAAGATCGGAGGGATTCTGTTCGAGCGCACGGCCCTGTCCCAGAAGCCGGCGAAGCTGGCGGCGATGGAGCTGAAGGCTCTGCGCGAGGAGGACAGGCTGACCCCGCACTTGGTATTCCGCGATCCCTACCTGCTCAACTTTCTTGGGCTCAAGGACAGTTACGCCGGGAAGGATCTGGAGGCGGCCATCCGGCGCGATATGGAGTTCCGTCCCGAGGTCCTGGGCAAGCTGAAATCGGCAGCTCGCTCGCCTTCGCGTTCCCGCCGGCCGCACTCAGGCGAGCCTTCGCCATGTTCCTGATTGGCGCCGGCCTGCGGCTGCGGCGGAAATACGCTGCCCGTCCAGGAGCAGAGTTGGCCGCCGGCTTCACCCACCGTTCACCGGCGCTCCGGCCCGCCCCCTTTTCCCACCGGGAAAGTGAGGCTGCCGCCCTGCTGTGGCGCCAGCCGTTGCGTGCCGCCGCCGGGCAGGTGGACCACCACCGCGGTGCAATGGGCGGCAAGCGGCTTCACTTCCAGCGTGGCGGTCCGGCCATCCGGGCTGGCTTGCACGGAGAGGTCGAGCGGGCCGAAGGGGGTTGCCACGCCGCGGAGGCGGGTGAGCATGCCCGGGCCGGCCCACTCGCGCGGAAAACCTTCCAGGAGGTGCAGTTCGCTGCCGCGGTCCAGCGCGAGCAGGTGGACGGTGAGCCGGATGAATTCGGCGCTGGCCCAGTTGTGCGGCATGTCGCCCACTTTCTTGAACGGCTCCCCCTTCAACGACTGTTCCTCCCGCCACAGCAGCGTGGGCGCGGCGTGGTTGGCGAAGGCGTACAGCGCCTGGGCGGCCCGGCGTCCGTCCCCCTGCCAAAGCCAGGCGTGGCCGTAGAACGACGCGAAGTAATTCCAGATGCCGGTGGCATCCCAGCCGGTGCCATAGACCATGCCTTCGCGCTCGGTCGCCGCGAGCATCGCCAGGGTGCTGGCCACGAGCGGATCGTCATGGGCGAAGATCTGCCCGGGATACACCGCATGGCAGAAGCCCCATTGCCCGCGCTGCGGCAGCTCCTTCCGGCCCGGCTCCCCCATGATGATCGGCACGTAGGGATTCCCCCCCGGATCCCTGGCCAGGTCGCGTTGGGCCGCTTTGTTGAAGGCGGCCAGGAAAGCGTCGTATTCCTTTTGCCACGTGGCGGCGGCCTCCGCCCGGCCCAGCCAATGGGCGGCCTGGATGAAGGCTTTCAGGCCGGCCAGGTTCCAATAGGGATTGGTGTATTCCGCATGGACGCCACCGATGCCGCCGTCGGAAAAGCCGGGCGGGATGAGCCCGTCATCCAGCGGCGTGTCGTTTTCGAGCGTGCGCTGGCGCAACGTCCGCAGGTGCCCGGCCACCCGTTCCAGCTTCGGCCAGATGGACTCCAGCCACGCCTTGTCTTGCGTGAGCTGCGCGTGGCGGATGCACGTCCACAGCACAATGCCGTTCTCCTTGGGAAAATTCCCCATCACCTCGATGCGGCCGTCCTCCTTCTGGAAAGTCAATTCGTAGGCCACCCCGTTGCGCGCTTCCTGGCCCGCGCCGACGATCGCCGCTGCCTCCAGTAGGAAGGCGCCATCCACGATCCACAGCCCGCGGTAGCAGGTCGGGCCGACCTGGAACGCCGGCAGCCCCTGCTTGATCTCCCGCGCCTGCCAGATGTTGCGGATGGCGGAGTCCACCAGCGCCTGGATGCCCGCGTCCGGCACCTGCACGCGGCCGAAAGGCAGCGGCGCCCGCCCCCAATACCCCACCGCGTGCTCGCGGCTGGCCAGCGCCTGCTCCAGGCTGGCCGGTTCCCGCACGATCACCCCGCCACCGCAGTAAAGCACGAAGAAGGTGGCCTCCTTCCCCGCCGGCACGGTCAGCTCCTCGAGCTGGATCACCCGGCGCGATTTCCGCTCCTCCGCCACCCCCTTCATCTTCAACGACGACGTGACCACCTGGTGGTCATCGACCGTCACGCGCTGCGCCTCCGGCTGGAAGGCGAAGGCCAGCGCCGTATCCACGATCAACCGCGGCTGGAGCGTGCGCGCTTCCGCGCCCTGGTTCGTGACCCGGACGAGGATCATATCGTTGCGGGCCGGGCCCCCCGGCCCGTTCCCGCTCAGGCGCGCCAGGGCGGCCGGATTCAGCTTCCCGGCCAGCAGCGCGCCGCTGTCGGGCGGCGTGTCCGCCGCAAACACCCAAAGCCCGTTCAGGATGGTGTTCTGGTCGCTGCCCTGGGGCGCGGCCTCCACGGCGATTTCGATCCTGCCGTCCCCGTTGGCATCCTTGGCGTCGAACCAAAACGCGGCCGCCTGATTCTGGCCGATATCCGCCACCGTGTCGATGGTCTTCGGGGCCGCCCCTTCCACGCGCAGCACCTGCACGCGTTTGCCGGTTTCCTTCCACCAGCCTTCGCACAGCGCCAGCGCGACCCGGCGGGCCGCGCCCGCGGGCACCGCCAGCTCGTATTGGAGGTTGCCCCCCATGTGGACCGCGATGTTCCGGAGCGACGGATCGAGACCGGCGGGCGGCTTCGCCCAGTCCCGGTTCTGGCCGCCGGGATCGAGCCGCCGCAGCGGCGAGGCGGGGGCGCTGGCCGGCCGCAGATCCGTGACGGCGAACGACTCCTCCAGGATCTCCAGCCCGTCCGCCGCGCGCCGCGTCCGCACGATGGGCACGCGCGGGGAAAGCAGCTCCTGTCCCCGCCACACCGCGCCGGTCGCCACCTCCACCCCGATGCGCGTGGCGAACTCGCGTCCGCCCTGGTTGTATTGGTAGAGCAGTTCGCCGCTGCGGTCCACGAGGGTCTTGTGCGGGTCATCGGGCAGGCAGATCGCCGTCTGCCACTCCGGCGGCGACCAGCGGAAATCCACGGTGGCCAGGGGCGCCTCCGCCGCTTCCGCGGCCAGGGATTGGCAAAACGCGGCGGCCAGTCCGGCCAGGGCCGCCCGCAGGTGGAATTTAATTTTCATCATCCATTTTCTCCATGTTTAAGCTCAGTTTTCCAACGGCGTGCCCGCGCCCGTCCGCTCTCCCGGGCTGCGGGACTTGGATTTCCGCGCCCAGATTGCCAGCCGCCACCCCGGCCCTCGCCAGGAGGGATAAACTGCTGAACCTGGCGGCGGGTTTCATTTTCCCGGGAGCATGGCTTGAGTCCTGAAAAGTTGCCACAAAAAAGCAGGCAAAAGCGCACGGTTCCCCCGGCGCATCCAGCGGCGGGACCGCGGCCCCCCGGCGCTGGTTCCGGGGCTGGCCAGGCGGCCGGAAGGGAACGGTTCCCCCCCGGCCCCTATCGTGAAGCAAAACTAGAAAGTATAACAACCAACCCTGCTGTTTTACCCGGGTTTCGTTTTTTTGACATGGTTCTGGCGGTTCTTGAATATACGACTGCTTTAATCGTCGTACCGGATTTGCTGGATTTTCAGGCGGCCTGCTGCCAGGCTGGCGGGGCTTTTTAAGCGTGAACAACCATTTTAAAGTAACTTTAGCAACTGCCAGGCCAGGGCCGGATCCCTCGTCCAGGGATTCAGCCTGGGCGCCTGGGATCGACCTCCTCAACCTCATATAGCGCATGCCAGCCACGAGCCATCGCACCAGCCAGTTCACGGAATCGGTCATCCGGCGGATGACCCGTGTCGCCCTGGCTCACGGAGCCATCAACCTGTCCCAGGGATTCCCGGATTTCGATCCGCCCGAAGCGCTGCTGCAAGCCGCGGAGCGGGCGGCCCGGAAAGGCCCGCACCAATACGCGGTGACTTGGGGGGCCGCCAATTTTCGCGCCGCCCTGGCCCGCAAACAGTCGCGTTTCATGGGGTTGCCGCTGGATCCCGACACCAACCTGGTGGTTACCTGCGGGAGCACCGAGGCCATGATGGCGGCCATGATGACGGCCTGCAATCCGGGCGACAAAGTGATCGTGTTTTCGCCTTTTTACGAGAATTACGTGGCCGACGCCATCTTGTCGGGCGCGCAGCCCATCCACGTGGCTTTGCGGCCGCCGGATTATCATTTCGACCGGGAAGAATTGCGCCGGGCTTTCGCCCAGCAGCCCAAGGCCCTGATCCTGTGCAATCCGTCCAATCCATCAGGGAAAGTCTTCACGCGCGAGGAGCTCCTCTTCATTGCGGAATTGGCTGAAGCGCATGACACCTTTGTCATCACGGACGAGGTGTATGAGCACATCGTTTATGCCCCGAGCCAGCACACCTATTTTGCCGCCCTGCCCGGCCAGTTCGAGCGCACGATCTCCTGTGGTTCCCTCTCCAAGACCTATTCCATCACCGGCTGGCGCCTGGGCTACCTCATCGCCTCCCCGGCGGTCATCAATGCCGCCCGCAAGGTGCATGACTTTTTGACGGTGGGGGCGGCGGCCCCCTTGCAGGAGGCGGCGGTGGCCGGGCTGGAAATGCCCGACAGCTATTACCAGGGCCTGCAGGCTCTATATACCGAAAAACGCGCCCTGTTCCTGCGCTATCTCGATGAGGCCGGCTTATCCTATGCCCGGCCGCAGGGAGCCTATTACGTCATGGTCGACATCTCCGAGTTTGAGCCGGCGGACGATGTGGCTTTCTGCGAATGGCTCGCGCGGGCAGTGGGGGTGGCCGCCGTGCCCGGCTCCAGCTTCTTCCGCGAGCCGGTCCGCCCCCTCATCCGGTTCCACTTTGCCAAACATAGCGAAACCTTGGTGGAGGCTGGCCAGCGCCTCCTGAAGCTGCGGGAGAAAGTGCGGGCGGCCGGCGGCGTCTGCCGCTGAGGATTCCCCCAGGCTTCGGATGCTGCCCATGGTGAATTTGTGAGTTTCCAGCCGTCCGGCGCGGGCCAGGACTGCGCTGGCGGCCCTGGCCGCCTTGGCTGCAGTCAATGGGTGGTCACGATCCCCGACGGGGTGCCCGATGCAAAGAAGCTCCGGTTGCGGCCGCTGGCCGGGATGGTTCGCTCCTGGTGGATCATGGCCCTGGAAATCGGCGCTTCTGGCCGGCGTTCAGCGAAGGCGGCTGGATCACCAGGGAACCCGTTGCCGTGCCAGCTGCGGTTTGCAGAGCGGCGGCGTTTGGCTTAGAATCCCCATCCTGATGAGATCCATTTTCAGCAAAGGATATCGGCCCCCCGCTGCCGCGGCGAACCGGGGCGTGGCCGGGCCCGGGGGCGATCGCCAGCCTTCAACCACCGCCAGCCTCCCGCCTGGCCGGCCCGGCAAACGGTTGCGGCCTGGCCTGCTGGCCTGGTTGATCCTGGTGGCGCCGCTGCCGGCCCAGGAAACCGGCGCGCCACGAAGCCTGCCCAAGGGCCACGAAGAAAACCGGCGGGTGGTGGCCCAGGCCCACGCCGGCAACGTGCGGAAATACGCGGAGGATCGCACCATCCTCGTCCTGCCCGGCCTGGTGGCCGACCGGAAAAAGCGGCGGGTGGAGGTGATGGTGGAGCGTACGGCGCTGGGCCCCAACGCGCCGTGTGAATTCACCGTCATCGGGGAAACCAGCGACCACGGCTACGAAGCCCTGCTGATCGCGTTCGCCAGGCCCAGCGCGGTGCAGCAGGCCCTGGAATTCATCGGCGCCGAGCCGGGCGCGGCCTATGATCCCGAATCGCTGCGGTTTTGGGCCCGGGGCGGATCCTTTATGCTGGCCCTCTCCGCCACCAATGGGCCTCCCCTGCGGCTGGAGAAACTGCTGGTGGACCGGCGCACCGGCAAAACCCTCCGCGAGGAAGGTTTCCTGTTCACCGGGGCCCGGCTGGTTCCCGCCCTGGCGGATCCCCAAAAACTGGTGCCTGCCGCCGATGAATACCAGCCCAAATCCATTGTTTCGCTTTTCAATGCCACCTGCTCCATCCTCACCGTTCCCTATTCCGCGCCCAAGGAAGAGGTTTACCAAAACACCATCGTCAATCCGGACGCCGGCTTTCCGGAGGGGGCGCTGCTGACGCTGACCATCGAGCCAGCCAGCCAGGCTGAGGCTCGCTGCGCGAAGGATCTGCTCCTGGTGGCCGGGCCCGGCCGCCCCCCGGCCGCCCAGGAGCCGCTGGCCAGCCTGGATCTGCAGCTGAGCGACGGCCCGGCGCAGCTCAATGGAAAGCCCGGTGTCGTCTCCATGCTGGAGGCCCTGGCCGGGCTGGACCGCACGCGGTACCGCTTTTATCTCACCGTCCGGTTCGGGGATCAGCTGGAGCTTGCCCAGGCCCAGGCCCTGGCGAAGATCCTGGCGGTCATCGACTGCGAACGCGGCGTCCTCGTGGAACCGCCTCCGCCCGGCCAGCTTTACTACCGGGCGTTCATGCCGGACGCCCGGTTCCTGGACCGCCAGGCGCGGATCTTCCATCCGTGGGAGCTCGCCTTGTCGGAAAAAGACGGCCAGGTATCGGGCCGGCTGATCGTGGTCGATTCGGTGTGGAAAAACGGCGTCCCGGCGCCGGAATTGGCGGGGGCCGAGCGGGCCGTTGCCAGCCCGCGGGAGCTGCGCCGGGAACTGGACGCGGAACAGGAGCGGGCCCGGAGGTCGGCCGCCCGGGCCCGGCCCCCGGTGCTTTTGGTATACGCCCCGGGGCGCCTCAAATATGGGCAGTTGGCTGCTTTCCTGGAGCCGGTCCTGCCCACCCTCAAAATTGTTCACGTCTGCCTCGACACCCCCGTGCCGCCGCTCCCCAGGCAGCCCTGAGGAGCCGGGCCGGCCCTGGCTAATCGGTGGCTTCCAAATTGGCGTTCAGGCGGATGGTTTCGCCCGGTCTGGGGTGCAGGATGGTGGTTTTTTCTCCGGAGCGGACCGGGCAGGCCGGGCCCCGGGCGTTCCGGATTTCGGCGGAGTGGAGTTTCCCGTTTTTCCACGTCATGTTCACCACCGCCCCGCCGCGCGCCCGGAGGCCCTGGACGGAGCCCTCGGCCCAGCCGTCCGGCAGGGCGGGGAGCAGGCTGAGCTCGCCGGCGTGGCTTTGCAGCAGGGCCTCGGCCACCCCGGCCGTGAGGCCGAAGCTGGCGTCGGATTGGTTGGAGCCGCTGTTGTGCAGGTTGGGCGCCAGGGAATTCCGCAGGAGTGTCCGCAGGCTGGCGGCCACCTGGTCCCCCCGCTCCAGGCGCGCCCACATGCAGAGGTCCCAGGCCAGGGGCCAGCCGCCCCGGCTGCGGCGGGCTTCCATCCCCCGGCGGATCACCGCCGCCAGTTCCGGGGTGCCGCGCAGGGTGATGGAACTCCCCGGGTAGAAGGTGAAATGGGGCGACATATTATGACCCTGGTTTCCGGGCTGCCAGTCCTCGGGCCATTCGCGCAAAAAGCCCAGGCGGTTGGTTTGGTAGGGCGGCAGCCGCTTCAGCGCGGCCTCCAGCTGGCCCCGGAATTCCGCGTCCACGCCCAGCTCCTGGCTGGCGGCGATGCAGTGGGGGAACAGCTCCCGGATGATCGCCATATCCATGGTGGGCGCGGGCGAGAGGAACGCCATCCTGCCGCTGGCATCCAGGAAGCCATGCTCGGGGGACATGGAGAACGGCGTGACCAGCCAATGGTGCCGGGGGTCTTCCACCAACAGGCCCAGAAGGAACCGGGCGGCGCCCCGCATGATGGGATAATATTCCTGGAGGAACTGGTGGTCCCCGGTGAAGGCGTAATGCTCCCACAAGTGCTGGCAGAGCCAGGCGCCGCCCATGGGCCACATGCCGAATCGCGCGGCGTCCACCGGGGCCGTGCCGCGCCACAGGTCGAGGTTGTGGTGGGCCACCCAGCCCGTTCCTCCGTAGTAGGTTTTCGCGGTCCGGGCGCCGGTGACGGAGATGTCTTTCAACAGCTCGAACAGCGGCTGGTGGCACTCCGGCAGGTTGCCGGTCTCCGCCGCCCAATAGTTCATCTCGGTGTTGATGTTGATGGTGTATTTGCTGCCCCAGGGCGGGGAGACCGCCTCATTCCAGATGCCCTGGAGATTGGCGGCCTGGCCGCCCGCGCGGCTGCTGGCGGCCAATAGGTAGCGGCCGAATTGGAAACACAAGGCTTCCAGATTCGGGTCGGAGCCGCCTTCGCGCACCGCCTGCAGCCGTTCGTTGGTCGGCGCCTCGTTCCGGGCGGCGTCGCCCACCCGCAGCCGCACCCGGCCCATCAGCCCGCCAAAGTCCTGGACGTGCCGGCGGAGCAGGGTGTTGTAATCCTGGTCCGCCACGCCCGCCAGCGCCTTCCCGCAGGCCGCCGCCGGATCGCCGCCGATATCATGGTAATTCACAAAGCTGGTGGCTGCCGCGACGATCAAGGTGGCCGAGTTGGCCTCGTGGATGCGGAGGCTGCCGCCGGCCGCCTCGGAATACCCGCCCTCGAGCCTGGCCACCAGGCGGGCCTGGAAACGCAGCCCCTGGCCTTCCACCCGGCCGATGAGCCAGTTGTTGGTGATCGGCCCTTTCCAGCAGCCATCCATCAACAGCTGGCCGGACTGGGCGGCGACGGTGTCCTGGAAAGGGCTTTTGAACGTGGCCTGCAGGGAGACGTGCCCGGGCTGGTCGGCCGTGAAGCGCACCACCAGCACGCGGTCCGGGTGGGAAACAAACACCTCGCGGGCGTGCCGCACCCCGCGGGCGCGGTAGGTGATCCTGGCCACCCCGGTTTCCAGGTCCAGCTCGCGGCGGTAATCCTCCACCGGGGCGGTCTCGCCGCAGGCGAACAGCAGATCGCCCAGGGGCTGGTAGGCCTGCTGGGCCGCGGGCACCCCATAAAAATGCTCATCCGCCATCTTCTCCGCCTCCTGGAACCGCCCGGCCACCACCAGCTCGCGGATCCGGGGGAAATACTGGAAGGCTTCGGGATTGTCGTAATCGTGGGGGCGGCCGGACCAGAAAGTGGACTCATTCAGGGCGATGCGGTCGCTCTGCGTGCCGCCGAAAACCATCGCGCCGATCAGGCCGTTGCCGAGTGGCAGCGCCTCCAGCCATTTTTCGGCGGGCTGGCGGTACCACAAGACCATTTCCCGCGGCGGGCCGACCGGCGCGGGGGCCGCCGCGGTGGTGGCGATCGCCCCGCCGACCCGCTTTGCCATCAGGGCGGTGCCTTCGGCATTGGGATGGATGTGGTCGGTGAACCCATGGCCCTGGTCCAGGAATGGCCAGTTTTGCGGTTTGCTGTCGGTCCCCCCCAGGTCCATGACCACGATGCCGGGATTGAAGGCCAGCGCTTCGCGGCCGGCGGCGGTGTGCCAATCAGGGGCATCCCCTTTCTTTAGGAGGGTGGCGCCATTGACGCCGAAGTTCCGCACTTCCCCGCCCCCGCCCAGGAGGTTCTGCAATTGGGCCGGGTAACCTGGCCCGGCGCGGTCCGGAAGGCCTGCTCCATAGGTGATGCTTGCGCCTACGCCGTCGACCCGGACTTTGGCTCCGGCAGGTTCCGGCGCCGGCTCCCGGGCGCCCACGATCACCACAGCGAGCATGAGAATCAAACAGGTTTTCATAAAATTATGGTTTCCGTCCGTTTTTGCGCTCAGGGATACCGGGCATACAGATCGCCCCGCCGCCCGCGGTACCACGGGTTGCCCTGGCGTGCCGCGGGCACCGCGGCCGGATCGACATCCGCGTAGATGATCCCGGGGCGGTCCCAAATCTCCGCCAGCAGGGAGCCGTTGTGGTTCGTGATATTGCTGCCACCCCGGCAGGCTTGGCCCCGTTCATCCTTCCCGCAGACGCAGGCGGTGGCCATGATCATCGAGTTGGTTTCCGCCAGCCTGGCCACCTCGGCGTGGCCCCGCGAGCCCCGGTTGTTGAGCCAGAAGACCAGCCGGCAGCCCAGGTTCGCATAGGCGCGTGTCATTTCCGGAAAATCGCCGTCGTAGCAGATCATCACGCCGCTGGGATGGCCTTTGACCGGGAACTTCACCAGCTCGTTGCCCGGCTCGTAAAAGGAAGGCTCGTGGCGCAGCCCGCTGGCCTTCCACCAAAGATGGGTCTTGCGGTAGTTGGCCACCACGCCCGCGGCGCTGACGAGGGTGGCGGCAATGTAATATTTGCCGGCCTCATGCTCGGTGAGGCCCCAGAGGACCTGGGACTGGCTGCCCTTCAAAAGGCTCTGGAAAGCCCGGCTGGTGGGGCCAGCCGCCGGCTCGGCCAGGTCCTTCATGTTGGCCGCGTAGCCGATCAGCAGTTCCTCGTGGAACAGGATGATGTCCGCGCCGTTTTTGAGGGCCTCCTCGGCAAAGGCGAGCGCCTGGCGCCGGTTGGCATCCACCGCTCCCGGAGCGCTGTCCTGCTGCACCACGGCGATCCGCACCTTGCCCTCCGCCGGCCGGGGAGTGAGCGGCGCGGCGGCCGCCGCGGGCGCCTCCCG
>CAIMWS010000005.1 GCA_903845125.1 uncultured Verrucomicrobiota bacterium
GAGAAAGTGCCTCTGCCCCAACTGCTTGCGAATAACGGTCGGGAGGAAGGACTGCAAAATGCCGGAACTGGAATACCCAAACAACTGGTATTCAATAACTTATAACCGGACAGTAGTGATTTACAACAAATCCGCCCTGGCGCCCAAACAACTGCTGGAGGAGATTTACCGGATTTTCTCCCTGCCACCAAAAACCACCGTCGCCAAGGTTTTGAGTCCGGAAATGACTCAGGCAGAACTACGGCGTTTTTTCCACTTGTCCGTCCCGGAAAAGCTGAAGCAACTTCGAACTTTGAGAGTCTCCCTGGCTGGCGATCCTGATTCCGCCATCAATCTATATCCGGATCTGTTCGACGTGGTTCGCAAAATCAACAAAAGTGCTACGCATGCCGAACTTCCCAACGTGATGCAATTCTGTTCCGCTTTGGAAGCGTTGCTGCAGCTATGCTGGGAGAAACCAAAAGTCGTTTCGGATTCCACCCAGGTCACCTTGCTCCAGGCACTCGATTTATTGGAACATCTGACCAAGGCGGATACTGGAACCAACCTTTTGGATAATCCACCGGTTTGTATCCTGGTGATGGCGTGTGATCCACTGGCCAACCAGGCGATTGTCCACGCTTTGGGCAAAGGCCTTTTGGGATACGAGGTCATCGAAGAGCCAGCCCTGGCCGCCCAGGCGCTGAACAATAAACGGTACGATTTGATCCTCCTGGATGTTGCAACGCCTCAAATCGATGGGTTGGAGTTCGCGAGCCATATCCAGAAAACTGCGTATAACAAAAAAACCCCCCTCCTTTATTTGACGAATATTCGGGATTTTGAAAACCGGATTTCTACCAAAACCAGCGACGGGCAGGACTTGATCGTGCTGCCTTTTTCTTTCATAGAATTGACGGTCAAAATCCTGTGTTTGATATTTCACTCCAAATCGTCCAGTTCCCTTGGGAAATGATGGGTTTGGCGTTCCTGTCCATCGCCTGCCGCGTTCAACGTGTCCACAAAACCGCTGGAATGGTTAGTGGCTCAATATAGATCGTCGGGGATGGGCACCTCGAATGGGTTTCGACGGCGGTCCAAGCTCTGGTGCGATTTAAGCACATCTGAGGGGAAAGATATTACCTTGGTAAAATTGACAGGTTATTTTTACCGTGGTAATATTAGGATATGAGTTCATCGACAAATGAAGGGAACGCGGAAAGCCGGTGCCTAGCGTTTGCGGGCAGCCGGTGCCTGGCCAAGGGCAATTTGTTAGAGGTGGCCTTGAAGGCCCGGGAGGCATTGGAGCAGGGAGAATCCGACCCGATTCTGATATTCAATGAAAAAACCAGCCGGCTGGTGGAGGTGGATTTTGGAGCTTCCGAAGCAGCAATCCGGCAGCGGTTTGCGTCACTGTGCATGCCCGATGGGCCGAAGGAGGAAGAACCGACAGGGACCAAGCGCGGGCCGGGCCGGCCGAAAATGGGAGTGGTGGGCCGGGAAGTGACGCTGCTTCCACGGCATTGGGAATGGCTGGATGAACAACCGGGTGGCGCCTCAGTGGCGCTGCGAAAACTGGTGGAAATGGCCAAACGCGCCAATCAAGGAGAGGATTGCTTCCGGAAGGCGCAGGAATCGGTGCATCGATTCATGTGGGCCATGGCCGGGGACTTGCCCGGGTTTGAGGAAGCTTCACGGAGTTTTTATGCTGGCAATTATGAGCTTTTCACGGAATTGACTGGCTCGTGGCCAAAAGATATCCGCACCCACCTGTTGGACCTGGTGGGGGCGGTGGCCCAAGCGCGGGAAAGCATCCGCCGGAAAAATTCCGAGCCGCCGGAAAAGTAGCCAGGGGCAAGGAGTCCATTGGAGGAGGCTTGGATCAGGAGGACCGATCCAAAACTTGGCGAATGGTTCTCAAGAAACGGCTTGGTTCGACCGGCTTGGCGAGAAAGTCCAGGTGCTTGCCGGCCAACTGCTCGTTATGCTGCATTTCGGGCACATAGCCGGAGAAAATGATGGCGGGCAGGCGCGGGTTTTTCGCGTGCAAGGCATCAATCAATTCGAAACCAGTCATTCCCTCCGGCATGATCATATCCGTCACCAAAAGATCAATCTTGTCGCTTTGTTCCTCCCAGATGCGCAAAGCGGCGGGTCCGTGGGCAGCATCAAAAACTTGGTAGCCTTTCTGGCGCAGGATTTTGGCCGCAGTCAGCCGGACACTGGCTTCGTCCTCCACCAGTAAGATGGTCTCGGTTCCACTGCGGGTTTTCCCGAATTCTTCAGGGCCGATTTCAGATGTGGCCTGATGGGATGACAACGGCAAGTGAACGTGGAAACTGGTGCCGACGCCAACGGTGGTATCCAAAGCGATCCAACCTGAGTGTTGCTTGACGATGCCGAGGACCGTGGGCAATCCCAATCCGGTGCCTTTGCCGACCTCTTTGGTGGTGAAAAAAGGTTCGAAAATGTGCTTAAGCGTTTCGGGGTCGATCCCGGAACCACTATCGGTCACAGTAAACTTGGCAAAACGGCCGGGCAACGCTTCGGGGTAGCGGTCCAGTAAAGCGGCGTCGCAATGAACGGCACAGGTTTGGAAAAGCACCTGGCCACCTTTGGGCATGGCGTCGCGGGCGTTGATGCACAAATTCACGATGACCTGCTCGATCATTCCAGGATCGGCCTCGATCCAAAGGGGTTGCTTTACACCGGATAAATCGAGGGTAATCAGTTCCCCGAGCAGCCGGGCCAGCATTTTGGCCAGGTTCACCACCAAAGCGCTCAAATCAAACAACTTGGGCTGAATCAGCTCGCGGCGGCTGAACAACAAAAGCTGGCGGGTCAGCGCGGCGGCGCGTTTGGTCTCCTGGTTGACATCGGCGAGCGCCGCCTCGAGGCTGGGACTCAACTTCTCTTCCTGGCCGAGGCTGGCCAACTGCATCATGATGGAGGCGAGGATATTGTTGAAATCATGGGCAATCCCGCCGGCGAGCAGCCCGATGGCCTCGAGCTTCTGGGCCTGCCGGAAATGGGCTTCCATCTGCCGTTCGCGGGTGATGTCTTCCAGGCATACCATGATGCAGGGCCGCCCATTCAAGTCGACACGCGCGCTGGATAAAAGCAGGATCATTGGGGGGGGCTTGGAACCCCCTGGCTTGAGAATCTGGACTTCCCGGCGTTTGATGTCGAGACCGGTATCAGCGACTTCCTGCAGGGCGAGGCGCAAGGTGCACCGTGAGCAATCCGCCCCGGAACCACAGCCAGCGGGGTTGCTGAGGGCATCGAGGCAGCCGATGACATCCCCACCCTTCAGGCCGGGGATCTGGTCCGGACTCCGGCCGGAGAATTCGGCCAAAGCCCGGTTGGCGCGCAGGAAGCGGCCATCCTGGCCCAGCAGGCCCAGCATGATCGGCACATGGTTGTGGATGGCCCGCAGTTCCGCCTCGCTGCTGGCCAGAACCATCTCGGCGCGCTTGCGTTCGGAGATGTCCCGCAGGACGGACAGGGCGCAGAAATGGCCTTCCAATTTCAGCGTCCGGGCGGAAAGCAAGCCGGTGAACACCCGAGCGTCTTTGGAGCGGAATAAAGATTCAAGGTTGTCAATGTGGCCTTTTTCGTTTAAAGCGGCGACCATTTTTTTACAATCGCCCAGATTATCCCAAAGCGGGAGCACGCGGTCGGAGCGGCCTGCCACCTCGTGTTTTTGGTAGCCAAAGAACTCGCAAAACCGCTCATTGCAGTCGAGGATGAGGCCGTCCTCCAGCCGGGTGATGCAAACCGCGTCGGGGCTGGTGCGGAACACGGCGCGGAACTTTTCCTCGTTTTCGCGGAGGGTTTCCTCGGACTGTTTACGGATGACCAGATCGAAGGTCATGGAGGCCAGTGCCTCGGCGAGGGTGGCGTCGTTTTCCAGGTAAAGCCCGGGCTTGTTGCCCAAGGCGAGGATGGCCAGGAGCCGGCCGCTGCGCACTACCGGGATGGCAATTTCGCGGATCATCGCGGCACGGTGATCGGAAAGCCCCGGGTGACCGGGCAGCAAACCCAGATCATTGCGAACTACCGGGCGGCGGGTGCGGAAGCACTCGGTCAAAGCGCCGGCTTGGGAGAGGGGAAGGAGCTGGCCCTTGGCCAGGCTGTGGCTGAACTGGCCAGCGGTGTTGGAAGACCAGGCCTGAAGGCTGAGGTGATCCCCAACCGGGTGGACGAAATAGAAGAAGCCGGCCTGGCTGCCGGTGATGGTTTCCGCAGTGTCCAAGATCTCCCGCAGCAAGGCGTCCAGGTCGGAACTGGCCGGCAAATTGGCCAGTCGCATGTGGGTGCGGAGGAGCTGCTCCGTAAATTTGCGGCTGGTGATCTCATCGTGGGTGATGATGGCTTTGCCGCGGCCCTCACCCTGGAGCGGAGTGATGCGGGCGAGGAACCAGCGCAGGCGCGTGGGGGAATGGCAGGGATACTCCATTTCAAAACCGGGCAAGGAGCCGCGCAAGACGGCACGCAAACCTTTGGCGAAGGCGGGGCCTTCGTCGGTGGAGGATCCACTGGCGGTCTCGCAGACCTGCAAATAGTTGGAGCCGACCCCATACTGGTCCAAGGCGAGGCCGTATTCATCGGCAAAAGTTTTCCACGCCTGGTTCACACCGATGATGGTGCCCTGAAGATCCACGACGGCTAAATGGGAACTGAGGCCATCCACGGTTCCCTGCCAGAATTGACGGGCGGATTGGATGGCCATCTGGGACCGAGTCCGATCGCTCACATCGGTCACGCTCAGCAGGAGGTTGCCGGACAATTGCTCCGGATTGCGGGCGGGAATACGGGCGCCTTCCAGGCACACAAATTGGGTGCGGTTATCTGGGCTGCGCAGGGAAACATCGATCTGCTTACCGTCGGGTTGGGTGAAGAAAGCCTTGAAACGGCCCAAAAAGGTGGCTATATCGCCGCCCGCGAGGAAGGTGGCGAACCCTTTGCCGAGGAGGCTGGCGGCGGGCCGCTGAACCATTTCCATGAAGGTCTCGTTATGGTCCTGGATGGTTCCGACTTCGTCCAGGATCACGTATCCCACCGGGGCCTGGTTGAATAACAAGGCGAAGCGGTCCCGGGCGGTGGAGAGCTCGAGCTGGGTATTCCGGAGGGTCTCGTTCTGGATTTCCAGCTCAATCTGGTGGACCTGGAGTTCGTGGACGGCCCGGGCGATTTCCTCGGGCGGCATCGCGGCCAAGGCGCTGGCATCGCCCGGCAGGAGCGATTCGGCCTGGCGGCGAAGGGCGAGCTTATTATCGGCAGGAGTCTCACTCATGGTTTTCGACTGCCTGGGAAGGGTTCCGGCTTTCCCGGCTTAATTCCGCCAGTTTGCGCTGGGTGATATTTTCGTGGGCGACGACGATGTGCGGCCCCTGGCCGGCATCGAACCGCTGGAAGCGGGCCGCGAACCAGCCTTGCTGGGTTGGGCTGTGGCAGGGGTATTCAACCTCGGCCGCCGGGCGCTTCCCGGCCAGCATTTCGCGCAGCGCCACCGCCACCGCCCGGGCTTCGGCCACCCCAGCCATGGCGGCGTCACAGACCTCCAGGTAATTGACGCCCACGCCGTGGCCGGGTGCAGTGAGGCGGTTTTCGCGGCTGAACTGGCGCCAGGCTTCGTTCACGTAAATGATCCGGCCCTGGCCATCCAGGATGGCGACGTGCGCGGAAAGGGAGTCGAGGGCGGAGCGCAGGAAAGCTTGCGAGACGCGCAGGGCTTCCTCAGTTTCGATGGATTCGGTGATGTCGTGCACCATACCGTAGGAGGCAAAAGCGATGCCCTGGCTGTCCCGCCGTTCCTCGGATTTTTCGCGGACCACCCGCACCGAGCCATCGGGCCGCCGGATGCGGTGGATGGTTTCATAGGGCTGGTTTTCGCGCACCGCCTGCCGGTAGGCGCGATCCACCCGCGCGCGGTCTTCCGGGTGGACGTGGGAAAGGAAGGTTTCGTAAGTGAGCTGAAGATCCCCCATTTGGAGGCCAAAAATCCGGTAAACCTCCTCCGACCACTCCAGGCGGTTGGCCGCCAGGTCGAGCCGCCAGCTGCCCACATGGGCCATTTCCTGCGATTTGCGGAGCATCAGGTCGCTGGTGTCCAAGGCTGCCTGGCTTTGCTTGACCGGGTTGATGTCGGTGAAGGTGAAGACCACGCCAGAGGTGGAAGATTTGCCGATCCGATAAGGCAGCACCCGCATCAGAAACCAATCCCCCAGCTTGGTGCGCACCTCCCGCTCGATGGGGGTGCCGTCCTTTTCCACCTTCTGGGCCAGCTCCTGGGGATCCTCCGCGGCCAGGTGGTGGGTTAAATGGGAGAAGGGCCGGCCCGCATCGCTGGGGATGATTTTAAAGACGCGTTCAATTTCGGGGGTGAATTTGCGGACGCTCAAGTTCTCGTCCAGGAACAGGGTGCCGATGCCGGTGGCGGAAATGAGGTTGTTGAGGTCGTTGGTCATTTCGGTCAGCTCGAGGATCTTGCTTTGGTATTCGGCGTTGACAGTATGCAATTCCTCGTTCACGGACTGCAATTCCTCATTGGTGCTTTGCAGCTCCTCGTTGCTGGCCAGGAGTTCCTCATTAGTGGCCTGCAGTTCCTCGTTGGAAGTCTCGAGCTCCTCGATGGTGGCCTGGAGGTTTTCCTTGGTGAACTGCAGCTCCTGCTCCAGGTCCTGGATACGCTGCTCGGCTTCGTGCCCCAGGTCGAATTCCTGCACCTCCACGGCGGATTTCCGCTTGCCCTCCTTCGCGGGATCCAGGAGGAAGACGGCGGCCAGAGGCTCCTGCCCTTTCCTGGCCGGGAGCAGCCGGAGGCGCATTTGAACCGCCTTGCGGCCGGAGCCAGCCGGGATGCGGATGCGGGAGAATTTCATCTCCTTGCCGGTGGTGAAAACCCGCTGCAGGCCGGTGGAGAGCGGGATGGACAGCTCTTTGACGGCCATGCGGGATATATCATTCAACGGCTTGCCGGCGGGCAGGCGCAGGAAGCCGTCCGGATTGCCCGCCAGGTGCAGCAGCTCCAGGCGCTCGTTGACCACCGCCACCATGGGCGCGAAGTCCTCGGCCAGAGCCTGCAGCAGGCGGTCCTGGATCCGCTCGTCCTCGCGCAGGGTGGGCGGGCGGCCGCCGCGGAACGTGCGGAGCGGGACTTTGCCCAAAGCCACCTCCGAGGCGGAAATCCGGATTTGCTGGCCGTCGGCCAGGGGCCGTTTCCGGCCGAGGGAGCGATAAATCTTGAATTTATGGTGGAGCGTTTCAAAGCAGTCGGAGAGCTCGCCCGGGGTTTCGCTGGTGCCGAGCAGCAGGATGCCCTGTGGATTGAGGGAAAAATTGATGAAGCTCAATACCTCCTGCTGGAGCGGCGGCTGCAGGTAGATGAGCAGGTTCCGGCAGCTCAAGAGGTCGATGTTGGTGAACGGGGGATCCTTGACGAGGTTGTGCTGGGCGAAAACCACCATCTCGCGCAGGATCCGCTCCACCTGGTAATGGTCTCCCTGGCGGACGAAATAGCGGGCGAGGAGGCCCGGGGGCAGATCAGCGGCGATGCTTTCGGGGTAGATCCCGTTGCCGGCGTGGGCGATGGCGTCGCGGTCGATATCGGTGGCGAAGATCTTCACGCTGACGCGCGTGTCCAGGCGCTCCATGCATTCCCGGGCCAGAATCGCCAGGGTGTAGGCTTCCTCGCCGGTTGAGCAGCCCGCGACCCAGAAACGCACCTCGCGGTTTTTAGCGTTCTGGAGCAGCCCCGCCAGATGGCTGCTGCTGATTTCATCGAAGACTTCCCGGTCGCGGAAAAAGCTGGTGACGCCGATCAAGAGCTCCCGATAGAGCGTGTTGACCTCCCCGGAGCGGACCTCGAGCAACTGGACATACTCCTGCAGATCCACCACCTGGTTCATGGTCATCCGCCGCTCGATCCGCCGCAGCACCGTGCTCTGCTTGTAAAGGGTGAAGTCAACCCGGGTTTGATCCCGCAGCAGGGCATAGATGCGGCGCAAGCTGTCCTCGTCGGTCACCAGCGCGGGTGGCAGGGCCACTGGCGCCGGAATCCGGCGGGTGAAGGAAAACAGCCGGCTGGGCATTTCCTCCGGGGCCAGCTGCACGTCCACCAGCCCGGTGGCGAGGGAGGCCTTGGGCATACCGTCAAACCGGGCCGATTCCGGGGTCTGCACCATCACCATGCCCCCATTTTCCTTGATGGACCGGATGCCCCGCACGCCGTCGCTGCCGGTGCCGGACAAAATGATGGCGATGGCCTTTTCGGCCTGGTCACCGGCGAGGGAGCGGAGGAAAATATCGATGGGAAGGTTGATCCCTTTTGAATAATCCAGCTCGCTCAAGAGCAGGGCGCCGTGGAAGATTTTGAGCTGTTTCTTGGGCGGGATGAGATAAACCGTGTCCGCCTCCACGACCATGCCTTCCTCAGCGCGCCGCACGGTCATGGGGGTTCGTTTGGAGAGCAGCTCCACCATGAGGCTCTTGTAATCGGGGGACAAATGCTGGATGACGACGAAGGCCAGGCCGCTGTCCGGGGCCATATTGGTGAAGAAGGATTCCAGAGCTTCCAAGCCGCCGGCCGAAGCCCCGATACCAACGTAATACAGAGGAGCGCGAACCGGCTCCACGACTTGGATTTCATCAGTCATAAATTTTTAGCCCAAGCACAGCGCCTAAAATAAATGAAACCGAATTTTTTGGCTACCATCTTTGGCGCGAAATTCATTTTTCCTCGAACACCGGGAAATCCTTGGGCGGTGGCCAGGCTACGGACGGGCATTCGCCGTTCGCTACTTTTCGATCCGCCCACGATAGGCAGGCGGCTTCCGCTTTGGCCCGCGGAGAAAGCAGCCGAGCGACCGCATGCCTCCCCAAGGCCGGGAGACAGCGGAGCCGGAGGCGCTCGAACGCGACCCTGAGTGATTGGCGGCACCCAGCACTCCACCCAGCAGCTCCTTGACCCGCAGCCGTAAATCTGCCAGAATACAACTGGAGTCGATGAAATCCGTGAAACAACTTCAGCACCTAAACCAATCGCCTGCATGGTGTGCAGGAAACCCTTCCCGCCGTCCGTCCCTTGCGCCATGAGAATACTGATTGCCGATGACCACTCTGTGTTGCGGCGGGGTTTGATCCAGATCCTGGTCGATGAATATCCGAAGGCCGAGTTTGGAGAGGCTGGGAGCTACGAGGAGATCATGGCGAAGCTGGAGACCGGCGCGTGGGACATTCTGATCCTGGATATTTTCATGCCTGGCCGGAGCGGCATGGAAGCCCTGCAGCAGGTGCGGGATGAATATCCGCAACTCCCGGTGCTGGTATTAAGCAGCGCGCCTGAGGAGCAGCTGGGGCTGCGCGTCCTGAAAGTCGGCGCGAGCGGCTACCTCAACAAGCAGACCGCGCCCGAGGAACTGGTGATGGCCGTGGGCCGGATACTGAAAGGCAAGCGGTTCGTCACGGCCAACCTGGCCGAACACCTGCTGCTGGATGTGAGCCGGAACGACCAGGAAAAGCGACCCCGCGCCGCGTTGTCCAGCCGCGAAAGCGAGGTCTTGCAACTGCTCGTGGCTGGCAAATCGCTCAAGGAAATAGCCGGCACCCTGGGTTTGAGCGTGAAGACGGTGAGCACGTTCCACACGCGTATTTGGGAGAAACTGAACGTGGAGAACGATGTGGAATTGATGCGTTACGCGCTGCAAAACGGCCTGGCGGGAAGCGGATCCAAGCCCTGATTTGGCCGGGCGGCGTTGGGAGGGGGACGGCACAGAGGTCCGGCTGGCCCTTGCTGGCAGGGAATCGCTCCGATTTCCGGGGGAAGAAGGCGCACTTTTTTTAAGCGGTTGGCGGCTGGGGAGCAGGGAAGGCCGGCAAAGAGAGGAAAAAACCCAAGGATCACACGGCAGAGAAAAAGCGGCGGTGCCGCACGCCCAAAGCTGGCGAGCGCTTCCGGGTCTGCCGGGTAGACCGAGTGGCTGGATTTAGGTGAGGTTTGGGAGGGGGGAAATTTCAGATTCCAGATTGGGGATTTCAAAGAAAAAGACCGGTTTGGCGGGAGTGAATGGCCCATTTTGCAGGATCGCCATTTTTGCAAAACCATCAGAATGAGCTATATTGGGCGCTTATGATGAAAAAAATAATGCTAATCATGGCCGGCACAGCCGGTGCGCTGGGTTTGTCGCTGGGTTCCATCCAGGGGGCCGAGAAGGAAATCGATTTGAGCAAACTGCCCCCGGCCTCCACAAAAGCGAATGTGACTTTTGCGCAGGATATCAAGCCGCTGTTCGACAAGGGCTGCGTGATGTGCCACGGGCCGCGATCGGCCAAAGGCAACCTGCATCTCGACACAAGGGAAGGGGTGCTCAAAGGGTCGGAAGACGGCCCGGTGGTGGTGACCGGCAACGGCGCGAAAAGCCTGCTGGTCCATTCCCTGGCGGGGCTGAGCCGGAAACCGATGCCGCCCCAGCCCAAGAGCGGCGGCCAGTCCAGGTCCTTTTCAGCGGCGGATATTGGGCTGGTGCGCGCCTGGATCGACCAGGGGGCCAAGTAACACGCTGACGGGACCCCTTCCTGGAGGCAGCTATCCGGCGAGCAAACGCCAGATCTGGGCGACAAAGAAGGTGACCACGAGGCCGAGGATCAGGGGTATGGCGGTAGCCACCGCCGCCCATTTCACGCTGCCGGATTCCTTGTAGATGGTGTAGATGGTGGTGCTGCAGGGATTGTGGATGAGGCTGAACAGCATCAAGTTCACGCCGGTGAGCAGGGTCCACCCGCCAGCCTTGAAAACCTCCAGGGTATCCCGGGCGGAATCGATTTGGAACATGACCCCGGCGCCGGCCCCGAGGCC
>CAIMWS010000006.1 GCA_903845125.1 uncultured Verrucomicrobiota bacterium
AAACGACGCCAGCGCTCCTGTCCTCGCGCCTTGCGCCAGCCGGTCAGTAGTTGGCCGCGCCTGCTTGAAAACTCATATCAAACAGGGGCTCCCGAATATGAAATATCCCGGATTCTTTCATGATTTTCTAAACGGCATTGACCTTAACCGCCTTGTCCTGCGCGCCAAGGCACCCGTGCTCAAGGATGCGTGGAGCCTCCGCTTGATCCAGGAATAAAGTTCCGCCTAATCCTGCACAGCACAAAAAAACGAGCCCAGGCGGATCCGGCCATCGCCAAAGCCAGTAACGCGTGTGCCGCCGCGCCTCTCCGTTCCCTGCGGAATGGTTCGGTTTTGAATTCACATCGGGCCGGCTCAAGGTAGAATGCACGCCATGAACATCCTAAAGAATCAGTTTCTTTGGCTGCTGGGTTCTTTGCTCATCGGCCTTGGGCCGGCAAACGCATCCTCAGCGCCCAGGCTGAATTTCATCCATATCCTGGTTGACGACTGGGGCTGGACCGATGGGAGCGGTTTTGGCAGCCGTTTTTATGAGACCCCCAATATCGACCGCCTGGCTGCCCGCGGCATGAAGTTCACCCAGGCTTATGCGGCCTGCACCGTTTGCTCACCCACCCGCGCTTGCACGCTCACCGGCCAGTATCCGGCGCGTCTGCACATCACGGATTGGATCAGCGGCCATGTCCGGCCGAACGCCAAACTAAAAGTGCCGGATTGGACGATGCATCTGCCGCTGGAACAAATGAACATCGCCCGTCGACTCAAGGCTGAAGGCTACGCCACTGCCGCCATCGGCAAATGGCACCTCGGCACCGAAGAATTTTACCCGGACAAACAGGGTTTTGATATCAACATGGGCGGCACCGACCGGGGCCAGCCGCCCAGGTATGTGGCGCCCTATCGCATCCCCACGCTGCCGGAAGGCCCGCCCGGGGAATTCCTCACGGATCGCGAAGCAGCCGAAGCCAGGCAGTTCATTGAGCAAAATAAGGCCCAGCCGTTTTTCATTTACCTCGCCCATTATGCAGTTCATCAACCGATTGCCGGCAAACCTCCCGTCATCGCCAAATACCGCCAAAAAGCCAGTACTGCCCTGCCCCATCAAAATCCCACCTACGCCGCCTTGGTGGAATCCGTGGACGACAGTGTGGGCGCCATTCTCAACAAGCTCGAGGAGCTCCAACTGGCGGATCGCACCGTCATTGTGCTAACCTCCGACAATGGCGGGTTGTTGCCGGTCACTTCCAACCTGCCCTTGCGTGCTGGCAAAGGCTCCGCCTACGAAGGCGGGGTGCGGGTTCCGTGTGTCATCGTCTGGCCGGGAACCACCCAGCCGGGTTCCGTTTGCGAAACCCCCATCATCAGCGCGGATTTTTACCCGACGCTGCTCGCTCTCGCCGGGATCGCCGACACTGCCGGGCATGTCGTGGATGGAGAAAGCCTGGTGCCGCTATTAAAACAAACCGGCCAGCTGAAGCGGGAGGCAATTTACTGGCATTATCCACATTATCATCCCGGGGGAGCCACTCCGTATGGCGCCATCCGCTCGGGCGATTTTAAGCTGATCGAGTTCTTCGAGGATCAGCACGTCGAACTATACAACCTGCGGGAAGACCTCGGCGAAAAGCAGGATCTTTCCCAACGCATGGCTGGAAAAGCCGCCGAATTGCGACAAAAACTGAAGGACTGGCGGATCCAGGTGGGCGCGCAAATGCCCGCTCCCAATCCCAATTACCAGCCCGCGAAAGATCGCAAATCCCAAGCCATGGGCCGATCCGCCATCGACCATTCCTGATATGCGGCTCTGGGTGGCAGTCCTGATCGCTGTGGTTTGGCTGGGAATCCCAAGCCACCTCCCGGCTGCCGCAGCCAAGGCCAGCGGACCTTGCTTCCTGAAGTGGGATCGTTTCGCTGTTTTCCGCAAAGAACAATTGGCCAACGGTGTGCGGTATACCAGGAAGATCCATTGCCCGGTGGCGGCGGATGAATTGGTCCTTTCGTGGAACGTTGATTTGCCCAGGATCGGCTCCATAACCGTGGAGGCGAGCGCTCTTTACCCCGATCACCAAACCCGTTTTTACGGCCTTGGGCAGTGGTCGGGCCAGCCCATTGAAGGCGGCCGGCGGAGCATTCCGAATCAGCAGGATCAGGATGGCGAGGTGCAAACTGACACGCTGGTCTTGAAACAGCCATGCCACCAGTTCGAGCTGCGGATCACCCTCCTCGGCCCCAAAGCCAGGCTGAAATTCCTGGGCTGCTCCCTGGTTTCCTCGTCCGCCCGGCAAACCGTTCGGGAATCGGACCGCCGAGCCTGGGGCCGGACACTGCCTGTCCCCCCTCTTTCCCAGCGGGACTATCCCGGAGGCGAGTCAAAATGGTGCAGCCCCACCAGCCTGGCGATGGTGCTGGCCTACTGGGCCAGGCGCATGCACCAGCCAGGCTGGGAGCAAGCGGTCCCCACCATCGCTCGCGAAGTTTACGATCCAGTGTTGGGCGGCACGGGCAACTGGCCATTCAACGCCGCCTATGCCGGCTCCTTTCCAGGCCTGCGGGCCTTCATCACCCGATTGGGGGATGTGGCCGAATTGGAGCCATGGATTGCCAGGGGCATGCCCGTGATCCTCTCGGTTTCTTATGATTTGCTGCTGGGCAAAGCCCAGCCCGGCAAGGATGATGGCCACCTGGTGGTTTGCACGGGATTCACCGAATCAGGAGAGGTGGTCATCCATGATCCCGGAACCAGCCTGAGTAAAGTCGTTGGCATTTTCCCCCGCAGCCAGGTCAAGGCCGCCTGGGCCATCTCCCGCAACACGGTGTATTTGATTTATCCAGTTTCCCAAAAGCCCCCGGCCAGTCTTTTTGTGCATTGGCCTCAACCTCGATTCTGATTTATGAAAAAGACCAAACTCAATCCCCTGTACCGGCTGGCTTTCCTGGCTGGTTGGTTGTGCCTGGCACAATCCTTCCCAACCCGCTGCCACGCCGCCGAAAACCTGCTCCAACTGGCGGAAAACGGCGAACCCCGCGCCACGCTTTGGATTTCCTCCAACGCCTCACCGGCTGCCTCGCTCGCGGCTCAGGAACTGCAATACTGCCTCTGGAAAATTTCTGGCGCCATGTTGCCACTCCGGACTGCCGACCGGCTGGCCAGCGGGGTAATCATCCAACGCGACGGCGCCGAAATCCCGGCGGAACACTGGCGGGCAACCGCGGAAAAATCCGGCCTCCAGCGTTATGAATATATCATTTCATTTCCGCCCGGAGGCGTGGTCTTGCTGGGTTGTGATGCACCCACATCCTCCGGCGCCGAGATCAATTATGCGCAAGCCACCGGCCGCCCCGGCGCCCCCGCAACCATTAAGTTGCCCGGGATGTTCGATGACCAAGGCACCTTGCGGGCGGCTTATGATTTCCTGGAGCGCTTCGGCGGTGTCCGTTTCTACGGACCCAAGGCGGACTCGGTGGTGTTTCCATCCCACCCGACGCTTGAAATCCAGCCGGAAAACATCCGGCGCGAGCCCGCCATCAAGCATGTTTCCGGCAGCCAAACCTATGACTGGCCTATCATGCGAGGCCAGTACGGCCAGCCATCCCGGGACGAACTGGAGTTGTTTTCCCGGCGGCTGCGGTGGGGCGGCATACCCTGGTGGACCAGCCATACCCTCCATGATTATCCCAAGCGCTTCCCCAAATCCCAGTTCGCCAGTTTCTATGCCAACAGCGATAAGCTCTGCTTTTCTTCGCTGGCGCTGGCGGAACGGGTGGCCCAGGATGCGCGCGACTACTTTGACGGCCGTGGTGTCCCCGGCTTGGATTTGCCCAAAGGCAGCATCTATTACCCGGTGGTGCCCGAGGATGCCGCCTCCTACTGCCGCTGTCCCCAATGCCAGAGCCTCCTGGATCAATGCAAAAACCATGTGACCCGCTCGGTGAAAGGCGTGGACATGTTTAATGACGGGCGATCCTCGATGCTCTGGTTCACGTTCATCAACCGGATTGCCGCCGAACTGAAGAAAACCCACCCCGGCCGGTTCATCAGCACCCTCGCCTATGAGAATTACTTCTGGCACCCTGCGCTCCAGCTGGAATCCAACATCGCCATCGCCCCCTGCCTCGGGATCAGGAATCATTGGAACCTAACCTACCGTGAAAACGAGTTGACGCATTACCAGGACTGGATCAACGATCAGCGCCCCACTTTCCTCTGGAATTATTACTGTTTTCCCGAGGAACCTTCGGTGATCAACAAATGGAAATGCTTTCCGGGCTTCATGATCCATTACGAGGCGAAAATGATCCAGCGCTATGCCCGGGACCGCGTCCAGGGCGTATTCCTTTGCGGCATTGGCGAACAGGTGGATTATTACCTTACCCTGAAATTATACGATGACCCAACCCGGGACGTAGACGTTTTGCTGGATGAATTCTTCCGCCTATATTTCGGCAAAGCCGCGGATCCCATGAAACGCTTTTACTCGCTGATCGAAGAAACTTATTCCAATCCTGAAAGTTGGCCGCAAGGTGGCGGTTTCCATCAAACCGAAGCCCTCGCCTGGGGAACCCTTGGCACTGAGGAACGCATGGCCAAACTGAAGGCCTGCATGGACGCCGCCACGGTGGCGGAGTCCGCCCCCCTGATCCAAGCGCGGCTGGAAAGGTGGCGCACCGGCGTCTGGGAATACATGGTTTCGGGCCGGGATAACTATCTGCGCAAACAGAAATCGACATCGCCACAGCGCTGAAAATAGCAACTGGCACCAGGTAATCGCCCAACCGTTTCTATTGGAGCGGTATGTTGACCACCAGGGAACGCTGGAAAGCGGGCAGGGCGA
>CAIMWS010000007.1 GCA_903845125.1 uncultured Verrucomicrobiota bacterium
GAAGCAGATGCCTCCCCCTCTGCTTGGAAAGGAAAAAGGCTGCCGGGCGATGTTCCTGGAGATCAGGGGCGGGTCAGTTTATCTGAGCAGACCCGGGTCAATTCTCGTGAGCGGTATAGAATTTCAAGATTGGTCCTTTTGTCCTTCGTGGGCGGCGATTTACGGGTGCAGAAAGTGCGGTAAAAAGCCAAACTGGCCAGCCCGTTTGCGCCGTTGACCCTAAGAAATCCAAATTCAAAGCTTGCGGTCCGCTGGAGATGCCTATAGCGTGGCCTTCTGGTGGATCGCGGGGTGGAGCAGCCCGGTAGCTCGTCAGGCTCATAACCTGAAGGTCACAGGTTCAAATCCTGTCCCCGCAACCAACTTCCTGCCCGTCCTTCATCCTGGTATCATTCGGTTTTGTTGCCCATTGGGAATGTCTTTCTTTTACTGGCTGGCGATATGGATTGGCCGTTCCGGTATTCACCACGGAACCTTTCAGTCGTCCAGCCCATCCCTTGCATGAGCGCACCGGAACCTGATTACCGTAAGCAGGTAACGTGTTTCTGAAGACGGTTGGCAGGCCAACGCCGGGTTGGTGCGTGTGCAAAGCCTTTGGCATGGTGGGAGGCATCATCTACAGGCGTCAATTTCTTCTGGCGTCAATGGCAGGTGCTCCAGAAGGCAGTCCTCTGGGCGCTCCGACTTACTGGTCCGGCCAGCCAGTATCCACTCAATACCCGAAAACGGGATGCCTGCCTCAATAATCCGGTCCCGCAGCCAGGCGTGAATTGGAGCAGGTTCTGTCCAATGGCCAGGATCCCCGTGCTCCGGAAGGGTCCGGGGAAGCGCCTTGAAACAGGTTTTGCCGTTGATCTGGAACCGGATACGAATGCGCCATCCAAGTGGCTCCGGGGGCGGAGGAAGACCGGCCTCGAACTGCTGAGGACAAGAAACCACGAGGGCGGGCGGCGCGGTCTGGGGGATCTTTAGAAAATCCCGAACCCGCTTGCGGGCGCTACGCTTCTGCGCTGCCGTAGCGGGGATGCGGTTCTTAAGGTAATCCAGCGGCATCACCGTCAGGACTCCTCCATTGTCGCCGTCCTGAACAACGACAAACCATTTGTTATCATGAGGTGAATAGATCAGGCGCTTGGCATGCCGGCCGCCTTTCTGAAAGGCGAGTAAAACAGTCAAACCATTATCCAAGTATTGCTTCAAATCAGCCAGCGACAATGAGCAACGCTCGGAAGCGCGCTGTTCTGCATGCCTGGTTAGAGTTGCTGGTCGCATGAAGCGCTCCTATGTTCCCAAGTTGTTCCTTTGCGTTTTGTTTTATTTAGTGACGCCATAGTGCCTGTAAATGTAAGCACGAACTTCTTCCTTCTGCGCCTCGTCGAGCCGATTGTAAGAGTTCTCCACCATCCCGGTGGCTACCTTCGAGGCCGCGTAGGTTGCACCGGCGGCCGCAACGCCGAATGCGAATGCACCAGGTCCGGTTTCTATCCCGATAAGCCAACCCGCACCAAAGGCAGCGAGCATGCCCCCGATGCTCACGCTGTGCTTGACCGCGGAAGCGGATCGTTGGCGTGCTGTCATTTCGTCCCAATTATAGTAGTCAACGCCGATGCCAAGCCCCTCGCCAATAATCACACCGACGATTCCTACTCGGCCTCCCCATTTCCTGATTTTGTCAAGCCTCGCTAGTGCGCTGTCAGCGGTGGCGAATCGGGAGCCAAGCTGAGCGATACCGGATGCCGTAATACCAGCACCGCCCACGAACAACGCGCTTTGTTCGCCGATTCTGAGATAGCTCGTGAGGTCGTTAGCATCTGATCGAGTTATTTCCAAAAGTGTCCGAGTGGAGGTGTAGAGCAGTGCAATGCCTGCTAGGGTGCTAAGTGCGCCACCAGCGAGTCTCACCCGTGCTTCGGTACGACTTCGGCGATCGAGGTCATCTAAAACTTGCGGGAGTATCTCTTGTGGTATTTTTTCGTAAACTGGGACCCCTTTTTGTTGGGCATATTCTTTAATTGCTGGAATCGTTTCTTTGCGATTCACCCATGCCTGCAACTCGCCAGTCCTCTTATACTCCGCGGCCATCTTATCAATCTGTGCTTCGATGCGCTTCAAGTCAGAGCGTTGAGACGATGGCTTCACATCTTTCACCTCGATACGGGCGCGCTGGCCGGTTTGCTTGTGGCGAATCACCAGGTCCTTGTCGGTGCGTCCATATTGCTCGTTCACAGGTTGATCAACTGCTTCAAGTTGGAAGCGCGGGTCTTGGTAAACCTTCGTGGCGTAGAGTAGCGTCCGCCTCGCCCCTATTGCCTGTGGCATCGAATCTGATTTTAGGAGGTTGATATTTTTCGTAACGCCCGGAATTTCAGGGTTCAGGTAGTTTCTCCCCTCAAATCCCTTGAACATATTCTGCAGACCAAGTTGCCCGAATCGGCTGTCGAGAACTTGTCGGCGCAGCCAATCAACTTTTTCAGTTTTGGTGATTCCGTTTAAAGCCTTAGTTTGCTCCTGGTGCGTCAGTGTGGGCGCCAGTGCCAGCGTCGTCTGTGCGCCAACTTGATTCGCCAGATGGCATCCAATACAGACCGTTAAAAAATTGACTAAATATGAATTCATGATTAGTGTTGATAGTCTTGAGGGAACTTCTTCGCAGTGGTTGCATCCTTCTTAGCCACCTCCGTCTGGAGTTTCACGTCATGGAGACCCAGCTTGTACCAACCGTCCTCAAACGCTTGGCTGTAAATCTTTGCGACTGCTGGGTCCAGGTGGGCAGGAGAGATCGGAACGAGATGGCGAACCATTGCATTTACAGCACCGGTGTAATTGGGGGCCGGATTTTCGCCCCAATAGTCGCCCTTCTTGGTCTCCGCCAGGGCCCGGTCAAATTCCTTGCGAAAATCTGAAATACTTTGCAGTGCCCACTGTTGATAACCGCGAACACGCGCGGCATCTTCCTGCTTTTGTTTATCCGCCTCCGCTTTGATGCGTGCTTCAACGTAAGCGGAGAGGTCCGCCAGCGCGGTAACCGCGCTATCCGGGACGTCCTTCTCATCCAAGAGTTTCAGCCGTTGAGCCGTCACGTTCTCCATAGTTCGGAAGTATCCCGCTTGGCGAAGCGCGACGTTCGTCAGGGAAATTAGCCGTTGCACACTCGCCGTCGTGGTGTTAGTGAAATTGGCAACCTCGTCTTTCAGCAGACTCGCACGAAGCTTTTTCCGCAGTTCCACGATTTCCTGGCCACAAGTTGGCTCGTTCGTCCATTCGCTCAGCCGTTGCCAAACCGCCGGGCCATCGGTCATCACCGGCAGACCAAGCTGGTCCTTAGCGTCCTTGATCGCACTTTCACGCCGGTAGATTGCGAACTTCTGCATGGCGTCTGCTTTCCAGCTTTCCAACGCATTCGCAATGTTCGTTGAACCACCGTCCGGTCGTGTCGAAATCTGGTCGGCGAATGTTTCGGTAGCTGTTGCCAATGCTTCACCGTCCACATTCGCATTTGTTTGGAGCACCTGAAGTGATTGGACACCCCAACGCACCGCGTTCAAACGTGGGAGTAGGTCTTCCTCCACCCAAGGCGGAATTTGCACCACCAAGTCGCGCAATCCGGCCAACATTTCATTGGCCTCGGCTGGATTTTTTGGCCAGGAATTTGTGTTTTCGATTCGGCTTTCCAGTGCGCTAAGTTTTCCGGTCAACGGTTTGGGCAGTTCGATGGGGATAACTTTGCCAAGCGCACGGTGAATCACGGCGGTCTGTTGTTGAAGGGTGTTCGTAATCACTGCCGTCCTTGTTTTCGTTTCCAACTCGCCTTGCACCATGCGGGATTCCAAATTCGTGGCCAAGCTTGCTACCTGATTGGCGAGTTTGATGACCGCATCCCGTTCATCTTGCCGTTGCTGGCTCGCGACGGACGCCAAAGCATCTTGCTGTCGTTGTAACAAATCGAGCTGGCCCTTCACGGCGGTCTGCTGTTGAAGGGTGTTCGCAATCACTGCCGTCCTTGTTTTCGTTTCCAACTCGCCTTGCACCACGCGGGATTCTAAATTCGTGGTCAAGCTTGCTAACTGGTTGGCGAGTTTGATGGCTGCATCCCGTTCATCTTGCCGTTGCTGGCTCGCGACGGACGCCAAAGTATCTTGCTGTCGTTGTAACAAATCGAACTGGCCCTGTTGCTTAAACTGGAAGGCAACCACGGCGATTAAGAGGACCGCGCAAAGCGCGGACAAACAATTAGTTATATTTAATTTCATTTTGTGCCTATTTACACCAATTCTTCGAAATTATTATGCTTTTTGCAATCAAATAAATATGGCACAAAAACGATCATGCTTATCTGATCGTTTTAGACTGCCCCGGTTACTCCTGTGGGTGATTTATAGGTGATGCGGACGGCGCGGTTGTGACCGCCTATGCGGCCGTGTAGCCGACTGCGGGCGTAACCAATCGATGGGCGCAAGAACGGGTGGCCTCGCGGAATTGGAATCTAGCCTCGATTCGCCATATTCCGGTGCTGGTAGCGGGTGGCTAAGTCGTGTCCATTTGGGAAGCAAGTAATTGCGCCGCAGATAAATGCGCAAGACGAGAACAGGACTAAATGACAATGTGACCGGGCCTCTATCCTCCCGCAGTTGGGTTGGTACAGTTCCGTATAAGTTGCTCAATGCCCAAAACGCGGTCCTGCATCCAGCATGGCTGGGCCTCGTGAATTGCCCCTGCATTGGCTATCCTGGCGAACGACTTGTGTGACCGGTGGGGACCAGCGCCAATGATTCCAGAATTGCATGGGATCTGAGCGACTGCTCACGGTGCGTCCACTCAAGGGTTAGCCAGCTTTCGATAGCTCTCCATACAGCCGCGAACGGTTCTCAATCATCTGCTCCGGCATCTCACCCCTTGCCGCCTCCAAATCGTTGATAATCTGGACGACCTGCTTCTTCGTCTCAAGCGGGCACTGCCCCAACGCCTCGCCAATCAAAGGATAGTAACGATTGCGAAGTTCGAGGCTGTTGCGCCCGGTCCTCCGGCACTCCGCACAGCGCTTGGGCAGTGAATCTATCCAGAACCGCCTCTTCTCGTAAAAAAATCTCTGCACGCCCGCTGTAGATACGAACTCACCGCTGCAGTCGGAACAAACGAACGCTTCGTCATCATACCAGTGACACGGGCAAACCGTATAATGCTGCTTGGAAATATCGGCTTTCTGCGCGGTCTTTTAATCCAAACTCTGCGTGCCGAAGAATGGGTGCTTGGGCATCCGCTTGGGATCGCTCTCTCCACATAGATTTGGGAAAAATCCGGAGGCGTTCATACGGGTCAAGGTTGATGGTGAGCGTTGGCGGCAGATCGCGAACATCGGTTTTTCCAGCGGCCTTCACTCGCCGCCGTTTGTTTCACAGACGGCTTCGACGACTCCAGGAAGACCGGCGCATAGGACAGGCAGTTCCTGAAATTGTGCCGGCGATCGTCCGGGAGGATGGCCATCTGGCTCGGCGTCCGCTGCGTCTGCGCCGCTTAAAGACTGCACGGCGCCACGAGGCACAACCACAAAACCGCCAGGATTCGATGCATGTCTCCCCAAAGTAACAGGGTTTCCTGGCGGAGCAAGCAAACATCGATACAGCAATCATCGATAAAGCCTCCCTCTGGCAAAGGCTGAGCGGGGGGGCGGCAAGCCGGGTAAAGGGTCTTGAAAAGTGCCAGCATTTAGCGGGTATACGGCTTGGCTGGTTGGTTTGTTTCCCCGGTGGTTTCAGGTCGTGGCGAATCTGCGCCGTACTCGCCTTTCGGCGCGCTCCAAACACCGCTGCGGCGCCCGCTCATTTTGGATTAAACTGGCACTGATCGCCGAAAAGTCCCGGTTGGAAACGACCACACCCCCAAACCTTCAAAAAGGTTGAATACTATTCAAAATGTGGTATCTTGATGCACGTTTTCGTTGGGGGAAGAGTAATGGGCGCAACCAGGAAGAAAAACGGACAGCTATGAAATCCACGCTTCGACTTTTAATGGCGGTAATTACCGCGGCCCTGACTGTTTTAACGGGCCTTGCTCAAACCTCTTTAACCAATGGGTTGGCAGCCTATTACCCGCTTGACGGAAACGCCCTCGATCTTAGCGGCAACGGCAACGACGCCATGGCCATGAACGGTGCCGCCCCCGCCACCAACCGTTTTGGCAATGCAAATGGTTGTTATAGCTTTAATGGCGCCGGGCAATACCTGGTGGCGTCAGCCAGTTTATTTCCCACCACGAACCGGACTGTTTCGCTTTGGTTCAAACTAAATCGCGCGGATAACCGGCCTGGCCTCCTGGGTTACGGTGGTAATAGCGCCAACTCTTTCTTTATGGGCCTTAACCATTGGGGCGATCAATCTTACGTGGTATCTTCCCATTACAATGCTTATACGCTGGCCGTTCCGTTCACCAACAACGCTCCCGTCAATGCCTGGTATCATTGGACGGTCGTTATGGACAATGGGGGCCTACATTTCTACTTGAACGGTTATTTAATTGGTTCGCGCAATGGGGTGCTGGAAACCCCGGTGGCTGGGACGCAACTCGGTTTGGGGACGATTTGCAGCCCCACCGGATCCGTGCCGTACACGGACGGGAACGTCGGGTATTTGGATGGCTATTTGGACGATGTCCGAATTTATAATCGGTCGTTGAGTCCGGCCGAGGTGCTCGAATTATACACCTTGGATGGTGGCAACGGTGGAGACATTTCACCCTTTTTCATCCAGCCGCCGATAAGCCAGGTGGTTGATATCGGCACAACCTGCACCTTCTTTGCGAAAACGGCCGGCACCCCGGATCCTGCCTGTCAGTGGCGGTTCCATGGGCAGAATATTCCCGGCGCCACCAACAGCAGTTACTCGATTCCGGCCGCGGGTTTAAGTGACATTGGTTGGTATGACCTGGTGGTCTCCAACCGCGCGGGCAAGATTACGAGCGCACCGGTCAGCTTGAATTTCTGTTATATCAAGATGCTGGCCGCCGTGTTTGTAAATGGACCGGCCGGGAGCACTTATCAAATCCAGGCTTCCAGCGCCCTTCAGCCATCGGTTTGGATCACCCTCACCAACGTGACGGTGGCGAATCAGCCCATCATCTACGTGGATTACGCGTCCGAAACCAACCGAATGCAGTTCTATCGCGCAGTGCCGCAACCGTAGGTTGAAAATACCAGCCGCTGGCCAGCCTCCACTGCCACCCCCGGGGCCGTGCAGCGCTTATTTCGCGCGGTTGCGTCGCAGACGCTCAGCGAAGGGATCTTTACTTCAGTTGCCTGGTCCTTTAGAGTGGCCCCATGAATACCACTGAATTCCAGGCCGAAAGCAATCGCCGCCTGCTCCTTGAAACCACGCCGGCACCCCAGGCCGGGAAACCGGGAGCCATCAACCGCCGCGAATTTCTCACCCGGGGTGGCGGGGCGGTCTTGGCCGGAGCCGCGCTAGCCGCCGGGGTGCGGGCGGCCGAAACCCGGTGGGTGCCCAAGTTTTCCACCTCCTCCATCCATTTCAAGGATCTGCCCCTCGAAAAGGCCTGCGAACAGATCGCCGCGCTCGGCTACCAGGCCATCGACATCTGGTCGGGCTACGATGGCTGCCCGCACCTGGATGACGCTCTCCGGCGCCTGGGGCCGGAGGGGCTCCAGCAGGCGCTCGAAAAAAGCCGGCTTAAACTATACGCCTTTTCGGTTTATGTGGGCGGTTACCAGCGCTACGCTGAACTGCTTGGCAAGGCCGGGGGCGGGGTGGCCATCCAGGGCAGTTCGGGTCCGTGCCCGCCCGCCGACCTGACCGCCAAAATGCGCGCTTTCCTGGAGGGATTGAAACCGCTGGTGGACCTGGCTGAAAAGCATAACTCCTGGCTCGCGATCGAAAACCACGGGCAGTCCCTGCTCGATTCCCAGGATTCCTTTAAGGCGTTTGTGGATTTGAACCGGTCCCCGCGCCTGGGCATCGCCCTGGCCCCTTATCATGTTCAATCCACCAAGGCGCCGGTGGAGGAGGTCATCCGCATCTGCGGCCGCCAGCTGTTCTTCTTCTACGCCTGGCAAAATCAGCCGGAAGTCAACCAGTTGCCCGGCCATGGGACCACCGATTTCACGCCGTGGATGAAGGCCCTGGCGGATATCAACTACGGCTGGTATGTCAATCCGTTCATGCACGGCCATATCCCCACCGAAAGGATGACCGCCGCCCTCGCCAAATCCCTCGCCTACCTCAAGAAAATGAGCTGATCCGGGCCGGGTGGCGCCCGGGGGCGGCCCGGCTAAGGCTTAAGGCTGGTAAGGCACGGTGCCGTTGGCATCCACCCGGTAGCCCCATTGTTTGATGTAGTCCCAGCCGGATAGGAAGTGGTCGCCCCCTTGGGCGAGCCGGAGTTGCAGCTGCCGGTCCAGGCTGGCTTGGAGCGGTGCGTATTCGGGGTTGCCACAAAGGTTCCGGAGCTGGTGGGGGTCGGCTTCGTTATCGTAGAGCAGCCACGGGCCATTCAGATCGCGGACAAACGTGTACCGCAGGGTGCGCAGGCCCCGGTATTCCCGGCCGCCCTGGCTGCGCAGCCATTCCCCGAAGGGCGAGGGGCACTGGATCAACGCCGCGTTATCCTCCGGCACGACGCCCGCGATCAGGCTCCCGCTGAAATCCCGGCCCTCCACCGCCGGCGGAATGCGCACGCCGCACAGCCCGAGCAGGGTGGGCATCAGGTCTTCGGCGTTGATCAGCAGGGGCGTTTCCCGCCCGGCGCCGCCGAAGGCCGCCGGGTAGCGGATCAACAGCGGCACCCGGATGGATTCGTCCCACGGTTTCTGTTTGCGGTTCCTGCCGTGGGAGCCGAGCATGTCCCCGTGGTCGGAGGTGAACACCAGGATCGTGTTTTCCTCCAGGCCGGTTTCCTTCAGCGTGGCCTGGAGCTGGCCCACGCAATCATCCAGGGCCGTGCAATGGGCATAGTAGCCGGCCAGGTCGCGCCGTGCCTGGGCCTGGGCTTCCGGCGGTACATTGGGTCGCAGTTTCAGGCGGGCTGGATCATACATCCGCCGGTATTTCTCCGGGGCCGTTTCATAAGGATTGTGCGGGGGGCCCCAGGCCAGCACCGCCAGGAACGGACGGGCCTCCCCGGCCCGTCCGCGCAGGTATTGCCGCACATCTCCGGTTTGGGCCTCCGCGTCATAGCCTTGCCAAAGGCGTTTTTCGGGGGTGTCGCCATAATAGGGCGAGCGGTTGTAGTCGTGGGTGCATTCGAGCACCTTCCAATAATCAAACCCCTGGCGCCGCTCGCGGGGAATGAAGGCCGATCGCCCGTGGCCGTCCAGGTGCCATTTGCCTACGTAGGCCGTGTCATAGCCGGCCCCGGCGAACACTTTCGCCAGCGTGGCCGCTTCCGGGCGCAGGGTCACATCGTTCAGGAAAACCCCGTGGGTGAGGGGACGTTGCCCGGTGAGCAAAGACGCCCGGTACGGGCTGCACACGGGGCACCCGGAGATGGCGTGGGTGAATTTCAGGCTTTCCCCGGCCAGCCGGTCCAGATTGGGTGTTTTCACGTTCGGATCACCCGCGTAGCCCAACGCATCCGCCCGCCATTGATCGGCCAGGAGAAACAGGACGTTCGGTTTGCGGGCAGGCGGTTGCCGCCCGGTTTTTCCAGCGGCGGCAGCGGGCGGGCGCTGATCCTCCGCGCCCGCAGCCAGCGCCCAGCCACCCAGCATCGCCAAAGCCGCCCACAGGGAAATTCCAAGGTGCCTCATATTGCCCATAAGTTAACCAGGCGAAAACGGGCTGGCGAGCTTAAAGGCTGTCTGAACGCGGGTGCCTTGGGCCTCCTTCAATTGTATTTTCCGGGGTTGTGTTCCCTGCGGGAGGAGTGAATAATGGCCGGGACCATATGAAAATCATTTTGTGCCTGTTCGCCAGTTCCTGCTTGAGCCACGCCGCCCTGACCGCGATTCCCGCGGGGGATCCCGACGGGTTTGCCAGCCGGAGCGGGGCTCCGTTGAGCCGGGAGGTGGATTTGTCCGGGCAAACCGGATTTTTGGCCGGCGGCCGGCAATTGTTCCTGGTTCGCCCGCCGGGAGGCAATCCCCAGGCCGCCCCACCGGTCCCGGCGCAATTTGAACCGGCCAGCCCGGGAGCGGTGCACGGTTCTTTGTGGTGGTTTGTGCCGGAGGGCGCGGCGGGTGGGGATCGCCTGGAGCTGGCGGACTACCCGGCGGCGGGGCCGGCCCGGATGACGGCGCAGCGCAACCCCGCCAGCGGCCGCTGGGACCTGATGGAAGGGGAGCGGCTGGTCCTGGGGTATAATTTCCAGACCAACGAGCCGGGTGCCATCCTGGCCAAAGTCCACCCTGACAACGTGAAATATGCGCGGGCGCGGGGGGATTACATCCATCCGTTGTGTGGATTGCAGGGCGAGGTCCTGACCAAGGATTGGTCGCTGGACCATCCCCATCATCGCGGCATCTACTGGGCCTGGCCGGAGGTGGATTACGGGACCGAGCGGGGCGACCTCCACGCTTTGCAGCGGGTGTTCGCGCGGCCCACCGGCCAATGCACCGGCCGCAGTGGACCGCTTTTCGCCACCGTCGAAGCGGAAAACCTGTGGCTGTGGGAGGATCGGGAGGCCATCGTCCGGGAACGGGCCGTGCTGCGGGCCTGGCGGGCCGGGCCCCAGGGGCGCCTGGTGGATCTTTGCTTTGAATTCACGGCCCTGAAGGATGGCGTTTCGGTCGCCCGGCGGGGTACCGAGCATTACGGCGGCTTGAACATCCGCCTGGCGGCGGTGAAAAACCAGGAAATCCTCTTCCACACGGATGCCGCGGGAACCACTCCCCGGCGGGCTTGGGCCAGCCTCTCGGGTCAGTTCGAAGGCGGCGGCGCCACGACCCTGACGGTTTTCCAACATTCCGCCAACCCGGATTATCCCGGGGATTGGATCAAATACCCGGAAATCAACTGGTTCCAGCCCACTTTCCCGGCCGCCCGTACCCGTTACCCTTTGAAGCGGGGCCAAACCCTGAAGCTGCAATTCCGGCTGTGGATGCAGCCCGGGAAGGTGGAGGAATCCGCCGCCGCTGAGGGCTGGTCCGCCTATGTGAGTCCCCGACGGTAACCGGATCGCCAACCCAATCCCAAAAACACAACCATATGAACAACAACCAAGATCTGTCCCGCCGCCGTTTTATTGAAAAAGCGGCGACCATTACGGCCATCGGCTTCGCGGCGCGTCCGCTGGCGCGAGCCGGCGAGCCGGAGCCATCCGGCCCGAAAACCTCCCCCAACAGCCGCATCCACCTGGGGATCATCGGCTGCGGCGGCATGGGCCGCGCCAACCTGGCCGCCTGCGCCAACCAAAAGGATGTGGTGGTGACTGCGGCCTGCGACGTTTGGGACGCCCGGCGGGAATCCGTGGGCGACAGCTTCAAGGACACCTGCAAGATCTACAGCGACTACCGCGAGATGCTCCAGAAAAAGGACCTGGACGCCGTCATCATCGCCACCCCGCCGCACTGGCACGCGCTGCAGGCTATCGCCGCCTGTGAGGCCGGCAAGGACCTCTACCTCCAAAAGCCGATGACCCTGCACCTGGCGGAAAGCCTGGCGGTGCGCAACGCCGTCAAGAAGCACCACCGCGTGAGCCAGGTGGGCACCCAGATCCACGCCACCGAGAATTACCGCCGCGTGGTGGAATTCATCCGCTCCGGCAAGCTCGGCCCCATCGGCACCGTCCGCACCTTCAACGTCATGAACCAGACCGTCAAGGGGGTGGGCCGAAGCTCCCAAACCAAGCCCACCGACGGACTGGACTGGGAGATGTGGGTGGGGCCGGCCCCGATGCCGCGTTTCAGCCCCATTTGCGTGTCCGACGCCTACAACCACTGCTCCTGGATGGATTTCAGCGGTGGCTGGACTCCGGGCATGGCGCCCCACATCATCGACCTGCCCATCTGGGCGCTGGACCTGGGCTTCCCTCTGAACACCAGCGCTTCCGGCGGCCGCTACTTTGTCCAGGACGATGGCGACGCTTATGACCACCACGAAGTCCTCTGGCAATACCCGAAAATGACCATGACGTGGATGTCTTCGCTGACCAACAGCTACGGCTTCGACTTCCACGGCGATCCCAAGCCGCAACGCCGGTTGGGCATCTATTTCCACGGGGCCAACGGGACCATGCAGGCCGATTATGGCATGTTCAAGATCGTGCCGGAAGGCGACCTGCTGAAGGACTCGGCGGCGCCGCCGAAGTCCATACCGCCCTCGCCGGGTCATGAGCGCGAGTGGCTGGACTGTGTGAAATCGCGCCAGCAGCCAAGCTGCGCCGCGGCTTACCACGTCCGCGTGGATGTGCCGATCGTGCTGAGCCTGCTCTCGCTGAAGCTGGGACGCTCCATTCGTTTCGATCCCGCCACCGAGCGGATCGTGGGCGATCCGGAGGCCGCCCGTCTGGCCATCCCACAATACCGCGCCCCGTGGAAATTCCCGGAACAGTATCTGAACGGGTAAGCCTTTTGGCTTCAGGGCAATAAAAAACCGGCTTCCGGAAATCCCGGGAGCCGGTATGAAAGTAAGTTCGCCGGTTATTTGTAGCTGGCCTTGAACTCCGTGATGGCGGCCTTGAGATCGGCGGCCAGCGGTTCGCTGATCGCTTTTTCCTTGGCGATGCGCGCCATGAGCGGGGTCTTGCGGCTGGTGAAGAAATCGGTCATTTTATTCTGGCAATCCTTGACCTTTTCCACGGGCACATCATCGAACAGCCCATTCTGCACGGTCCAGAGGATGGCGGCCTGGATTTCGAGCGGCACCGGGTTGTATTGCGGCTGCTTGAAGATTTCCACGATGCGTTTGCCACGCTCGATCTTCGCCTGGGTCTGGGCGTCCAGGTCTGAACCGAACTGGGCGAAAGCCGCCAGCTCGCGGAATTGGGCCAACTCCAGCTTAATGCGGCCGGCGACCTGTTTCATGGCCTTGACCTGCGCGGCCGAACCGACGCGGGAGACCGAAATGCCGACGTTGATGGCGGGGCGGATCCCCTGGTAGAACAGGTCCGTTTCCAGGAAGATCTGGCCATCCGTGATGGAAATGACATTCGTGGGGATGTAGGCCGAGACGTCGCCCATCTGCGTCTCAATGATCGGCAGGGCGGTCAGCGAGCCATTGCCGCTTTTTTCGTTCAGGCGCGCGGCCCGCTCCAGGAGGCGGCTGTGGAGATAGAACACATCGCCCGGATAGGCTTCGCGGCCCGAAGGCCGCTTCAAAATCAGGGACACCTGGCGGTAAGCCTGGGCGTGCTTGGAAAGATCGTCGTAAATGATCAGGGCATCCATCCCGTTGTCCATGAACCATTCGCCCATGGCGCAGCCGGCGAAGGGGGCAAGATACTGGCTGGTGGCGGAATCCGAGGCGCAGGCGGCCACGATGATGCTGTAGGGCATGGCCCCCTGTTCCTCCAGCACCTTGATCACCCGCGCCAGGTTCGACTGCTTCTGGCCGATGGCGACGTAGATGCAATACAGGGGCCGGTAATCCTTGTCTCCGGCGGCTTCGGCGGCGCGGTTGATCCGGGCCTGGTTGATGATGGTGTCCAGGCAGATGGTCGTTTTGCCGGTGGAACGGTCGCCGATGATTAACTCGCGCTGGCCGCGGCCGATGGGGATCATGGCGTCGACCGCCATGATGCCGGTCTGCACGGGCTGGCTGACGGACCGGCGCTTGATGATGCCGGGGGCGATTTTTTCCACCGGGTAAAAACCCGAGTTGGCGATGGGCCCCTTGCCATCCAGCGGATCGCCCAGCACGCTCACCACCCGGCCGAGCAAACCTTTGCCCACGGGCACTTGGAGCAGGCGGCCGGTGGTCCGGACTTCCTGGCCCTCCTTGATGTGGAGGTAATCGCCCATGACGATGGCGCCGACCTCGGTTTCCTCGAGGTTCAAGGCCAGGCCCATGGTGCCATGGCCGAAATCGATCATCTCGTTCATCATGACGTCGCTGAGGCCCTCGATTTTGGCCACGCCGTCGCCGATTTCACGCACAACGCCGACGTTTTGCTTGGTGACCGAAGTTTTGACTCCGGAGATTTGGCTTTCGATATCTTGCAATAAGGTGCTCATGGTTTAAAAACGTTGTTGCAGGGCGGTCAGCCGGGCGCGGATGCTGCCATCGAAGACATCGCTGCCCACCTGGATCCGGAGGCCGCCGATCAGGGCGGAATTCTGCTGGTAAGAAAACTGCAAACCGGCCCCGTAGCGCCGGCTGAGGTTTTGCTCCATATCCCGTTGCAGGCCGGGTTGGGGCAGGATTGCGGCGTCCACCCGCACGGTGCGGCGTTGGAGGTCCCACCGGACCAGGCGCTGGAAATACTCCAGGATGGCCAGATAGTGCCGCAGTTTTTGGGCGAGGACGGTGGTGACGGTCTGGCGCACGCGCGCCTCGTCCAGAGCGCCATTGGCCAGGCAGGAACGGAAAAGGCCCTTGGCCGAACGCCGGGTCAGCTTGGAAATTTTCATGGCTTTTTCAGCGGTGTCAGCCGTGGCCGGATCAGGCGGCCAGCTCCCGGGTGGTTTCCTGGATCAGCCGCTGCTGATCCTCGGCCGTTAAAATCTTGCCGGAGACCTTGGCGGTGGTTTCCACCACCAGGCGGCCAATCTCCTGCTTCAACTCGGCCATCATGCGGTCGTGGTCCTGGATGGCGGCTTCGCGCGCCTTGGCGATGATCTGCTCAGCGGCGGCGATGGCCTTGCGGGTTTCGGCTTCCTGTACCTGGGCGGCGGCCGCCCGGGCCTCGGCGATCAGCTGGTTCGCCTGGGCGCCGGCCCGCTGGATGATTTCCTGGCGGGAAGCCTCGGCCTGGGCCAGCTCAACCTTGATTTTCTCGGCGTTGGCCAGGCTTTCGGCGATGCGCAGCTTGCGGTCCTCCAATACCTGCAGGATGGGCCGGTAGGCGAACCGGTGCAGCAGGAACGCCACGATGGCGAAGCTGACCATCTGGGCCACCAGGTGGGGGGCATCGACCCCGAAGGTCCGGGCCGTGTTGTGGATCATTTCCGCGGCCCCGCCGCCGGCGGCTTCCAACAAAAGCATATTCATGGTCTGGGCAGTTGCTCGTTAAGCTGAAAAGGGGGGCGCGGAAACGGGTGGCCGCTCCGCGCCCGACCACGGTTTACTTCCCCGCCAAAAAGATGGCGAAGAACACAATGCCTTCCGCGAAGGCGGTGCTGAGGATGGCCTGCACCAGGATCTTCGTGGAAGCGCCCGGATTGCGGCCCACCGCTTCCGCGGCCCGCATGCCGATCATGCCCACCCCGATGGCCGCGCCCGCGCAGGCCGCCGCAATGTGCAGATTACCGGTCATTTCCGCTAATATAGGTAACATACTTTTTCCTTTTGGTTTGCTGGGTTCAGCGGCCCTCGCAAGCTCGTCACGATCCGGCCGCCGAAATTCTTCCTCTTAGTGATGGGTTCCTTCGTGGCCTTCCTCGTGCTGGCAAATCAGCAGGGTGAATACGGACGTCAGGAGCGTGAACACCAGCGCCTGCACCAGGCCCACGATCACTTCCAGGAAATAAAACGGCAGGGGGATGATCCAGCTCGCCACCCCCGGCACCAGGCCGATCATGGTCTCGAGCATGTTCTCACCCGCGAAAACATTGCCATACAAACGAAAGCTGAGCGAAACCGGGCGGAACAGGATGGAGATCACCTCCAGCACACCGACCATGATGAAGACAAAAATCATCAGCATTTTCAGCAACCCGGCGGTGTCCCCCTTGGGGCCGAAAAGGTGAAGGATAAACCCTTTGGGCCCATTGGCTTGCAAGGCCCAGACCAGCCAGCAGGCGAAAAAGATCAAAGCCATGGCCAGGGTCATGTTCAGATCGGCATTGGCGCCCCGGAAAAGCGGATCCTGGATTTTGAAATGCCCATCCACCGCCGTTCCCCAGCCCACGGTCCCCACCGAGGGGATCAGCCCGAACCAGTTGGTGAACAGGATGAAAATAAAGATGGTGGCGAAAAACCAGAAGGTCTTCTTGACCAGTTCCGCGCCGATGATCCCTTCCAGGAATTCGTAAAGCAGTTCCACCAGCCATTCCCAGAAATTCTGCGCCCCGGTGGGCACTGCCGCCATCTGGCGCGTGGCGAACCGGGCAAAAAGGATCAGGAACAAGGCCACAATCCAAGTGACCAACATGGAATTGGTGATGGGCAGCGGCCCCAAATGGCCGATATCCACCGCCCCGGGCGGCAAACCGTGGGCTTCACCTTTACCATGCGCTTCCGCAGCCCATCCCACAAAGGAACTGGCCCAGAACAATATATTGATTATAAAAAGCTTCATCCCGAATTCCCATCCGGCGGCAATTAGCCAACCTACCACAGAATCACCCGCCGGGCATAGGCTCACTTAAAGTGCCTCAACAACCAGTGCCGCTCAAGGTTTTTTTCCCGGGAATGCGCGAGCCGGGCCATTTGTCGGAAAATGGCTTGGCTGTGTCCTGGAAAATTTGATGTAAGTAGTTTCGCTGTAAATATATGCGTAAGATGAGGAAGGGGCCGCGACCATCTCTTTAACACCTCCGTGCGTGGCGAATGGCGCTGACTGGCGCAAAAAGTACCAGTCAGCCTTACTGACCCAATGGCGGAATACAGCTTAATTCCGGGGCAGGATCAAAGGGATCCGGGTGTATTTCCGGTCCGGGTTGGCCGTGTCGAGCAGGTACAGGGCGCGGATTTCCGGTTTGATCTTCTCCAGGAGCGCCGAAGAGGCGGCCACGAAGCGGCCATCCGGCGAGATGGCTACCTGGTGGAGGAATTCCAGGCCGTCCTCGGCGGCGTGGAATAGCGGGTAGAATTTCATATCCCCGGTCTCCACCGCCACTTCGAGGATGCCCACATTCAGCAGGTCGTTGTCGCCAGTTTTCAGCGAAAAGGCGGCGAAGATCGTTTTGGCGCCGGCGGACCAAACCACATTGCCCAGCAAGCCTTTTTCAAACCGGCCCTGGAGCTGGATTTTTTTGGCGAGGGCCTGGTTTTTCAGGATGGCCAGCTGCCGCTGCTTGGAGCTGGGGAAAACCGCCTGGGCGCCATCGGGCGTGACCGCGAAATACGGCGATAAATCCCCAAACTCGGCGGCCGGCAGTTTGGCGATCGGCGCTAGCTTCAGGCTCTCCGGATCCAGCCGGCCGAAGGTGAAATCCGCCGCCTGGTCTTCTTTGGCGGGCTGGCCGCTCACGTAAAAAATCTGGTTCCCCTGTCCCGTCAGCATGATGGTGCCATCCTCCTCGGCTGCAAATACTTCGCTGGTTTTCATTTCGCCCGTGTGGAGGTTGATCCGGTGGATCGACTTCTGCGCCAGAAACAGGCAGGAGCCGCTGGTGACCGGCGGCAGGAACACCGTGCTTTCAGATTCCTCCCCCAAATCCAAATCAAACATCCGGACCGGCTGGCTGGTGCCCAGCGGCAGGGTCAGCACATGGACTGATCCCGGGTTGCCCGGGTGCCCGCAGATCACCGCCGCCCGCTTGCCGTCCGGTAGCCAGGTGGCGGAAACGGGCGGGAACTGCTCCTCTGCCTTGTGGGCGGTGAAGACGACCTCGCTTTTGCCCGACCCGCGGTCATACAGCACCAAAGCCATTTCCTGGTTGGCCTCATTTGCCACGGGGATCAGCACCTTGGAGCCGTCCGGGCTGAAAGCCGGCCGGCAGGCCAGCACATAGGCCAGCAACGCCGCCATCCCCAGCAAACTGAATCCAAATCGGCTGTATCTCGAATTCTTCATCGCCGGCCAGCCTAGTCCGGGCCGCCCCTCCCTTCAAGAATAAGCCGAACCAGCCCAACCCCGGCTCAGGCTGGCGGCGCTTTTTCCGAAAGCGGTGGTTTGGTGGATTGGGCGAACAAATGGTTGCGTGCGTGTTCAGTGATGCGTGCAACCGCGGGATGAACCAGGCGGCGCTCGGCGGTGATGGCGTGAAATTGCACGCAGCAGGTGGCGGCTGTCCCCAGGATGCGAAAACCATAGCGCTGCACGGCCTCACTGACTACGACCGATGGCAGGGCGATGAATCCCCTGCCTTCTGCCGCCATCGTTTTCATCAGCGCCAGATCCTCAAACTCCGCCACCACGCGTGGCCGTACGCCCTGGTTCTGAAACCACGCTTCCACCGCCCGCCGGAGTGAAGTGTTGTCCGACGGCAGCAGCGCCGGGGCTTCGTGCAACGATTGGGGAAATCCTTTTCGCAACGCGCCGGCCAGTTTCCCGGCGGCACAAAAGGAGGTGCCCGATGCCCCGAGAGGATGACTGAACGTGCGTACCAACGCGCTGCTGGAGGCCGGTTCGTCCGCGAGTAAAATGTCGAGCCGGTGGGCCGCCAGTTGTTCCAGAAGATCCGCCAATTTGCCCTCGCGGCAGATGACCTGAACGGTTTGCGGCATTTCAAAGACCGGCTTGAGAATCTCATTCGCCACCAGCTTGGGCAAGGAGTCCACCACCCCCGCGTAGAGCCGCAATACCTGCGCGGTCGGACGCTGTTGGATGGCGCCCACCAGTTCTCGACCCAGGGAAAATATCTCCTCGGCGTAACGGAACGCGACCTGGCCGGCGTCCGTCAGTATTTTAGTCCGGCCGCTGCGGCGGAACAGTTTTTCGCCGAGCGCCTCCTCGAGTTCGCTGATTTGGGTCGAGATCGACGGTTGCGAGACGCGCAGTATTTTGGCGGCACTCCGCAAACTCCCTTCCTTCGCCACCATCCAGAAATAGCGCAGGTGGTGAAAATTCAGCCAATCCATGGCGGGGAGGATGCTTAAGATTAACCTAAGAGTAAATTCCAAAGTGCGTATTAGTCGATAACCCCGATTCCACCGATCTTTCCTTCAAGGAAAAACGGCGGCGAGGCCAATCCTGGGTGGGAATGGTCAAGGCCGCGAAAAAGTGCAAAGACAGACGAGTATGACAATTTGGATTCTGATGATCGGCACCATGGCCCTGTCGCTCCTCGCGGCGGCGCGGGTGAAACGGGTCTATAATCGCTGTAACCGGGGTTCGGTATGGTCGGGTGTGACCGGTGGCGAGGCGGCGGCCATGATTCTACGTCAGGCGGGCATCCGCGACGTGGAGATAGCCGTGCACGATCAAATGCTGGGCGACCATTACGATCCGATTCACAAGCGGCTGGTATTGTCGTCCGAAAATTACCATGGATCCAGCCCGGCGGCACTGGGCATCGCCGCGCACGAGTGCGGGCATGCCCTCCAGCACCAAAGCGCCTACGGGCCGCTGCACTGGCGCATGGCGGCCGTGGGCATCACCACTTACGCCAACCAGGTCGTGATGTGGCTGCCGGTGCTGGGCATGTTCACCGGGCTGATCGAGCCGATGGTGGCCTTGTGGATTCTCGCGCTGGCGTGGGGCCTGATCATGCTCTTCAACCTGGTCACCCTGCCGGTGGAGTTCGACGCCTCCCGCCGCGCCAAGCTCGTGCTGCGCCGATTGAACCTGATTGCGCCCGGCTCCGAAGCGGTGGCCGTGAGCCAGGTGCTCAATGCGGCCGCCTGGACTTACGTGGCGGCGTTCGCCACCTCGCTCGCCTACTTCTTCTGGCATCTGCTGCCGCTGCTCAACGGCCGCCAGCGGGAATGACGACCTTGCTGTTTCGATCCCCTAAACGGTTATCGAGCCAATGAACCTGAACCAAAAAAACAAACAGACCATGAAATCCACATTACTCAGCCGCGGTGAAAAGATCCACGTCATGCACCTGCGGCGCTTTGAGAAGGACGTTCGCCGGCACTTTGTCGGCGAGGTCAAAGCTTATGAACAGGGTGTCGCCCGGGCCTCCGGCTACGTTTTCGTGATTGATGATCTCAGCCAGCACCTGTTCGTCAAGCGACCCGATCGGCGGACGAAGTTCGTTCCCATCGGCTCTGGGGACCTGATCGTAAACATCATCCCGGAAACCGTGGATTTGGAGCAGGTGGCCTATGAACTAAAAGATCGCAGTCTCGTCGTCACCGATGGCAGCGCCTGGAGCATGGAAGTGAAGGAGTTTGGCTGGGGCTGAGGACCGCGAGCCAAACCATCAACCGCTCTCCGCAATATGAAACTCACTGTGCAACACCATCACCTGCGATCCCCCGCTGAACTGGACTCGTTCTTCGAAAACCGAATCCTGGCCTGGCAACCGGGCTTGCTGATCGACGAAGCCCACGTGCGCCTCGAATGCCGCCACGAAGAAAGCCCACCCTTCAGGGTACGCATCCACTGGGTCGCACCCGGTCCGGGCTTGGTCGCCGAGAGCCGCGATCACACCTCCCACGCCGCCCTGAACAAAATCATGGCCGCGCTGGAGGCAAATCCAGGCAGACGTGCCCGGAAACGGTTTCGGCGTGTGCGCAACAGTCTTCCAGCCCCTGGCTCCATGCGGTTGGGCCCTGTGCGGGCATGACACATGCATCACCCGCTTCCCCAACCCGCCTCCTGGCTTGGCACCCGCCGACCCGCCCCCCGGGCGGTCCCCAACGCACCTCGAACGATGGCGTCATGATCCTTTTGAGAAAATGTCTGGTGGCCTTGTGCGGTGGCACCTTGCTCTTAGCCGGAGTGGCGATGCTCGTGTTGCCGGGGCCCGCGGTCGTGGTGATACCCGCTGCGCTGGCAATCCTGGCGGTTGAGTTCCTGTGGGCGCGGCGCTGGCTGGCCTGGCTGCGCAAGCGCTACCAAACAATTTCGCCGGAAAGGCCTGCATCTGGCGCCTATTCTGACACTCGTAGACCGTGAACAAACTCCATGCGCTTCCTGTGGACACTGACTTCCCAGGCGGTTCACGCAGGGAACGGGCAAACGGACACGCCTGGCTGCCTTGCGTTGAAATGGGGATGGCGCGAGGTCCTCAGTGGCACCGCGGGCTCACGGCCCGGTTCGCGGTGTTTGAGGTGGCGACTGGAGAACCGCGCCCAGTTTTGCCGGCCTGCCCGGAACCGGTGATTACTGCCTTGATGCTTCAGTCGGGCCTCGGCGTCCTGTGCGGCGGCGACGACTGGCTGGTGCAGGGTGGCACCCCCGCCGTGCGCGCCCCGTGACCTCGGTTGTGGCGCGATTGTGTTTGTGGTCCACATTAAAATCGTTTATAATAAGAATCTCTATGGCAGGCCTTGATGAATGCAATGATCCGATGATGAAAGTTCTGCGCCAGGGGATACGCCTCGCGGTGCGCGCGTTGGCGATATTCATGACGCTGCTCATCCTCGTCGGAACGATTGATGTCGGTTGGACGCTCTATGAAAAGATGATCCAGGCGCGCCCGTTATTTATCCTGAGCATCAGTGATATTCTGGCCACCTTCGGCGCGTTCATGGTAGTGCTCATCGCGATCGAGATCTTCATCAATATCACGATGTATCTGCGTGATGACATCATCCATGTGAAGATCGTCATGGCGACCGCGATTATGGCGATCGCGCGGAAAATCATCATCCTGGACTTCAAACAGACGGAGCCGGGGTTCGTATGGGCCACGGCGGCGGTGATCCTGGCGGCGAGCGTCGGTTACTGGCTGCTCAGTAAATGCGAGTCGGACCAGAAGCCGACCCCCGAGAACAAATAACACGCCGGTAGAAAACGGGGCCCCATTCCGCCCTTATGCAGACGCTTCTCAGTCATCATTGGCATCACCTGCCGGCGAGCGAGGTGGATACTCTCCTGGAAACCGACGCCCAGAAGGGATTGGACCTCTTCGCGGTCCAACATCGCCAGGATCACTTCGGCTCGAATCGGCTCACCCCTCACCAGGGCCGCAGCCCGTGGATGCGTTTCCTGGTCCAGTTTCATAACCCGCTCATCTACATCCTGCTCGCTGCCGGTGGGATCAAGCTGGCCATGGGTGGTTTCGTGGACGCGGTCGTCATCCTGGTGGTGGTGGGGATCAACGCCTGGATCGGCTACCTGCAAGAGGCCAAGGCAGAGCGTGCCATCGAGGCGCTGACGAAAAGCCTGGTGACTGAAACCACGGTCATTCGGGCCGGGAAAACTCAGCGCGTGCCGTCCTCCGAGCTCGTGCCCGGCGACGTGGTGGCCCTCTCCTCGGGCGACAAGGTGCCCGCGGATGTGCGCCTGGTGTACACGCGTGGCCTGCAAGTGGACGAGGCATCCTTCACCGGCGAATCCACCTCCGTCGAGAAGACCGCCGACTGTCAACTCGCTCCGGAAACCCTGCTGGCCGACCGCGCGAATATGGCCTACGCCTCAACCCTGGTGACTTATGGCCAGGGGCGCGGCATCGTCATCGGTATTGGCGACCACACCGAGATAGGCCGCATCTCCGGGATGATTGCTGCGGCGCCGAACCTGGAGACGCCGCTGACGCGAATGATGGCGGCGTTTGGCCATCGGCTGCTGATCCTGATCCTGGGTCTGGCGGCGTTGGTGGTGGCCGTGGGCCTGTGGCGCGGCGAAAGCCTGGACGATATCGTCTCGTCCGCCATCGCGCTGGCGGTGGGCGCCATCCCGGAAGGTTTGCCCGCCGCGGTCACTGTCACCCTGGCCATCGGCGTTTCGCGCATGGCCCGGCGCCGCGCCATCATCCGCAAGTTGCCCGCGGTGGAAACGCTCGGCAGCACCACCGTGATCTGTTCCGACAAGACCGGCACGCTGACCCAAAACCAGATGACCGTGCGCCGGATTGTGGCCGGCAACGAAGTCTATGACGTGGGAGGCAATGGCTATGAGCCGTTCGGGGACATCTCCCTGCAGGGGCAAGGGCTTACGCCAGGCGCTTCGCCTGGCGTGTCCGAGTGCGTGCTCGCCGGACTGCTCTGCAACGACAGTGCTCTGATCCAGCAGGAGGGCCGCTGGCATGCCCAAGGCGACCCGACCGAGGTGGCGTTGATCGTTGCTGCGCGCAAGGCCGGTTTGGATGTCGAGGAGGTGAAGGCGCGCCTGCCACGGGTGGACGCCATTCCCTTCGAGTCCCAGCACCAATTCATGGCCACGCTGCATCATGACGCCCATGGCGGATGCCGGTATGTTTACCTGAAAGGCGCCGTGGAGGTCGTGCTGGGCTGGTGCGATGCGGCCTTCAGCACGCGCGGGCAACCTTTGCGGCTGGACCGCGATCGCATCCAGGCACACGGGGAGCAGTTGGCCGCCACCGGCCTGCGCGTCCTGGCCTTCGCCCGCGTGGAGATGCCCGCCGACACCCAGCGGATCAGCACCCATACCCTGCCGCGTCAGTTCACCTTCCTCGGCCTGCAAGGGATGATCGATCCGCCGCGATCCGAGGCGGTCCAGGCGGTGGCGGAGTGTCACCGTGCCGGCATCCTGGTCAAGATGATCACGGGGGATCATGCCGGGACCGCCGTGGCGATCGGGCGGCAACTGGGCCTGGTGAAGGAGGCCCCTGCGCCGGCCCAACCCTTGGCGCTGACCGGCCGGGAACTGGCCGCGCTTTCGGACGAGCAGTTGATCGAGGTTGCCGAAAACGTCTCCGTCTTTGCCCGCGTTGCACCTGAACAGAAGCTGCGGCTCGTCGAGGCGCTGCAAGCCCGCGGTCACGTCGTGGCAATGACCGGGGATGGGGTCAACGATGGCCCGGCGATCAAGCAGGCCGACATCGGCGTGGCGATGGGCATCACCGGCACCGAGGTCGCGAAAGAGGCCTCCGACATGGTACTGACCGACGACAACTTCGCTTCCATCGCAGCGGCGGTGGAGGAAGGCCGGAACGTGTTCGATAACCTGACAAAGATCCTCGTTTGGGCACTGCCTTGCAACCTCGGGCAAGGCCTGGTCATTCTGGCGGCGGCGCTGGCGGGCGCCACGCTGCCCATCCTGCCCATTCAAGTCCTCTGGATCAACCTGACCACCGGTGGCGTGCTGGGCCTCTTCCTGGCGCTCGAACCCAAGGAGCGGGACCTCATGCAACGTCCGCCGCGCGCGCCCGGCCGGTCGATTCTCGACGGCCGGCTGCTCGCCCAGGTGGTGCAAGTGGGAATCCTCATCCTCCTCGCTGCCTTCGGGCTGTTTCAGTGGGAACTGCGGCGCGGTGCCGGCGTGGACGCCGCCCGCACGGTCGCGCTGAATACCGTGGCCGTGATCCAGGCGCTGTCGGCGGTCAACTGCCGCTCGCTGCGCCATTCGATCCTGTCCATTGGCCTGTTCCGCAACGGCTGGCTTTGGTTGGGCATTGCGGGTGTCCTGCTCCTCCAGGCGGGCATCACTTACCTGCCTTTCTTCAACTCCATTTTCCAGACGGCCCCGATTGGCTGGGATGAATGGCTGCGCATCCTGGCGGCAGGCGCCACTGCGATGGTGTTGATCGAGTTGCAGAAGGTAATCCTTTTCCGCCGCGCGCAGCCCAATCCTCCGGCTGAGGTTTTGTCCTAGCCGTGGATCGTTGGCCTGAGGTAACGCGCTGGCAAATCGATCTGCCCAACCCCGGAGGAACCAGGCCATGAATGAAGACCTGGCGCCCGGTTGAGGCAACGACGCCTGGGCGGACTGCTCCCCGATGGGGATGGCCATTCATTCAAGCCACCTTCACTGCATCCTTGCGGTCGGGAGAATATTTCCGGCGTCGCAGGCCGTTCCGCATCCCATATCCGGCACCGACATTCGCGGTTCCTATTTCCACCTTGCCATTTTATTGCCGTCCAAACCTTGGCCCCATCGGTATCCACTCGCGCCTCCAGTCGTTCCGAATGCATTGAAGCAATCGCGTGTGTATAAGGTTTTTTGATTGGTTTTGAGGAGTGAAGATGGTGCGCGATACAGGGCTCGAACCTGTGACCCCTACCGTGTCAAGGTAGTGCTCTACCACTGAGCTAACCGCGCTCCCGGGTCCGACGCCGGTCAGAAATGATGGCGTCCATTCAATGCGCGAAATCATTCCCCAAGGCCTGGAAACTTGCAAGCTGGAAATTTTCACCGGGAATTTTTTCCACTCAGGCCCCGTTTCACCCTCTGGGATCACCCCTTTGCTGGGAGCTTTGCCGGGTGTCCCAGCAGTGACGCCCGGAGGGGATCCGTTTCCGTGCTGCCGGCCCGGCATTCGGCAGGGGCGAGTCCCGAGCTTCATCAAGTGGTTGTGGCCGGAACTGGCGGCGGGGGCGCCAACTCACGCCGCCGGTGGAGATAACCGGCCGCGAGACCAGAGATGTTGCCCAGCCTCAACCATGAATGCCGGAGGAAGGCCTGATCGGCGGCAATGCCGGAAGAACGCGTCCGCTCCACGATCCAGTTTCACCGGGTGACGATGATGGGCATCCAGCGAACTGTGCTGCGTCCGGCCAGGTCCACGGTAGCCGCGCGCAAGCGGTAGGTTCCCGGGCGGTTGAGGCTTAACTCAAGGATTGCCTCCCGCTTCCCGCCGGCCGTTTGCACCCGGGGCTTCAATCCCGGCGGTGCCAGGACGCGGTAGTCCGCTTCTTCCGGGCCATAGATTTCCCAGGCAACCAGGGCGTTGTGATAAAGGCCGCGGTCGTCTGTTCCGAGGGTGTAATAAACCGGCGCGGTCGTTTCGGTGACCAGCGCGCGGGCGTTGATCCGCAGGGGGGCCGCCCCTTGGCTAGTGGACAGGACTACCTCGAGACCTGGCGCGAGTCCGGGCGGCCGGATGGGAATCCTGGCCTGGGCTGGAGTGAATGGCTGGCCGTCTTCCGAGATTTCGACCTTCCCATCCTCACGGATGCGCACGATTTCCCGGTAGCCCGCAGGCTGGGC
>CAIMWS010000008.1 GCA_903845125.1 uncultured Verrucomicrobiota bacterium
AAAAATTCCGGGTTGGTGCGCCAGTCGATGGCGTCAGCGATGTTGGGGAAACAAAACTCCAGCAGGGGCTGCAGGTATTTCTCCAGCGCCTCTTTCCACGGGCTGTCGAACTGGTCCGCTTCGCTTTTCATCGCAGTTTCCGGTAAGGATTATCCAGCAGGCTACTGTTTGAGGACTTCCTGTCAATCGCCGGTTTTGAAACCGGGTACGCAGCGGGCACAGGATGGATGCGCGGCCCGGAGGCTTCGAAGCCAACCGGCAGACCAGGGGCCAGGGCGGGATGAGAATGAGTCGTGAACTGGCACCAAGTAGATAAACCGCGAATTGCTCGGAAAACCCGGAACAAACTGGGCGGCTCTGAAGCAGCCTCCTCTGAGCGCTAATCGGAAAGGGCCTGCGAAGCCTGAACCAGTTCCTCGAGCTTGGCGCTGGCCGCGCCCCCATCGATCAATTGCGCCGCCTGGTCCCAGCCCTCGGTGATGGAACTGGTCTTGCCCGCCGCCCAGAGTGCCGCGCCGGCATTCAACAAGACCGCGTCGCGCTTGGGGCCGCGATCGGCCCCACTCAGCACCCCGCGCACCAGGAGGGCGTTGGCCTGGCGGTCCGCCCCTTTCAAATCCTCCAGCGTGGCTTTTTGGAAGGGGAGGCCAGGCATGAGGCCGGTGGAAACGGCTAGCCCGCGGGATTGGTAAAATTCGGCGATGGTATTTTCACCGAGGGTGGATAATTCATCCATATGACTGGCGCCGGCCTGGCCGCAGACAACGAGGCCGCGCTGGATGCCCAGTGCCTGCAATACCCGGGCGAAAGGCTCGCAATAGGCGGGGGCGGCCACCCCCACCAACTGGGCGAAAGGCCGGGCGGGATTCAACAGCGGCCCGAGGAAATTAAAGATGGTGCGCTGGCTGCGTGCGGCGCAGAGCTTGCGGGCGGGGGCAATATGCTTGAACGCCGGGTGGAAACGGGGAGCGAACAAAAAGACGAATTGATGGTCCCGCAGGAAGGCGGCGGCCTGCCCGGGCGTGAGGTCGATGCGGATGCCCAAAGCCTCCAGCACATCGGCCGAGCCGGAGAGGGAGGTGATGGCCCGATTGCCGTGCTTGGCCACCGGGATGCCGGCGGCGGCGGCGATGATCGCCGAGCAGGTGGAAATGTTGAAGGTGCCGAGCTGGTCGCCCCCAGTGCCCACGACATCCAGCAGGCCCGCGGCACGGACGGAGGCGTCGATCGGCACGGGCACGGATTTATTCCGCAGCTCCATGGCAAAGGCGGCGATCTCCTCCACGGTTTCCCCTTTGGCCGCGAGGGCGCTCAGGAAATCCGCCTTGGGTTCTGGCGCCACCGTTTCTCCGGCGAGGAAATCGATGGCGAGCCTGACCTGTTCGTTGGATAACGAAATCCCGCCGCGCAACTGTTCAGTTAATTGGTCCAGCACACCCTCATCCTACGCGGGGCGCTGGCTTTTGCCAAGCAGTCCAATTCGGCCCAATCCGGCCGCAGGAATCCCGCTGAGGGCGGCAAGCGGAAAGGTTGAACACAAAATAAAAAGGGTGGCCAGCTTCAGGATGCCTGGATCAAGAATGGCCTTCAAGAGCCAGGGCTGCCGTTAGGCCCAATCGCAACCCCTTCCCGCCAGCCATCGCAGCCGCATACCTGGGGCCATTTTACGGCGCGGGCGAATCGCATGTAATTGGATCGTGAACAACCCAGCCCCCAGTTCGGTCGGAAATCCCTCCAGTGGCGGGATGATCAGGCCGGTTTTTGGAGGCTGCGCAAAATGGCCAGGTTTTCGATGTCCTCGTGCTGGTCGGGTGATTTGGGGGTTTCGAGGCAGCCGGGGAGGCTGGCGAACCGGGCATCGTTCAGAATGTGCCGGAATGCCTCCCGTCCGATATGCCCCTGGCCGATGCCGGCGTGGCGGTCCACGCGGGAGCCGAGTCCGCTCTTGGAGTCGTTCAAGTGGAAAGCGAGAATTTGCCCCAGGCCAAAGAGTTGGTCCGCCTTTTGCATGATGGCGTCCCAAACCTGCGGGGTGCGGAGATCAAAGCCCGCCTCAAAGAGGTGGGCGGTGTCGAGGCAGACACCCAGCCGCTTGGGATTGGCCACCCGCTCGAAGATCCCGGCGATGTGCTCCAGTTGATGGCCCAGGCAGGTGCCCTGGCCGGCGGTATTCTCCAGCGCGATGCGGACCTGGGACCCACGGGTGGCGCGGGCTGCTTCATCCAGGCCGGCGGCGATCTGGCGCAGGCCGGCCTCCTCCCCCTGGCCCAAATGCGCCCCGGGGTGGAGCACCAGGAAGGGCAGGCGCAAGGCGGCGGCCAATTGCAATTCATTGATCAGGGACTGCAGGGATTGGTCGCGCTTTGGGCCGGGCGGACCGCCCAGGTTGATCAAATACCCGGTGTGGCCGAAGACGCAGGCCAGGGAGGATGCCTTCCGCGCGGCGGCAAAACGTTCGGCAGCGGCTGGCGACAGCGGGGCGCCTGTCCACTGCATGTTGTTCTTCACGAAAATCTGGCAAATTTCCGCGCCAATGTTCTTGGCCCGTTGCAGGGCCATGTGAACACCGCCGCCAGTTGAACAATGTGCGCCAAAAAGCATGGGGTAACTCTAGCTAAATTCCAGACTCACGCAACTATGCGGCCTCCGGTGAAGTGTCAGTCCATCGTGCCTGCGTAATGAATTGAGTCGAGAAGACGCTTGGCTGATTGGCCATCCAAAACAATTTCAGAGCCTTCGCTGCCTGCTGCCTGAACGAAGAGCTTCGGGGCCTCAGGCTTACCCGAAACAACAATCTGCCCGCTCCCTGGAGTCTCAAACGCAGAATATCCTTCCTTTGCAAGCTGACCGACACCAGGTTCCATGACAGCAGGGCTCCGATAAAATGGCGCGGCTTCCTCGTATGATAAGTTTATAAACCGATAAAATCCAAAACGACATTTGTAAGGGAGCGGCCCAGAGAAAAACCCAAATCGCAATTGTCCACTTTCCATGCTACAGGAAAAAAAGCTGATTTCCAAAGGCATCGGCACTGAAAGCGTAATCCCAAGCAGCGCCAGCTCTAAATGCGATGCAGGAGCAGAGCAGCAGCTCATGAGGACTCTTAACCCATATCCAGACACTCTGCCTTGCCCTTCCACGTTTATCGCAGTCCGATAGAAAATGGCATCAACCAACGAGGAATCATCCCAACACACATTTTCAAATGTCCTTAGCCTTATCTCGTTTTCGCCAATCTGCTGAAACCCTGTTTTCATACATTCATCTTCTTGTCCGAACCATGTAGTCGTCAAGCGGTAAACAACCCATCAACTGGCAGCTTATATAGGTATTACTGGCCATTTTTCACGAAAATCCGGCACAATGACGCACCAATCTGTTTTGCACGTGCCAATACCATAGGGACTCCGCCAGCGGTTGAACAATGTGCGCCTAAGAGCATTGGCCCATTGTAGCCCGATACGCCCTCAGTGCAACCGTTTTGGCGACACCGTTTTGGCGTCATGCGTGTGGGCGTAGGCGGCTAAGGCTTCCAAGCACTTTCCGCGCAGTGACAACTATGCAATGCCTTACTATTCCATTGAACACGTCGCTTGGCCTTCGTATCCTCCGCTCGGTAAAGCGGTGCGCACTCTAACGCCAAAACTTCAGGAGGTGAAATGGTGCGGCGGCTTGTGGCTGCTGCTGCTATGCGCCTCCTTGTGCCTCTCATCGCCCAACGCAATCCGGGTCAAAATACTATCCATATTTATGAAAAGGATGTTTTATTCGAGAAATGGCGCAATGCGCTTCATCCCAGGGAGGAATAGGTTAGATCAGAAGAGCCGTATGGCCAGAGTTATTTATTTACTGTCCTGTTCTCTTCTATTCTTAAGCAGCGGAACCACAAGGATACAAGCTGTCCCGATGGTGCTTACTCTTACTGCTATGGAGTTTCGGACTGTTTATGACGTGCAGGATGATGCCGGCAACCCGTATCCGCGTCCCCAATGGACAACGAGCGTCAATTATCCACTCACCCATCCAATGGGCATGAATTTAAATGCCTTTGTCGGTTGCACCATAAGTCCTCAATGCCTCTGGCACGGTTTGGATTAAAGGCAATGAGAGCGGAATGGACTACCCCCCGACACCTTGCAATGTAACCACTGGCGGTTTTGGCTATTTTCCCATTGGTTCGTCCACGACCTTGCCCAACTATGTTGCCACAATGAATATGGATATAACCTGGCAATACAGTCTTGATGGCATTAATTATATGCCGGTGGGTACAACCCACAATATTATGTATTTGACACTGGATTATCCGCTATCGGAGTTTTGGCCTTTGGGAATACCTGTTTTGTATCGGACTGTGCTAAAAAATGCTTGTGCCGTAGCCGGTGCTTCAGTTAAAGATCAAGAAACTAGCAATTTATGGCAAACATTTCAAGGGATGTATATACAAGACTATATGGGTAACTTTCTCTATTATTACGGTTATTATAAATTCGCCAACAACGCAATTGACCTGTACGGTATGCTGAATTCAACCCGTAAAAGTGGTCAATGTCGTGCATGGCAAGATATCTTTGTTAAATGTATGTTGGTCCATGGTATTAATGACTTCTATAGAACTACTGTGGTTCCAAGCCAAATATATTATACCGATGACATTTTCTTTTTCGTGAAAAAATGGAGTTATGCATCATCCCACGGCGGTATGGCCAGTCCCTATTGGGCTGTTAGCACGACTACTGGCCCCTCGTGTTTTGAAATGTGGGCTAAACCGAGCCCACTTTCCATGCCTCCAGATTACTTAGGTGGTTGGGGAGATCTTAACAGCAACAGTGGGATTCCAGGG
>CAIMWS010000009.1 GCA_903845125.1 uncultured Verrucomicrobiota bacterium
GATTTAGCTCGCTTCCGGACGCCAAATCTTTAGAACAAAAAAGAACATGAGAACTGGAGTTCATCGACCCTGCTTACTCAGAGTTCTCCGGTGTCTTTTTCCCGTGAGTCAACGGGCCGTGCTCGGAAGAATGGAGCACTGCGGGAGCGCAACTCGAGCCTTCGAGCGCCCAGGGAATGTGAGAGCATCCGGCTCCCGGTCCGGCCAACGGATCGGGAGTTTCTCTTCTCGGGTGAGGTCGTATTCCATGGTCCGGGCGAAAAACTCATCGCTTCTTTTCGGCTGCCAGGCCGCTGTTCTCTCCGGGGTCAGTATCCTGATGAGTCCGGGCTCCGTTGCGAAGCCGATAACTGCGACCTTTCATCTGAAGGATCCCGGCTTAGCGGGCCCGGGAACGGCTGCGCCACAAGTTGGTGAACGCCCGGGCCAGCTCGCAGCCGAAAAACATGCCCCCGAGCATGCCCAGGGTCATGCCACCGAAGGAAAGCACGAAACGCGGCACCGGCCACTGGCCCGCGATGGTCAAGGCGAAGTAGCTGCCCAGGCTCATCCCCAGCAGCATGCCGGCCGCCGACAGCAAACCGAGCGGCAGGCGCCCCAGGCTGCCCGGGAGCTGGGGCGGATCCCACAGCATGGGCGGCAAGCCCAGCAGGAGCATGCCCAAATTCATGCCCGGGAGGCTCACCAGGCCTTGCCAGGGATGGGCCAGGTGGGTGCTGCAGCAGGCCGCCAGGGGGGAAATGGGCGCGCCTCCGGCATCCAGCCACCAGCCGAGCAGCATGCCCCAGTTGCCCCAGCTCAGCATGGCGAAGGTCATTTCCGCGTAGGAAGCCAGTTCCGGTCCGCGCGGCCGGATCCGCAGGATCGCCCAGGCCAGCAGCGCAGCCAGCCCCGCCAAACCGAGCGCCCACTCCACCCGCAAACCACCCAGGTAAGCCAGGAAGGGCACTTGGGCCAACACCAGGCCGGCCTGCCCGGGGCGCGAGGCAAATACCGCGCGCAGGTGCCGCATATAAACCGGTGCCCTGGGTCCGCCGGCCGGGACCGCTCCGGGCTTTAGGGCGGGCAGCTCCGGACCGCAGCAGGCGGCGGATTCCGCGCTGCGCAGCGCCCGCCACGAAACGGTGAAGCTGGAAAGAACCATGAGCAGAGCGGAAGCGATGGGATGCAGGCAGCCCGTGGCGGCCAGGGCCATGCCCGCCAGATTATACACCGCCGCAAACAGCAGGTTCGCCGTGATGGCGGAACGGACCTGGCGGCACACGCTGATGGCCCAGGCCACCACCCGCAGATCCCCACCGTAGAGGATGGCGCCCGCGGTGGCGGTGGTCAGCGCGGCCCCCTGGCCCAGGGCGATCCCCACGCCCGCGGCCTGCATGGCCAGGGCATCATTCACCCCATCCCCCACAAACACCACGCACTCACCGCCCCGCTGCAATTCCCCGATCTTCCGTGCCTTGTCCTCGGGCGTCAAAGAGCCCGCCACGCCGGGCAGGCCCAGCTGGGCGCCCCGGGCGGATTGATCACCCGTGTAAACCGCCACCGGCAAAGCCAGGCTGGCCAGCAACGCCAGGGCCTCCCGGCTCGCGGAGCGCAGCCGCTCGCGCACCGCCCCGATGGCCCGCAGGCGGCCATCCATCGCTACATAGACCAACTGGTCCAGCGGGCCATGCCGCAAATGGGCCAGCAAATCCGCCTCTCCCTCCAGGCCAGGCATGAAATCGCGCAGGCCCAGGCGCACATGGATTTCCTGGCCCCCCGCTTTTTCCACCCAGGCTTCCACCCCCCGGGCGGGCACCGGCTTGAGGGATTTCACTACCATGCCCTCCTGGGCCAGGCCGGCCAGGCCCAGGAAAGCGCGCGCCACCGGATGCGCGCTTTGTTTTTGCACGGCGGCCAGGATGGCCTGGATTTCCTGGCGTTCAGTTACCGTTCCGGCGGCCGCCAGATCGATCAGGCTGGCGGCGTCTTCGCTGAGCGTGCCGGTCTTGTCAAAAACCACCTGGGTCGCCCCCGCGAGCCGTTCGATCACCTGGCCGCTCTGCGGCACCAACCCCCGGGCCGCCAGCACCGAGACCGCGTTCCAGACCGCGACCGGCGTGGCCAGGCCCAGGGCGCACGGGCAGGCCACCAGCAGGACCGCCAGCGAATTATACAAGGCCGGCGCGAAGCCTGCCCACAGGAACCAATAGGCGAACGTGGCCAGCGCCGTAACCAGGACCAGCGGCAAAAACCACCGCACGATCCGGTCCGCCTGGGCCTGGTAGCCGGAGGGGATATCCCGTGCCTGTTCCACGCGGTCCAGCAGGCTGTCCAGCCGGCGGCAGCCCCCTTCCTGGCGGGACCGGATCCACAGCTCGCCGTCCTCCGAATAGGAGCCGGCATACACCCAGTCCCCGGGGCGCCGCACCACTGGGAAAGGCTCGCCTGTGAGCGGCGTCTCCCGCACGAAAGCCTGGCCGCGCGTCACTTCTCCGTCCACCGGGATCGGTTCGCCCGCCAGCACGCGGATCTGGTCGCCGGGTTGGATCGTCGCCGCCCGGACCAGGACTTCGCCCGCGGGAGTGCATTGGCGGCAGGTGTCGAAGGTGTCGCGCAAGCGGCGGGTTTCCGCCAAAGCCCGGGCGCGGGATCGCGCGCCGAGGGTTTTGCCCAGGGCATAAACCACCAGGAGAATGGCCACCACTTCGTAATAAATGTCCCCCACCCCGGTCCCGGTGGCATAAAGCGAAGCCCCGAAGGCGCCGGCCATGCCCGCCAGGAACAGCAGCTCCACCGACCCGCGCCGCTCCCTCACCGCCTCGCGCAGGCCCGCCCGGAATGGCCCCCCCAGAATGCCGAACACGGCCAGGCAGGACAGGATCAAAGCGCCGTGGAACAGCCAGTAGGCCAGGCCCGCAGGCTTGGCGAGGTTCACCGCCAGGCCCAGCAACATGCCCTGGCCGGCGATCGCCCCGCCCAGGCCAATGCGGAACCAGCTGGATTGATCCGGGGTCTGCGGGGTCGGTTTCTGGCCGCTTTCACCCAGCAACCGGCAGCCATAGCAGCAATAGGCGGCGGCGGCCCCCCCCTCCGTGGACGCACCGCCCAGGGCATCCGGTGGCAGGGGCGCCCCGCAATATCCACAAGCTGGATGAACCGTGAGAACTGTTTGCGCCATGGCCGGCCACAATATACCTCACCCTCCGCGGTCCGCAACCGGCGGGATGCCCGCCGGCTCCTAACGGATCAGGTCGGCGAAATTGCGCAGTATCTGCAGCCCCACCTGCTGGCTTTTTTCCGGGTGGAACTGCGTGGCAAACACGTTGCCACGCCAAACCGACGAAGCAAACTCCTCCCCGTAAGTGGTGACGGAAGCCACGATGGATGGATCCTTCGGCCGGGGAAAATAACTGTGCACAAAATACACGTGGCTGCCCTCCGCAATGCCCCGGTAGAGGGGGCAATCCGGCGCGGTGAAATGCAATTGGTTCCAGCCAATCTGCGGCACTTTCAAGCCGGGACGGGCGGGGAAGCGGACCACCGTTCCGCCAAAAATCCCCAGGCCGGGCGCGCGGCTGTCGAACTCCTCGCTATTCTCAAACAGGGCTTGGTAACCCACACAAATGCCGAGAAACGGGCGGCCCGAGGCCACATATTCCTGGAGCGCCGCCGAAAGCCCCTGCTGGCTGAGCGCATTGAGGCAGTCGTCAAACGCCCCCACCCCGGGCAACACACAGGCTTGGGCGCCAGCCAAAGCCTGCGGCTCCGACACCAACCGGACCTGGGCGCCCACCTGCAGCAGCGCCTTGTGCACGCTCCGGAGATTCCCTGAACCATAATCGATCAAAGCGATCATGGGGCCAGTCTAAACCAATCCATCCTTTTGGCAGCAAAATTCACCGCCGGACACACAACAACCGACACCACCCCGGATAAGCGCATGGCTTCGAGGAAAAAGACCATCGTCAAAATAAAGGGGCAGTTGATGACCCGTTTGTCATGATCCAAATGGCCCGGGACCAAACGCGTAATAGCTCCGGCCATTGGCAGGCAAGGGCCCTGGTGGAAACCTATAAAACGGCAGGGGGTGCATCCATCCGTGTCATCCCCCTCGAACAGCGGAAAGCTCAGGTAATATTTTTTGTGAAGTTTCCACCCCCTGCGACAAACGGTATCGCAGGCCAGCCCTATCCGGCTCTGCTGCAAACCATTAGATTGAATTCACCCCTCCATGATCGAGGCTATGGATCCTGGCTGATCTCACTCCCGCACTGGTCATAGCCTGGTTCCACGCATCATCGGTTAGGTTTTGCCGATCAATGGTTTGTGCCGGAATTCGCCGCCGGGATCACGGGTTGGCCGTCCTGGTGGCGCCGAACCTGCAAACTAATTGTGTTTGACTTCATTAATTGTTTTGATTAGAAAAGTCCCACTAATGGATACTCGCCGTTCATCAGCGTTCTGAAAACTATGAAACACCTCTCCTTATCCCTTCTCTCACTGTTGGCTGGAATGGCTGCCGCGCAAGCGGTGGACGTCGTCTATGTTTCCGCCCTCGCCCCCAATGGCGGCGATGGCTCCACGAATCTGCCCTACAACAACATCACCAAAGCTATAAGCAATTCCGATGCCAAAACCGTGATGATCCTGCCCGGCCAATACCGGGAAGCGGTGAAAATCCAGAGGAGTGTCTCCATCGTGACTGCTTGCGGCCCCAACTATACCCAGATTGTCTCTCCGGGGGTGGGCGTTGAAGTCAGCGGTGTCGGGGTGAATGCCAATATCCAAGGGTTGATGATTACCGCGCTCAGCCATGGTGTTCAGATGAACGATGGCTGGTATGGCACAATTAATGTACTCTGCAGCGTAATCCAGAATTCGGGGGGGAATGGCGTCCTTCTCGGATCCTATAACGGTTGGCGAGGCATGACTTTTGAAAACTCAATCATCCTTAACGTTCAAGGGAATGGAATATATTGTAGAGGGAACCTGCAGTGGATCCGCATCCGCAATTCGTCCATAACCAAATGTGCCGGTTATCTCTTCAATGGAGACGGCACTAGTGATGGAAACTGGGGCTCCTCCACGTGGGATATTGCGATTGAATATTCGAACGCATCCAATTTCGGCCGCAATTTTGCGGGCAATATACTGAGAACAACCGTCGCCTATGGCGATGGGATGATCAGCACCCTGGATCCCCAATGGCTGGGGGGGGATAATTTGGACCAAGGCAAGCTCGATTTCCGGCTCTCCTCCGCCAGCCCGTTCCGGGATGCGGGAAACCCCTCGCTTACGTATTTCGATCCCGACAACACCCGCAATGATGTCGGAGCCTATGGCGGGCCGTATTCGCGGGGATTTTTTGAAAATCCCGTTCAGGGGCCAATGGTCCTCGGGGTGACGGTGGATAATACCTATGTGCCGCGGGGGGCCAAAATCACCGTGCGCGCGCGCGGCAGCATTTATAAATAGAGCTGCGGTATCCGGCGGATCCTCAACCGGTTAGGGCATATGAAAGAACGATACCCACGCACGAGTTGGGCCTTGGTCCTTCTCGCCTGTCTCCTGCTGGCGCCGGTCTCCCAGGCGGCGGTCTTTACGCTGGCCGAGGCACGCATCGATGGCGGCCCAGCCACCACCATGAACCCCGCCGGGGAGCAAAACCTCTATACCAATTATTGGACCAGTGACTTTGCGGTGGATCTGGATAGTTCACAGCTCATCGTGGGGCCACACTGGGTCGAGGTTCGGATGCAGGATTTGAATGGGATCTGGAGTTCCTGGCAGGGCTGCTGGATCACCGTCACCGGCCCGGTCAAGCTCGCGGCCGCGGAATGGTTTGTGGATCAAGACCCCGGCCCGGGCGCGGCCAATCCAATCCCCCTGCCCGAGGATGGGAAATGGGATAACGTCGAGGAATTGGTTAGCGCGACTGTTCCCACCGAAAACCTGTCCGAAGGGTGGCACCAACTATGTATCCGCTTCCAAGCCAGCGACGGCCGCTGGGGCCTTGGCCATGTGAAAACTTTTTGTGTGGCCGCACCCCTTTACCTCACGGCCGCCGAGTGGACGCTGGATCCGCTGGCGAAGCCCGGCTCGGGAACCCCCCTGCGCGCCGTGGATGGTTGGTTCGACCAGCCAGTGGAGGAGCTGATTGGCGAGGTCAATACCGACCTCTTCGACGAAGCTGCCGAGAACGGTTTCATCTATGTCCGCGTCAAAGACAGCCTGGGCCGCTGGAGCACCCGGCAGGGCTGGTTCCTCAATCCCGCCAATGCCCAGTGGCAGTTCGATCCCGCCCGCGGATGGGCGGGCGGCCAATCGGAGAATATCGTCCTGTTCCCGGACACCACTCCGCCCAAAATCGTGGCGGTGCAAGCCATCAGCAGTTCCCGCCTCCTGGCCGTGCGCTTCAACAAACTGCTCGATACGGCTTCGGCCACCCAAACCACCAACTACACCCTGGGCGGGGTCTCCCCCATCAAGGCCACCTTGAAGGCCGATGGGCGTTCGGTGGAATTGCAATTTGCCCAGCCCATCAATCCCGGCCTGACCCTGGGGGTGAACCACGTGGCCGACGCTTCCGGCAATCCACTGGCTCAACAGGTCTTCGCCCCCGTCAGCGTACTGCCGTTCACCAGTGTCGATCTCGGCACCTCCAGCGATCCCCTCGAGCCGGGCAGCACCTTCTCCGCCGATGGCGTGAACTTCGACCTCGTGTCCGGCGGAGGCGACCTCGGGAGCAGCCTGGATCGCGGCCAATTTGTTTATGCCGAGCGGAAGGGGGACTTCGATGTGCGGGTCCGCGTGGAGCGCCTCGACAAGCTGGATGGTCTGACCAAAGCGGGCTTGATGGTCCGGGAATCCACCAACGCCAACGCGCGGTTTGTCATGAACCTGGTAACCCCACCCTCCGGAGCCAACACCTATCAATTGCTGTCCCGTTCAGCCGCGGGCAGCAATGCCATTTCGGCGGCGATCCAGAGTGGGGCCGGGGTCGCCTTCCCGGATGCCTGGCTGCGGCTCAAACGCAGCCAAAACACCTTCAGCGCTTACCGCAGCACCAACGGCTGGGACTGGGTGCTTTTGGGCAATGTGAATGTGGCCATGACCAACGTGGTGCGCCTGGGGCTGGCCGCCACCGCCCACACCAACCGCACCAGCTTCACCACCACCGCCTGGTTCCGGGATTATTCAGATTTGACCCCGGTATTGGCCTCCCAGACCAGCAGCTACACGGCGGCCGCCGGCTCCACCGCGGTGCTGCAGGCGGACGTGCGCGGGGCCGAACCCTTGAACTACCAATGGTTTTTCAACGACGCCGTGCTGCGCGGCCGGACCGCCTCCTCCCTGGTGCTGACCAATGTGTCCACCAACCACCAGGGGGCCTATTACCTGGTGGCCAACAACTCCCTCGGCAGTGTGACCAGCGCGGTCATCAACCTCACGGTGGACCTGTCCAACCCGGCCAAAGGCTACGAGGCCGACCTCAGCCCGCGCGGGAACGAGGATGGGCAGGTATCGGTGGCGGACTGGACGCTCATCGGCCGGATGGCCGCGAAGCTGCTTTTCCCCACCAATGCCAGCGAATACGCGCGGGTGGATTGCGCCCCCCGGGCCACCCTGGGGGATGGGCAGATCAATGTGGCCGATTGGGTGCAGGCCGGGCGCTACGCCGCCAAGCTCGATCCCCTGACCGGCGCGGGCGGGCCGATCGCCCCGCCCGTCAAGCCAGCGCCACCCCAGCCCGGATTGGCCGGGCCGGGCATGAGCCCACCGCCCCCGCGCGAATGCGCCCTGTGGGGGGAGTGGGAGGCGGCCAGTGGCGGCCACTGGCGGCTGCATGTGGGGATCCAGGGCACTGGCAGGGAGAATGCCCTGGGCCTGAGCCTGCGGTTTGATCCGGCGCAAATGCAGTTTGCCGGAGCGGCTGGCCCGGCGGGAACCTTGATCCTGAACGACACCCGGGTGGCCGAAGGGATTCTGGGCTGGGTGCTGGGCGGCCCGAGCGGGCAGAGTTTTGGGCTGGGGA
>CAIMWS010000010.1 GCA_903845125.1 uncultured Verrucomicrobiota bacterium
ATCGGGTCGAAGAGGATGACCGCTCCCCCGACAACAACCGCCATCGCGGTGAGGAGCATCGGGCGGAAGCGGACGGCTCCGGCATCGATCACAGCCTCAGCGAGGGGCATCCCCTCCCGGAGGCGCTGCTCGATGAAATCCACCAGGATGATCGAGTTGCGCACGACGATGCCGGCGCCGGCCATGAACCCGATCATGGAGGTGGCGGTGAAAAAGGCGCCCATGAATCCGTGGGCCGGCATGATGCCCACCAGCGAGAACGGAATGGCCACCATCACAATGACCGGAGTGAGGAAGGATCCGAACCAGCCCACCATGAGGATGTAGATCAGGACCAGTACGACCGCAAAGGCGAGGCCGAGATCGCGAAAGACTTCGATGGTGATGTGCCATTCACCGTCCCATTTCATGGCGGGCTGCAAATCGCTGAAAGGCAGGTTGGAGTTGAAAATGGCCAGCTTGCTGGTGGTGCCGCCGAATTGGGTGGCATCCAGTTTGGCCAAGGCTTGGTTCATTTTCAGGATCGCATAAACCGGGCTTTCCACCTCCCGGGCCACATCGCCGATCACATAGGTCACCGGCATGAGATTTTTGTGGTAAATGCTTTTGTCGGTGATGGTGTGCTCGATTTTCACAAGTTCCCGCAGCGGGACCAGGGGTGCGCTCCCGTTGGAGCCGGGCTCGGGCAGGGCGTTGGCGTCGCCCGAGCGTACGCGCAAGGCCAGCAACTCATCCGGCGAGGTCCGCGCCGACCGGGGCAACTGCAGCAGGATTTCGACATCCTCCTTTTCGCGGGGTTGGTGGGCCAGGTCCACCGAGGCACCTTCCACCGCCAGGCGCAAAGTTTGGGAGATGGTTTCGGCGCTGACGCCGTGGAGTGCGGCTTTTTCCTTGTCGATCACAAACCGGGCCTTGGGCTGGTCGGCTTCCATGTACCAATCCACATCCACCACGCCGGTGGTATTCGTGAAAATATGGCGCACGGCGCCCGCCAGGTCTGCCCGCACTTTTTCGTTAGGGCCGTAGATTTCGGCCACCAGCGTCTGGAGCACGGGCGGGCCCGGCGGCACCTCGGTCACGGCCACCCGGGCCCCGTATTTGGCGGCCACTGCCGCCACTTTCGGCCGGACGCGCACGGCGATCTCATGGCTTTTTGCCTTGCGCTCCGCCTTGCCCGCCAGGTTCACCTGGAGGTCGGCGATGTGCGCCCCGCGCCTCATGAAATAATGGCGGACCAGCCCGTTGAAGTTGTAGGGGGCCGACACCCCCACGTAAACCTGGTAATCCACGACTTCCGGTTCGGTGCGAATGGCGGCGGCGATTTCCCGGGCGGCCTGGGCGGTCCGTTCCAGGGCGCTGCCTTCGGGCATGTTGAGGATGATCTGGAATTCGCTTTTATTATCGAAGGGCAGCATCTTGACTTTCACCCAACCCACCCCCACCAGGGCCATGGCGCCCAGCAGCAAGGCGGTGATGGTGAGCAAAAAGAGGCTCCGCCAGGCGCGGTGGTGGATCAACGGCCCCATGACCGTCCGGTATAAGCGCGTGAAGTAATCCTCTTCCTGGCCGGCCGGGCTGGCGTGCGCGGCGTGGCCCGTGGCTTTCAGGATGCGCACGGCGGCCCAGGGCGTCACGATGAACGCGATGGCCAGCGAGAAGAACATGGCGGCGCTGGACCCGATGGGGATGGGCCGCATGTAGGGGCCCATGAGCCCGCCCACGAAGGCCATCGGCAGGATGGCGGCGATGACCGCCCAGGTGGCCAGGATGGTGGGATTGCCTACTTCGTTGACTGCCTCCACCGCCACTTCCAAAAAGCGGCGGCCGCGGTTGTGGGGCAGGTGCGCGTGGCGCACTATGTTTTCAATGACCACGATGGCGTCATCCACCAGGATGCCGATGGAGAAGATCAGGGCGAACAGGGTGATCCGGTTCAAGGTGTAGCCATACAGGTAGAACACCAGCAGCGTGAGCGCCAGGGTGGAGGGGATGGCGATGGCCACCACCAGGGACTCCCGCCAGCCCAGCACCAGCAGGATCAGCCCCGAAACCCCCACCACCGCGAGCAGCATGTGGAACAGGAGTTCGTTGGATTTTTCCGCTGCCGTTTCGCCATAATTGCGCGTGACGGACACCTGGATGTCGTCCGGGATCATCACTCCTTTGAGGGCGTCCACCTTGCGCATGACTTCGTGCGCCACATCCACGGCATTGGCCCCGGGACGCTTCGCAATGCTCAACGTCACCGCCGGTTGCTCCTGCTCCGCCGCCGCCGTCCTGGCCCCGTGGCCGAAAAACACGTATTGCGACGGCTCTTCCGCGCCATCCACGATTTCCGCGACTTCGCGCAGGTAAACCGGTTTGCCCCGGTAAACCCCCACCACCACACTGCCTACCTCTTGGGCCGAGGCCAGGAACGCCCCGGTTTCCACCACCACCTCCTGGTTGGCTGAGGTCAACTTGCCGGCTTGGAATTGGCGGTTGGCCTGGGTGATCATCGGCACCAGGCCCACGGGGCTGAGGTTCCGCGAGGCCAACCGGGCGGGATCCAGCAATACCCGCACCTGGCGCCGGGCCCCGCCGATCAAGGTGGTCTCCGCCACCAGCGGCACTTGTTTCACCGCGTCATCCACCTGCGTTGCCACCCTCCGCAGTGCCAGGTGACCATACCGCTCGCTGTGGAAGGTGAGGCTCAGGATGGGGACATCGTCGATGGACCGGGGCTTGATCAACGGCTGCGAGACCCCGTGGGGGATGCGGTCGAAGTTCATCTGCAGTTTCTGGTTCAGTTTCACCAGGCTGCGTTCGGAGTCCTCACCCACTTTATACCGCACAATCACCAGGGACTGGCCGGAACTGGAGGTGGAGTAAACATATTCCACCCCTGGAATCTCCCACAGGAGCTTCTCCATGGGGCGGGTGACCCGTTCCTCGATTTCCCGCGCTTCAGCGCCCGGCATGGAAACGAGCACATCGATCATCGGCACCTTGATTTGCGGTTCCTCCTCCCGGGGCAGCAGCCAGACGGCCCCCACGCCCAGCAGGATGGAGGCGATCACGATCAGCGGGGTCAGTTTGGAGTCCACGAAGGCCTGCGCGATCCGGCCGGCCAGGCCGATTGCTGGCGCGGGTTCCGGATGATTCTGTGGTTCAGTGTTCATAAGTGTCGGTCCTTTGAGCAAATCCCGTCCGCCACGTTACTGGAGGATCAGCGGCTGCCCATCGGTCAATTGGGCGGCCCCTTCCACCACGATCCGTTCGCCCGGCTCGAGCCCGGAGACGATCTCCACGGCGTTGCCCAGGTGTTTTCCGGTTTTCACGAGTCGCATTTGAGCCTTCTGGCCGGCCGCCACGAACACGATTTCGAGCTGTCCGCGCACCACCAGCGCCGAAAACGGCATCCGCAGCGCTGAGATTTCGGCGGTCGGCACCTCCACCCGCCCGAACTGGCCGCTCCGCAGCCCCGCCACCACCGGCAAATCCAACTTAATCAGAAAGGTCCGGCTATTCGGGTCGGCCGTGGGGGCGATTTCGCAGACCACCCCCGTGAGGTTGGTTTCCACGCTGGCGATTCGCACTGGCAGGGAAAGCCCCAGCTTGAGCCTTCCGATGGCTGCCTCCGGGACATCCGCCTCGAGCCGGAGCACGGCGGGATCTTCCAATTCAAAAAGCGGCTTGCCGGGCACCGCCAAGTCGCCCGCATCGGCCAGCTTGCGGGTGATCACTCCGTCAAACGGTGCGGTGATCCGCGTATAGCTGAGCAGGGAATCAACTTCCTTGACCGTTGCTTCCGCCACGTGCAGGCGGGAATCCACGGCGTCGAATTCCTGCTGGGTGATGGCTTTGTCCGTGAGCAGTTTCGTGAGCCGCTCCACATCCTTGCGCGCCAGTTCCCGGGCGGCATTCGCCTGATCCAGCCGGGCCTGGATTTCCCGGGCGTCGATCTGGGCCAGCCAATCCCCTGCTTTCACCAGTTGGCCGGGCGCCACCAGGATGCGCTGCAGCGATCCGCTGACCTTGGCGGCAATCACCGCGTTTTGCTTCGATCGCACCGTTCCCACCACCTCCTCCGTCGCCAGGCGTGCTTCCTTGGCTATGGTAGCGGTTTTGACTTGGGCCGCCGGCCTGGGGGTGGCGTTAACAGGCTCTTTTTCCCCGTGGGGCTTGCACCCGGTCCATAGACTGCCCGCAGCCAGGAGAGTGATGGTCAATTGTAAAATCGATTTCATGTGATCTAATTATGGTTAAGGTATTTTATAATCCAAGCTTAAAGGATGGGCCGTGGGCCGCGGGAAAAGTGGCGAACCATCCCCGGTTGGGGAGGAATCGTCCGTGTTTTGGACCCGATGCCGGATCGAGCCGGAGATTGCAGCTTGCCATATCCATTTTTTAATGTTACCTTATATAACTATATAGTCATACAGTTGATATGCAAACAAAATTTGAAACTATCTCCGGGAAATTCGTCCCGAATCCGGAGGCGCTGGCGGATGATGCGCTGGAATTGGTCGCCGCCCGGTTCAAAGCGCTGAGCGAACCGACCCGCTTGCGGTTGCTCGCCGCGTTGAAGGGGGGCGAACGAAACGTGACGGAACTGGTGGAGTTCACCGGCACCAGCCAGGCCAACATTTCCCGGCAGTTGCTGGTGCTGACCCAGGCGGGTATTTTGGGCCGGCGGAAAAGCGGGCTGCACACTTTCTATTTCGTGGCTGACAAAGCCATCTACGACCTGTGCGAACTGGTGTGCGGCAGCGTGCAGGACCGGCTCGCCCGGCAAAACCGGGCTTTTGGAAAATAGGGCCGGCTTTTACGGCGCGATCGAGACCCGGTAGAATTGGCTGGGTGCGGTGGGGGTGTGGGTCCAGGAGGTGGTGAGCCCGCCGGACGCGACTTTGGCGGCCACAATCTGGGTGGTATTGGCGGGCTGGCTCCCGGCGGAAATGGTGTAATTCAGGTTGTCGGCGCTGTCCCATTCCAGCGTTATTTGCCCCAGGCCGCTGGGGAAAATCCGGCGGATGCTGAAGCGATAACCCGCATACCAGGTGAGGGTGCCATCCGCGTTGCCCATCAGGATGTCGGGCACGCCATCCTGGTTCCAATCCAGGATTTCAAAGCGCATCCGGTAGCCGGTATCGATCGGGACCAGGCCCACGACCGGGATGGGAGCCTTCAACTGCACCGGCGTGTTCAATATGGGGGGGTAACCCGGGTTGGTATTCCGACACCAAGCGAAATTGTCCGAGCCGCTCCCCAGCAAATCCGGCCGGCCATCGCCATCCCAATCGAGCACCCGGATGCAGGATCGCGAGTTGAAATTGACGTTGGCCCCGCCGGCTTGGACAAACACATCGGTTTCGTAAACCGGTGTCTGGGCGGTGCCGGTATTCTTGAAAAAGTGGACGTATCCCAGGCCATCGCCGCTTAATAGGTCCGGCACCTGGTCGCCATCCCAGTCATAGATATAAGGAGTGGCGCGGATCCCGACGCTGAGCGGGGTGTTATTGAGGAGGAGCAGCACCCCGGCCGCCAGGATCGGCGCTGCATCGGTGTTGGTGTTCTTGTAGAACCAGATCCGCCCGTCGGCTCCGGAACCCACCAGGAGATCCTTGCGGCCATCGTGGTCATAATCGCAGATAAAAGGCGCCGGGGAACCGCAGCCGCTGGCCGGGCAGTAAATGTCCGAGCTGCCCGCCACCACGTTGGAGAAATGGGAGTAAACCGGGTGGCCCGGGGAGCCGCTATTCAGGAATAGGGCCACCTTGAAAGCCGGTTGGTAGCCAACCAACAAGTCAGGCAGTCCATCATTGTTCCAATCGGCCACGCAGGGGATGGCATGGTCGCCCAGGTCCATAGTGGAGGAGTTGATCGCCAGTTGCTGCCCGGGGCGCAGTTGCACCTGGGCCGGGGAAGCGCCAGACAGGCACACCATCAACAACCAGCACCACCAGGATAGACTTGACCCGCAACGCTTCATCATCATGGTCTTAGGGAACCAAAAATCAGGGTTTTTAGCAATTAAAAACCGCCGCTTTGCCGCCTTGGAAACGATGGATAAACCGGATCTTCCCATGGCGCGCCGGCGGCCGGTTTATGGTGTCATTGGCCGGGCGTAACGCAACCGGCTTGGAAATTTGACTTTCCTAGGGGAACTGTCCGGCGTATGCATTCAGAAGGAACCGGGAGTCCGCGGAGTGCCGCCTTCTGAATCACCGGCAACGTGTGTGGATTTGCGATGATCCCAGAAATGACTGATGCGCCTCTTTTGAATAATGCCAGCCTGGCTATACTGCCCGCGGGGGTGAGGGTGGAGATCCCGGCGGGAACCTGGCTGCTGGAAGCCGTGGAACAAGCGGGTGTGCAGCTGAGCTTCGGCTGTTTGAACGGGGCCTGCGGCACTTGTGCCGTGGAGGTGGTCCAGGGCGCCAGCGGCCTGGATAGCCCCTCAGATGCGGAACTGGCAACCCTGGAGCGGCGGTCGTTTCCCGCAGGCAGGCACCGGTTGGTCTGCTGCGCCCGGATCCTGTATGGCGAAGTGACGATCCGGCTGGCTCCTTTTGCTTCTCCCCAATGAACACTTTCGACCACCGCGGAGCGTTGCCACCGCCGACGTTCGCTAAATGACCCTTGAAGCCTTCCCGTTGACTCACGGGAAAAAGACACCGGAGAACTCTGAGTAAGCAGGGTCGATGAACTCCAGTTCTCATGTTCTTTTTTGTTCTAAAGATTTGGCGTCCGGAAGCGAGCTAAATCGAGCAGGGG
>CAIMWS010000011.1 GCA_903845125.1 uncultured Verrucomicrobiota bacterium
CCCCCTGGAAAACCTCCCAAAGGGCTTGGGACTCGGCTTCCGCGGGTGGCTGATCCCCCACCCACAGCAACGGCTGGCGGAAGAGGCAGGCCGCGGTCAGCCGCTCCGCATAGCCAGGCTCGCCAGCCGGCTGGGCGGCCCAGGCGGGCACCCCGCCTAAACCCCACCCGGCCAGCATTATAACCGCCTTCAAGATAGCCTTCGTTTTCATAATCGCTTACTTTCCCATCACTGGTTTAAAATCACGGCCTCATCGAACCCGCTTTGGGCTGGGTGATCCACACTTTCAGGCCCATATCGGCGGCGTCGTTCCAATCGGTTTCGCCGCTGTCGCAAACCCCATTGCCATTGGGGTCCTCGAAGATATCCGGGAGGCCGTCGCCGTCGGTGTCATGGAGGCGGTCCAAGGGGGCCTGCTGGATGACCTGGGTCCAGTAGGTCGAATCATATTGGTTGTAGGCGTTGCAGTTGGCCTGGAAGTGCAGGTAATCCCCCGCCGCCAGCGCCCCTTGCGCCAGGAACGGGAAATAGCTCGTGGCGCAGGCCGGCAGCGTGAACCAGTCCTGCCACACCACCGTGCTGTTCTGCAAGATCCGGTAGCGCAAGCCGTCCCCGTAGCCGTCGTTGTCCTGCCGCGTCTGGCTGTAAACCCGGTAAACACCCGTCGCCGGCGCCAGAAACGCCCGGCTGGGATCCGAAGCCGTCCCCGGGTGCTGCCATTCCCGCCCCACCATGTTCCAGAAATCCCCGCTGCCGCCCCAGTAGTAGAGGCTCGGCGGATACAGCAGGTAATACGGCTGGGCATACACGGGCAAACCCTGGGCCGTGGCGGCATACATGTAGCACCACTGGCCCCCCCCTTGCGTGCTGCTGAAACCATCCGGCGAGGCGTAAATCCCCGCCACCCGCGGATAATGCAGCCCGATGCTCACCTGGTTGGTCCCGTCGATCAGGTTGCCCGGCCGCACCGTGTAATGATACAAACCGGCGGCTGCGGCCGTGCCCAAACCCTGGTTGTACAGCGTGGTGGTGGCCTGGTAATAGTTGCCCAGCGGCCCCCGGGCGAAGACGAAGGAGGCCAGCACCTGATTGTTGCCGCCGCTGGGCAGCGCCGGGCTGTTCAAATAGGCGTTGCAGCCGTTGGCCAGCGCCGTGGCCCCCGGCGCATAAGCCACGCCATCCAGGAAATTGTTGTAAAAGCTCCCGGGATTGCCCCCCGGCGCGCCCAGGAAGGGGGCGCTGCCCCGGTAAAAATGGTTGTTGCGGAAGTGGGGGGCACTGAGCGCGAGGTTGCCCGCCAGCTCGATCTGGTTGCGGTGCAGCAGGTTATTGGTCAGGCCCAGGTTCAGCGCCCGGTTGGGCGAGTTGGCCAGGACATAGGTGTTGTAGAGCTCGCAATCCCGCAGCCCGGTCTGGATCACCCCCGCCCCGGTGAGCATCCGGAACAAGTGCCGCCCGCCGGCCAGGTCCGCCAGTTGCGAAAAGTCCGTGCTTTGCGCGCTGAGCGTGGCCGGGCTGGCGGCATTGTCCGCCACCTGGAAAAAGGCCCGGCTGAGATTGCCGCTTTCCCCCGCCAGATACTTTTCCTGCACGGCCCGGTAGTTGCACCAGTGGTTGGGCTGAAAGGGTGTGCCCTGGCTCAGGACCGTGCTGCCCTCCCGCAGGTCCAGCGGCGCCGCGCCATAGTACGCCCACGCCACGCCCCGGCGCACCGTCAGCGTCACATTGGTGTTCACCGGCAGCAAGCTCGACACATAATCCAGCGGCGCATAGTGGTAGCCCACATCCGGCACATCCACGTCCCGCTTGGCCTGCGGCTCCAAAACCGTGTTCTGACTCAGCACGGTGGCCAGGGTTAGGGGGGGATGGGTCGTCAACTGCCGCAGTTCCCCGGCCAGGCCGGGATGGATGTTGGTCACGCCCACGTCCCGCCAGGTGTCGCTGGCCAGGTAATGCTCGCCGCCCACACTGGACACAAAGGCGCTGGCGGCCGAACCGGCCACATAAATTCCGGCGCCGGTGTAGCTGTTGTTGTTGGTCCCGGTGGCCACCAGCAGGCAGTTGGTCAGGGCCAGCGCGCAGGCCTGGTAGCTGAGGTTGGCCACGCCCTCGAAGGTGGCGTGCTCGACCCGGAAATCGGCGCCATTGAGACCGTAAAACCCGCAAGCCACGCCGCTGAAGAGCGCGTTGCGCAGGCAGGTGGTGGTGTTATTGCAATTCAGCGGGAACTGCGTGCTGGTGAATTGCACGTGCTGGAGCGTGAGCGTGTTGCCATAGGCCCGCACCCCCTCGTTGGCGTGGCGAATCCGCAGGTTTTGCAGGTTATAAACCGGGCCATAGACGTTGAACTCCAAATAGGCCAGCCCGTAGTAGCCGCTCAAGGGGTTGGCCGAAACCGCCTCCCCCACCTGGTGGTCGTCCCGGGC
>CAIMWS010000012.1 GCA_903845125.1 uncultured Verrucomicrobiota bacterium
CCGGCTCCACGAAATTGGTGGAATATGGCTGGTATTCTGGCAATAGCGGCAGCCAAACGCATCCAGTGGTGCAGAAGTTGCCCAATGCCTGGGGTTTGTACGACATGCATGGGAACGTCTGGGAATGGTGCCAGGACTGGTTTGGCCCTTATCCAGGCGGGAGTGTGGCTGACCCTCGGGGTCCGAACACGGGCTCCCAACACGTGCTTCGCGGTGGCGGTTGGGACTACACCGGCAGGCAATGCCGATCCGCCCAACGCTACCCCTACACGCCGGATTTCCGGCGCGGCGGCCAAGGCTTCCGCGTCGTCCTGGCCCCAGGTCTGTGAGCACCGTTTGGAACCGGAGGGAGCATGGAGCATGGAGCGCATTTGAACACTGATTGGATGGATCGGGTTCGGTTGGCTGATGGACCGGGGGATTCCCACCGGGGAGTAATTGAAGGATTTGCACGCCAGCGCTCCCCTGGAGAAATATCTGTTGGGCACGCCCCGTTACCGCATTAAAAGACCAGCCATTGGGGGAGTCGCCGCCTTGGGCCCAATTCAATGAATCGGAGGAAATCGAACTTTTCAAGGAAAAGGACGGGCTTTACGCGGTGTCTCGCAGCGACGCGTGCCAGCAGAAAATACCGCCATTCGGCGCCAGAAACCGGCCAAACTACAGCGCCATCTTCGCGGGATGCGCAAAAGCAAAAGTGACAAACGTAACCCTGTGCGCAGACGCTGATACACGGCCAAATCGGCGGCGAACATGGTCCTTTCTTTCCTGCCCTTGTGACTTGATACCGCCTTGGAGCGGGCTTTGAACCGATGCAAGGCTGAAATGCTGCCGTTTTCCGAAGGCGCTTGTTCGGAGCGAAGGTGGCAATGGCCCAGGCGCTTCTCAAAGGTTTTGCGCGGACTGTACGCTCAATTGACCGTGGACTTCGGCGCTTCGGGATTACCATCCAGGCCGCAGCAACGGAATTTCTGACAACCGTTTTTCCCGCTAAAAAATGTTCGCTTCGAGGCGATGCCCCCGACTGGAAATCAGAGCGCCGGTGCTTTTAGCCACCCCAGAAGGCGGCACCCAAGTATCTGACGCCACCAAACGCCCAATGAACAACATGGTGCCGGAACAAGTTGACCAGGAGTTTCCGCGGCTGGCTTACAGCGTGCAGGAAACGGCACGAGTGTTGGGGATCTGCGATAAAAGCGAACGCCGCCTTATTCTGCTTGGCCCTATCCGTCCATTTCGCACACTGGAACGGCCAGGCCGTGGCGCCAGGTGTTTTTGAAGATCCCGAGGATCGAACGCCGGGTGGCCGCCGTCTTGAATTCGTATTGGGAAAGCCTTCCCGCGTAGAGCTTCAGCAGTTTCTCCAGGCTCATTTTGGCCAGCTTGAGGTCGACCTTTTCGGCCTTTTACAATTCCTCCTTCAGGCACCGCCGGGCCAGCTCCCGGTCGTCGGTTCGCAGGCTTTTATAAATCTGCTTGCCTCCGTAACGGAAGCGGGCATAATAATTTCCGTTAGATGAGTAACGGTGTATATTCTCGGCTACTCTGCGGAATCCGGTGGCGTGCGCATGGCACTTTTGCACACCGTTCGGCAGACCGCGAAGAAGCCGCATCGTTGCCCTGCGGGTTTAATTTTTAAGTTTTTCTCGCTGAAATGGTTGGGGCCGTAGCTTAATTGGCAGAGCGTCTCGTTCGCAACGAGAAGGTCGGCGGTTCGACTCCGCTCGGCTCCACCAGATTCTCCCGCCGTTTTTTAGCCGTGTTCCTGCATTTTGTGAGCGGAATGAATTCTCTGCAGATTCTGGCCAAGATACGAGGTGAGCCAGGAGCCTTTCTTTTCCAGACCGGTAAGTTCCAAACAACGAATAAGCGCGATTGATCCCATGGCAGGAAAACGGCTCTGAATTACACCATTGGGCATTGGTCTCTTTCAGACCCAGAATTTTCCGTTCCCTCCCCAGGGCCAGCTCCGGGTCTTGTTTGGGCATCGCCTACCACTTGCGTAAATGAATAGGCCTTCGCTTTGGCCTTCTCCAGGTTTGAAAATGCCCGGCGTTTGCGTTTTCCAACCTCGTAGTAGCAGACCACCTGTTGTTGGTTATGGCACCCCGGCTTGTTCGTATAGACGGGGACTCCCACGTTGCCCTTCCTGGCCACGAAGACCGGCCTTTTTTTCGCGCTCATGGCCAGAAGAACTGAAAACACGGACTTCATTGGCAGGAGGGGGGCACAGTTGTCTGAAAACTGTCTGAAATCGAAATGGGAAAGGTAAACAACCAGTTTAAATGGCTGTGAACGGGGAAGTTGAAATGGTGGAGGCGGCGGGAGTTGAACCCGCGTGCTGAGCAGACTAACCAGTCGCGCCTACATGCTTAGCCAGAAAAGAGTTTTCGGCCACGGGAATAACGTTCTGACAGCGAATCCCGCATCCTAGCCGGCAGAAAATATTTCGGCCCGGCGCGCGCCCGCTCCAAGCCAAACCTAACCTGCTGTAGTCGCTCACGGCTGTAGCAGGTGTTCAGCCGCAAACGTCACGGCACTTAGGCCGCGAGAGCTAATTCAGTATTAGCAGTTGTTTTTTGGTCCGATGTTTTACGAGGCCAACGAACCATCCTCGGCATGCCACTCCTGGCGCACCCACCCAGTCGAAACCAGTACGCCCCCTCCCTTTGATAACCAACAACTTCAGTATAAGGCCACCGCCGCGAAAGTCAACGGGGGCTGATTCGCGGGGAGCGAAAACCGGGGCCTTGGGGGAGGGCGCGGGACGGAAGATATCCTTGTTTTCTGATGGCAGATGGCATATAAGGGCAGCCATGTTGCTTACAATCACCACCACGCACCAGCCGGCCACCGACCTGGGCCACCTGCTGCGGAAGCATCCGGACCGGGCGCAAACCGTGGAGCTGGCCTTCGGGAAGGCGCACGTTTTTTACCCGGAAGCCACCGGGGAGCGGTGCGGCGCGGCGCTGCTGCTGGACGTGGACCCGGTGGGGTTGGTGCGGAACCGGCGGGGCCCGGCCGGGGAAAGCCGGACGCTGGAGCAATACGTGAACGACCGGCCCTATGTGGGTTCATCGTTCCTGAGCGTGGCGCTGGCGGAGGCCTATGGCAGCGCGATGGCCGGCAAATGCCCGGCCCACCCGGAGCTGGTGGACCATTCGTTGCCACTGGAGGCGAGCATATCGGTGCTGCCCTGCCGGGGCGGGGAAATGCTCCTGCGGCGGCTGTTTGAGCCGCTGGGCTACGAGGTTGGCGCCACCCGGCACGAGCTGGATGCCCGGTTCCCGGATTGGGGCGCCAGCCCTTATTACACGGTCACGCTGCGGGCCACCCTGCCCCTGCGGCAATTGCTCAACCACCTGTATGTGCTGATCCCGGTCCTCGACAATGACAAGCCACTACTGTCCGGTTACGGAGAGGGTGGAAGTGCAAAAGACTCAATAAATACGGGCTTATCGTGAGGGTGCGCGGGTGCTCACGATTTCAACTTCAAAGAGCCTGTTTTCACAGCAATCCCCATGCCATCATCCGGCATGAACGCTGGAAAAATGGTTTTTTCGCAACTCACCGAATGGGTGCCACACTATGAATTTCAACGCCTGGTCGAGCGTTATCAGGGCGAATACAAAGTGCGCGAGTTCTCCTGCTGGGAGCAATTCCTGTGCATGATGTTCGCCCAATTGACCTATCGGGACAGCCTGCGCGACATCGAGTCGTGCCTGCGTTCCCGATCCAATCTGCTTTACCATCTGGGCCTGCGCAGTTCGGTGGCGCGCAGCACGCTGGCCGATGCCAATGAGCGCCGGGATTGGCGCATTTACGCTGACCTGGCGCAGAAGCTCATCGCCCGCGCCCGACGCCTTTATGCGCAGGATCCCCTGGCCGTCGAACTGGACGAGACGGTCTATGCGCTGGACTCTACGACCATCGACTTGTGCCTGGAATTATTTCCCTGGGCGCGCTTCCGGCGGCACAAGGCGGCCATCAAATTGCACACCCTGTTGGATCTGCGGGGAGCCATTCCGACCCTGATTTATTTGAGTGATGGCAAGCTTCACGATGTGAACTTCCTGGATGAATTGCCGCTGGAGGCTGGGGCGTATTATGTCCTGGATCGAGGGTATGTGGACTTTGGGCGGCTGCATCGGTTCGTGCTCGAAGGGGCGTTTTTTGTGACGCGCGCCAAACGCCATCTGCGCTACCGGGTAAGGGAGTCGCGGCCCCTCGAAACGGACAGCGGGGTGCGGGCGGACCAAGTAATCCAGCTGACGGGGACGGTTACCCGCAAAAGCTATCCCGAGCGGCTGCGGAGGGTTCGCTACTACGATGCGGAGCGCAAAAAAACGCTGGTTTTCCTCACTAATATTTTTACTTTGCCAGCGCGGGTGATTGCGCAATTATACAAGTGTCGATGGCAGATTGAATTGTTCTTCAAGTGGATCAAACAGAACTTGAAAATTAAGACGTTTTATGGTTATTCGGATAACGCGGTGCGGAGCCAGGTATGGATCGCGGTTTGCACGTATGTGCTGGTGGCCATCGTGAAGAAAGAGCTGAAACTGGAGGTCAGTTTGAGCCAAATGCTGCAAATCATCAGCGTGAGTATTTTTGAGAAAGTGCCTCTGCCCCAACTGCTTGCGAATAACGGTCGGGAGGAAGGACTGCAAAATGCCGGAACTGGAATACCCAAACAACTGGTATTCAATAACTTATAACCGGACAGTAGTGATGACAAGCATTACTGGGTGGGCGATGACGAGGTGGAAAAGCTGCTCCGCCGCGGCGGGGACTGGCTGGCGGAACATCCCGAGCGCGAGTTGATCGCCAACCGCTATTTAAAGCACCAGCGGCGGCTGGTGCGGGACGCCCTGGAGCAGCTCCTGGGGGAGGATGACGAGGAGCAGGAGGAGGCCCGGGAGAAGAGCGCCCAGGAGGAGGAGCAGGCCGAGGCGCGCCTCAGCTTGAATGAGCAGCGGCTGGGGGCAGTGATGGCGGTGCTGAAAGAGAGCGGCGCCCGGCGGGTGGTGGATCTAGGCTGCGGGGAGGGCCGCCTGGTGCAAGCGCTGCTCAAGGAAAAGCAGTTTGAGCAGATCACGGGCATGGATGTGTCGCACCGCGCGCTGGAAATAGCCCAGGAGCGCCTGAAGCTCGACCGGCTGCCGGAAAAGCAGAAAAAGCGCATCCAGTTGCTGAACGGCTCGCTCATGTACCGCGACGAGCGCCTGGCCGGGTTCGACGCCGCCGCGCTGGTCGAGGTCATCGAGCACCTGGATCCGCCGCGCCTGGCGGCCTGCGAGCGGGTGGTGTTCGAGGCGGCCCGCCCGCCGTTGGTGGTCCTCACCACCCCGAATGCTGAATACAATGTCCACTGGGAAAACCTGGCGCCGGGGAAATTCCGCCATAAGGACCACCGGTTTGAATGGACGCGGGCGGAGTTCCACGCCTGGGCGCAGGGGATGGCGGCCCGGTTTGGCTACGGCGTCCGGTTCCTGCCGATCGGGCCGGAGGATGCGGCCACGGGGCCGCCGACGCAGATGGCCGTGTTCAGCCTGGCCGGGCAAAACGTGGCCAAGGGAGGGAGCCAATGAAACTCACGATTCCTGAACTCGCCCTGGTGGTCCTGATGGGGCCGTCCGGCGCCGGCAAATCGAGCTTCGCGCGGAAGTATTTCAAGCCCACCGAGGTGCTGTCATCGGATTACTGCCGGGGCCTGGTCGCGGACGATGAAAACGACCAGGGGGCCACTGACGACGCCTTTGCGGTGCTGCATTTCATTGCCGCCAAACGGCTGGCGGCAGGCAAGCTGACCGTGATCGACGCCACCAACGTCCAACCGGAGGCGCGCACGCCGCTGGTGGCCTTGGCGCGCCAGTTCCATTGCCTGCCAGTCGCGCTCGTGCTCAACCTGCCCGAAAAGCTCTGCCAGGAGCGTAACCAGGGGCGGCCGGACCGCCAGTTCGGACCGCACGTCATCCGGCAGCAGGCGCAGCAACTCCGCCGCCACCTCCGCGGGCTGGAGCGTGAGGGTTTCCGCCATGTGCATGTGCTGCACACGCCGGAGGACGTGGAGGCCGCCACGGTGGAGCGCCAGCCCCTGTGGAACAACCTCAAGCACGAGCATGGCCCGTTCGATATCATCGGGGACGTGCACGGGTGCCACGAGGAACTGCTGGAGCTGCTGGGCCGGCTCGGCTACAGCGTGGCCCAGTCCGCCGCCGGTGTGGTGGTGACGCCGCCACCCGGGCGCAAGGCGGTCTTCCTGGGGGACCTGGTGGACCGCGGCCCCGGCGTTGTCCCGGTGCTGCGACTGGTCATGAGCATGGTGGCCGGCGGCACCGCCCTGTGTGTGCCCGGCAACCATGAGGTGAAGCTGATGCGCCAACTACGGGGGCGGGCGGTGCAGATCACCCACGGGCTGGCCGAATCCCTGGCGCAGCTGGAAGCCGAGACGCCGGAGTTCCGGCAGCAGGTGGCGGAGTTCATCGATGGCCTGGTGAGCCACTACGTGCTGGACAGCGGCCGCCTGGTGGTGGCCCACGCGGGCCTGAAGGAAACCATGCAAGGCCGTGGCTCCGGCCAGGTGCGCGAGTTCGCGCTTTACGGGGAGACCACCGGCGAGACCGATGAATTCGGCCTGCCGGTGCGGTACAACTGGGCCGCCGAATACCGGGGCCGGGCCCTGGTGGTTTACGGCCACACGCCGGTGCCCGAGCCGGAATGGCTGAGCCGCACGATCAACCTCGACACCGGCTGCGTTTTTGGCGGGAAGCTGACCTCCCTGCGCTACCCGGAAAAGGAACTGGTCTCGGCGCCAGCCCGGCAAACCTATTGCCAGCCCGCCAAACCGTTCCTGCCGCCGGAAACCACCGCCCTGGTGCTCACCGCCCAGCAGCAGCAGGATGATCTGCTGGACATGGCAGACGTCCTGGGCAAGCGGATCATCACCACCAAGCTGAACCAGCAGGTGACCATCCGCGAAGCCAATGCCCTGGCCGCGCTGGAGGTCATGAGCCGGTTCGCCGCAAACCCCAAATGGCTGATCTACCTGCCGCCCACGATGTCCCCTTGCGAAACCAGCCGGCGGGAAGGCTTGCTGGAGCATCCCGCCGAGGCGTTCGCTTATTACCAGCGGGAAGGCCTCCCCCGGGTGGTCTGCGAGCAGAAGCACATGGGCTCGCGCGCGGTGGTAATCATCGGCCGCGATGAGGAAGCCGTCGTGAAACGGTTTGGCGTGGTGGGGGAAGGAGCGGGAATCTGCTACACGCGCACCGGCCGGCGGTTCTTCGAGGATGCCCAGCTCGAAGCAGGCCTGCTGGCGACGGTGCGGCAGGCCCTGGATAGTTCGGGGTTCTGGGAGGAATTCGCGACGGATTGGGTCTGTTTCGACGCCGAGCTGATGCCTTGGTCCGCCAAGGCCCAGGCGCTGCTGAAAGAGCAATATGCCGCCGTGGGTTCGGCCGCCAAGGCGGCCCTGGCGGAGGTGTCCGCGCAGCTGAAGCTAACCCAGGCCCGGGGCGTGGACTTGGGAACCCTGCCGGAACATTACGGGCAACGGGAGCAGATGGCCCGCCAGTTTGTCGAGGCCTACCAGCGTTATTGCTGGCCGGTGAACTCGCCCGCCGACCTGAAGCTGGCGCCCTTCCACCTGCTGGCCACGGAGGGCCGGGTCCACACCAGCCAAAACCACCTCTGGCATATGAACACCCTGGCCAAATGGTGCGCCGCTGGTGACGGCCTGCTGCTGGCCACGCCCTTCCTGGAGGTGGACCTGACCGATGCCGCCAGCCAGGAAGCGGGCATCCGGTGGTGGGAGGAGCTGACCGCCCAGGGCGGCGAGGGCATGGTGGTGAAGCCGCTGGATTTCATCGCCCGGGGCAAGCACGGCCTGACCCAGCCGGCCGTGAAATGCCGGGGGAAGGAATACCTCCGAATCATCTACGGGCCTGAATACACCGCACCGGAAAACCTGGAGCGCCTGCGCTCCCGGGGGCTGGCCGCCAAGCGCGCGCTCGCGATGCGGGAGTTCGCGCTGGGCGTGGAGGCCCTGGACCGGTTTGTCCGCCGGGAGCCGCTGCGGCGGGTCCACGAATGCGTGTTCGGGGTGCTGGCCTTGGAAAGCGAGCCGGTGGATCCGCGCCTGTAAAACCGCCTCCGTCCTACCGCTGGCTGATTTGCTTTTCCGCCTTGGCCAGGAGGTCCGGGTTGATGGTCACCCCCCACCCCGGGCCGTCAGGTATGGCCACCCGGCCGTCCACCACCTGGAAGGCGGGCGCATAAAGGCCGCCGGTCCAGCCATCTTTTTCGATGGTGAATTCCATGTGCGCCCCGGCGTTGGGCAGGGCGCCGAACAGGTGGGCCGTGAACAGGGTGACCAGCGAAAGGTTCGCGGAGTGCGGCACGCATTTCAGCCCGGCTTCGGCGGCCATCATGGCCACCCGCACGGCGCGGGTGATCCCGCCCACATAACAGATATCCGGCTGGGCGATGTCCACCGCCCGGAGCCGGATCATGCGGCGCCACTGGGCGAGGTCGTTATCCTGCTCCCCGCCCGCCACCGGCACCTCCAGGGCGGCGGCCACCTGGGCCGTCCACTCCAGCTCCCAATACGGGCACGGTTCCTCGAAATGCCAGACCCGGTGCTGCTCCAGCATGCGGCCGACTTCGATGGCTTTCGCCGGGGTGTAGCAGCTGTTGCCGTCCACCAGCAGCGCCACCTTTTCCCCAATGGCTTGGCGGACGGTGGGCACCAACTCGGCCGTGCGCCCCGGCCACTCGTCCTGGTCGTGCCCGCAGACTTTGCCCACCCGGATTTTGAACGCGCGGAAGCCCTTCTCATCGCGCAGCCGCACCAACCGCTCCGCCTCGGCCTTGGGCTGGATGCTGCGACTCATACTGGAGCCGTAAACCGGGATCGTTTTGGCGGTGCCGCCCAGCAGCTGGCACACGCTTTTCTGCTCCCGCCGGCCTCGAAGATCCCACAGGGCGGTGTCCAAGCCACACAAGGCGCGACACACAAACGACCAGGGATACTTGTAATTCGCCTCGATGCACCGATCGGCCAGGGTGTCCGCATCATAAGGATCGGCGCCCAGGGCCAGCGGCGCGAGCTTGCGGTGCAGGATCAGCGCGGAGACGTCGGCATCGAATGGCGAGAGCTGGCCGAAGCCTTCACTACCGTCTTCGGCCCGCACGCGCACCAGGCCCAGGTTGGTCCCCTGGACAAAGGTCTCGATGCTTTTAATTTTGAGGCCGCTTTGGCGCGGCAACGCCTGCCAGCGTTCCTTGAATGCCTTAAGCTCGGGGCGAATCTCCGCTTCGGCCTGGACCATTCTGGCGCCTCCGGAAGCGGCCGCTGCCGCCCCAGTGACTGCCACCTGTTTGATAAATGTTCTTCGGTTGGTGCGCATAAATATAGAATGAGTTAACCACTATGGAGCATGGAGCAAAATAAGAATTGGCATGGTTGATGGTTATTTACAATTTTTTTTATCATAAAACGCTATTTTTGTTTCATATCTGATACCTCATGATTCATATTGGTTATTTATTGTGTATCCACACGGTCATTTCGTTGGTTCCGCGGTGTGCCCAGGCGTAGTAGGGAACGGCCTGCAGGACCCCGTCTGGCGATTTGATTTTCACGCCGGTGATGCCGCCCAAAACGGCCGGCCACCAGTCTGCCTCCAGCGCCGCATCCGCGCCCGCGGTCCGGTTGATAACCTGGCCGCCATTATCCACCCCCTCCAGGCAGTAAACCAGCGGCCCGCGCTCGATGGCGAACTGGCCCCGCAGGTCCTCCACCTTGGGATGCGCCACCACCTTGCGGACGGGCATGGGCAGTTCAACGGTCACCCGGTCTCCCGGCTGCCAGGTCCGCCGCAACGAGGCGAAGCCCTGACTGAGAGTCCAGTTCACTGGCTGTCCGTTTACCTTCAGCGAAACCTGGGGGCTGGCGTCGCTGGTGTAGCGGTAGAGGTCACTGGGCACCGGCTCGTTCCGGGCCCAGCCGGGAATCCGCACGTTCAGGGCAAAATCCAGGGGGTGCCTGGGATTCAACGTCAGCGCCACCCGGCCGTCCCAGGGGTAGCGGGTTTGCTGCCGGATTTCCACCTCCTCGCCGGCGATTTTCAACCGGCCGGTGCCGCCCACAAACAGGTTTACCAGCAGCGTATCGCCTCGCGTCGCGTAGATCATCCCCGGCACCGTGGGGAGGAAACGGATGACGTTCACCGGGCAGCACGGGCAGCCAAACCAGGGAGTCCGCTGGTAATTGCCGCGCGAGGCCAGCGGGTTGGGATAAAAGAACCGGTCGCCGCTCAGCGAAACCCCGGCCAGGAAACCGTTGTAGAGAGTGCGCTCGAGGAGATCGAGATGGCGGGCGTCGCCGGTGGCCCGGAACAACCGGTAATTCCAGAACACGAGGGCGATGGCGGCGCAGGTTTCGCAGTAAGCTTTGTCCGACGGCAGCACGTAATCCGGGGCAAAGCCCTCGTGGAAGGCTCCGTGCCCCACCCCGCCGGTGAGGTATAATTTCCGGCCCGCCAGGTTCTCCCACTTGCGCAGGAGCAAACTGCGCAGCGCGTCGTTGCCCATCAACATGGCCACCTCCGTGGCGCCGCTGTAAAGATAGAGCATCGCCACTGCATGGCCCCACGCTTCTTCGTGGCCCAGCGCCGGCCGTCCATTGGACCATAGCGTGGTCTTCTGCCGGGCCCGCTCCACCAGGGCGGCGGCGGTTTCCAAATAGGTGCGGTTCCCGGTGGCTCGATAGAGGCGGGCCAGGGCCAGCTCGATCTCCGGGTGCCCCGAGGGATTCTCCAGGCGGCCGGGCGCATATTCACGGGTAATCAGGTCGGCCGCCTTGCGCGCGGTATCCAAAAAGCTTTTGCCGCCCGCCAATTCGGAGCAGGCCACGGCGGATTCAATCAGATGGCCCAAGTCGTACAGCTCGCAGGTGCGCGTACCCTCGTCCGTGAAATGCCGGTAGCCTGGTTCCACCAGTTGGATATGGGGCTGGAGGTAGCCATCGGGGGCCTGCGCGGCCACGATGTCCGCCACCAGGCCATTTACCCGCTGAGCCAGGGGGGCATCGGGATGCGCTTTGAGGCAATAGGCGATGCCTTCCAGGGTTTTGTAAACATCGGAGTCACCCCACATGTAGCCGTGGTATTTGCCGGAATCCCGACCCGCGAGGATCTTGAAGCCGCCCAGCGACCCCTGTTTCTCCAGCTCGCGCAGGTTGTGTTCGATGGTCACCAGCTGGTTGCTCGCCAGCCGCGGCCCCCAAAAGGCATCCTCCACCTGGACTTGGTGAAATGGCACGGATTGGACGGGATAATCCGGTGTTTCGGCCGCCAGTGCCCCGCTGAGGAGGCACCAGGAAAGAAGGCCAGGGATCAGTCGCATAAGGTATTTACGGGTTGGAGGGTGTTTTGCTTATTCATATCGTCAGGCATCACGGGTCGCCTCGGCCAATCATTTTCCCACGTGCAATACTTTGAGTTCGTGGGGTTGGAAGGTGGCGGGGCTGGCTGCCGCCGCTCCCGCCCCCTCCCCGGTAAATGGATTCAGCCATTGGGCTTGGCCCTTGGCCGCCAGCTCCAGGCTCGCCTTCACGACGCGCCCTTCTTCATTGAAGAAAATGTAGAAATCCTGGCCCGCTTTGGCCACATGGCGATACCGGATATCAGCGCTGGGCGGTTGCAGGATCACATCCGGAGCCACCAGGCGATCGATCGCAGCGATCAATTGCGGTGCGGTTTTGGCCAGGTTGGCCTTGGGCAGGGCGACCGCGTAGGGGGAATCATTCCAGATGATCAGGCGGCCTTGATCCGCCAACTGGGCCAGGCGGGGCATTACTGCAGCGGGCAGGCGCGCCAGGCCATCCAGGATCACTGCCCGGTAAAGCATGCCCGCCAGGTGAACGCCATCGGCTTCAATCCGGGCATCCTCCCCCAGGTGGCGCAGCTCCAGGTAATTGAAATCGCGCTGGTTTTGGAAGCATTGGCTGGCCGCCTGCCAGGGCAGCCATGCGGCATCGCCGAGAACGGCCACCTCGCAGATTTGCCGGCTGTCGGTATTCAGCCAGCACAGGCGGCGGCAGGAATCGGCGTAGGCCCGGTATTGCCCCCACCAGGCAGCGTGCGGCCCGACATCCGGAGGCCGTTCCTCGAAACGCGGCCCGCGGATGGAATAATAAAAGGCATGCGGGTAAAGGAGGTTGTGCCCCCGCACAAAACACCAGCCCGCGAGCCACTGCATTTCATCGTAAGTCAGGTTATAGCCGTAAGCGCCATAGAGCTCGTTCCCGTTGCGCCGACGGCCCAGGTGGGCCATGGCGCTGGACGCGCATTTGGCCATGGTGGAATGCTCGCCTGCCAACGCCTTGGCGCCCGGTTCCACATACCGCCAGACGATGTCCTGCCCCGGCATCTGGAAATATCGTTCAGTGCCGATATCCATCGAGCCGCCCGGGTGGCCAGCCAAGGCCACCCCATGTTTCTGGCACCATTCTCCCAGCCGCCGGTAATAATTTTCCTCCAGGCAGGTGTTGATGGCACGGTGGTAATCGGCGCGATGGCGCAAGGAATCCGGACGGTCTTCATACCATAGGTCCGCCAGGAATGGCTGGCAATCGTAGCCCAGCACGCGATTGATCTGCGGCAGCAACGGGGCGCTGCCCGGCACTAATCCGCTGGCGGCCCCCCGGCCCAAGGGTGCCGGTTCATCGGTGAAGATACCCAGGATGGTGGAGCCGAAATACCGGCCAAACTCCCGCGCGAACCGCTCATGAACGAGATCCAAAAAGCTATCGACGGCAGCCGGGTTGAGAATGTCCCCGGCGGGCGGGGCCGCCTCCTTTATCCGGGCCGAACCTTCGCCCAGGTAGTGCAAACCGCGGATGACGCCCCCCGATGGCCGGTCCACCACCGCCACGCGCTGGCCATTGGGCCGCTCCAGCGTAGCCACCAGCTGCCACCCCTCCCGCAGGCGGGGGCTTTCCCCCGGCTGGAGGTCGATTTTGGCCAAGCCCCGCGCAGCGTGTGCCGGGTTGCGCGCCACGACCTGTCCGGAGGATGAGCCGGACGGGTACATCCCCTCGTCATACAGGAACACATGCATCTGGCGCCGGGCCGCCTCCGCGATAGCCACGTGCATGGCGTGGAGCATTTTCGGCGACAGCCAGCCCGTGTCCTCCGGCAGACCAATGCGCGGGTGAATGACGAATCCGTAAACTCCATGCGCCTCAAAGTCCGCCAGTTGGCGGACCAATTCCTCATCCCTCAGTTCATCGTTCCAAAACCAGAACGGCATGACGGAAAATTCCCGGGCCGGATCACGGAATTCCGCGCGCCAGCCCGCAGCCTCCCTGGCTGCGCCTGGATTCCCACTGGCAGTTGGCTTGGCCGGCTCAGCGGCGAGGACTCCCAGTTGCGCCAAGGCGGAAAGCAAGGCCGCCAGGCGCCGGGCCGTTATTAATCGTGGTGCTGCATGCATGGTCATCAAAGGTGCTCTTGGCCGCCATCTTATCCAGCCTGCCGGGCGATGGAAAGTAATTACCCGCACCGGTTGGGCTGCCGGCCAGGGCCAGCAAAAACGACGGCTCGAATGGTCGGGTTCTGGCTCAACCATGCCGAAGCCTCCGCCTTATCCCAGGACATGCCTCAACCACACGCGGGAAAGGCAGCTGGGCCCGGACCACATTGAAGCGGGGCCGGCCTCGATTTTTATGCTGCAGTTTTCCTGCGCCGGCGGCCAGATGGACGGGGCCAGTGAATGAGGACGTTACCGGGAACGCTTGCCCCGTTTGAGTTTCGGGGGCGTGGAGGCAAGCTGGCCCTCCAAATAGTCAGCGGTGATTTTATCGAGCATGGCGGTGGTGGGCAGCGGGAGTCCCGGGGCGGCGGCGAAGCGGGCATTGAAAAAGCGCTCGACGTATTTGCCCAGGAGGTCCGCCTCCAGGTTCACGCGGCTACCGGCGGCCCGTTCCTTGAGCGCGGTGATCTCATAGGTATGCGGAATGATCCAGATCCGGAAGCCTTTCGGGTAGGGGGAATCCGGGGCTTTTTCATCCAGCAACCCCGCCACGGTCAGGCTGATCCCATCCACCGCGATGGACCCTTTGAAAATGACGTAGCGCATGACATCCGCGGGCGCCTCGATGTCCAGCACCCAATCCTGGCCGGTGCGCTCCCAGCGGGTCACCGTGCCCACGCCGTCAATGTGGCCCGTGACAAAATGGCCGCCCAGCTCACTGCTGGCGCGCAGCGGCCGCTCCAGGTTCACCAGGGATCCCTTCCGGGCATACTGCAGGTTGGTACGCTCCCAGGTCTCCTTCAACAGGTCGAACTGCACCAGCTTAACTCCCTTGCGCTGGGTGATCTTCACCACCGTCAGGCAGCACCCGTTGACAGCAAGACTGTTGCTGACCTTGATCCCCTGCCCCGTTTTGAAGGCGCGGACGGTCAGTTCGATGGACTTGTCCGTGGGCTTGATGCTTTCAACAATGCCAGTTTCTTCGACAATACCGGTAAACATAAAGGTTATTCACTCATTTCAAGGCCGGCGGTCAACCATAAATCCTCACCCAGGCTTTTCCAGACCGGGTTTTTGAGCCGCACGACTTCCCGCCAGTCCCGGGCGCCCCGTCCGGCCACGGCGGGAACAGCCGCGCGGCCGCCGATGATTTTGGGGGCGAAAAAAAAGGCCAGCCGATGGGCCAGCCCGGCCATCAAGAAGGCGCCGAGCAACTGGCCCCCGCCCTCCACCAGGAGGCTGGTCACGGATTCCTGGCCCAGCCGTGCGAGCAGCCAGGGCAAGTCCACCCGGCCATCCCGAGCCGGGGCCACCCAGACGACCACCTTCCGCTCCAAGGCCCGCAACCGCGGCCGGGGAATCTGGTCCGTCACCACCACAGTGGTCAGACTGGCGAATTCATCCGTGGCCACCCGGGAATGCAAAGGCGTGCGCCCGCGTGAATCCAGTACAAAACGCCGCAAGGCAGGCTGCTTGATGGCCTGGGGGCGGGCGGGACGGTAAGTCAGGCCCGGATCGTCGCTGAGCACGGTGTTGACACCGACCAGGATTGCATCCACCCCCTGGCGCAGGAACATCGCAGTAGCCCGGGCTGATGGACCGGTGATCCATTTGGATTCCCCGATGCGGGTGGCGATCTTGCCATCGAGCGTCAGGGCCGCCTTCACCACCACCCATGGCGTTCGATGCACAATCCAGTGATTAAAGGCGGCGTTCAAGGCCGCCGATTCCCCGGCCAGCACCCCCACCGCCACTTCCACTCCGGCGGATCGCAGGATGGTGAAACCGCGCCCGGCGTGGGCAGGATTGGGATCGGTGGCCGCCACCACCACGCGGCCGATGCCGGCGGCGAGGATGGCCTCCGTGCAGGGCGGGGTGCGGCCATGAGTGCAGCACGGTTCCAGGGTCACATACAGGGTGGCGCCGCGGGGATCAAAACCGTGCTGCCGGGCATCGTTGATGGCTTCCACTTCCGCATGCGGCTGGCCTGCGCCATGGTGCCAGCCCCGGCCGATGATCCGGCCTTTTCGCACGATGACGGAGCCCACCATGGGGTTGGGCGAGGTGCGGCCATAGCCCCGCCTGGCCAGCCGCAAGGCCAGTTTCATCAGGCTGATGTCTGATGGCGCCGATCCGCCCATGGAAAATAGAGGTGGTGTGGCCGGATCAACTGGGGAACAAAGCGGCGGCAAACTGGGCCGCGTCGAACGGTTGGAGATCGTCGGCCTGCTCGCCCAGGCCGACAAATTTCAGCGGCAGGGCCAATTCTTTTTGGATGGCCACCACCATCCCGCCCTTGCTGGTGCCATCGATCTTGGTGATCACCAGGCCGGAGAGCTTGACGGCCTTGTGGAATTCCCGCGCCTGGTTCAAAGCGTTCATGCCCGTCGTGGCGTCCAGCACCAGCAGCGTTTCGTGCGGCGCGCCTGGACGCTGTTTGGCAATGACCCGGTGGACTTTCTGCAGTTCCGCCATCAGGTTGTTCTTAGTGTGCAGGCGCCCGGCGGTATCGAGGATCAGGTATTTGAACTGGCGGGCTACCGCCGCGCTGACCGCGTCGTGGGCCACCGCCGCCGGGTCCGCGCCGTAGTTGCCGGACACGACCGGCACGTTCAAGCGCTGCCCCCAGATTTTGATTTGTTCGATGGCGGCCGCGCGGAACGTATCGCACGCGGCAAGCATGGCCTTCTCCCCCTGCCCGTTGAGGTAGTGGGCCAGCTTGGCGGCGGTGGTGGTTTTGCCGGTGCCATTGACCCCGACGAGGGAAACCACGGTCGGGCTATCGGCGGTCCGGATCAACGCGTTTCGGTCGCTGGCCAGGCTTTTCTCCACCTCCTGGCGGGCTATGGCGAACACATCGGCGCCGCTGCCCTGGGTTTCGTAAACCTTCTTCACGGCCGCCACGATTTGCGTCGTCATCATCATGCCTAAATCGGCGCCAATCAGCGCCCCCTCCAAATCATCCAGCGTGGCGCCGGTCAGCTTGGGGGATCCCGTGATGATCCGCTTGATTTCGTGGACGAGTTTGGCCTGCGTTTTTTGCAGGCCGGCAACGAATTTTTTAAAGAGACCCATTATTCAAGAAAAACTGAGTGGTAATATTAAGCAGCGGAATCGAAAAGGCGGGAAACCAGCCCGCTCACTCCCCATCCTTCGGGGTGCGGGCGGGGCGCAGCAAGTCCTTGCGGACCCGGTCGAGGATGCCATTAACGAATTTGCCACTGTCTTCAGTGCTGTATTTTTTTGCGATGTCCACCGCTTCATTGATGCTCACGACGGGGGGAATATCATCCCGGAACAGCATTTCGTAAACCGCCAGCCGCAGCACATTGCGATCCACCACTGCCATACGGTGCAAATCCCAGTTTTTGGCATATTTGACGATCTGCTCATCCACCTGGGAGCGATGCTCCACCACACCGCGAATCAGGCCGTCGGCAAAAAGCCGCAGGGCAGCCTCCTTGGCGGTGGGAAAGGAAGTATCGGCAACCGCCCCTGGGGGGACGTCGCCTTTTTCAGCCGCTGCCGCCCGTTCAGCCTGCCACTGGGCATCCCAGAAATGATTCAACACCGCCTCCAAATCTTCGGGCGGATTCAAATCACATTGGAACAGGAACTGAACCGTGCGTTCACGAGCCAAACGTCGCTTGCTCATGGGCCCAGCATGGAAGCAACCCCCAGCCGAGGAAAGCAAATTCTTATGCCCCAGAGCCGGACCCAGGCCCGGGCACAACGGCATAATCAACAGCCGCGCAACGGGTTAGAGTACCCCAATCGTTGGAATAATGGCCCTCGGAAAGGATCGACGGCTACTGCGCCCGCCTGCGGTTGACTTCAGTGGCCCATGATCAGCCATGGAAAAATCCGTTGTTCCATTGCTTTCCCCGCCGCCACGCGGTAACGATTAAAGGCAGAGCTATGATCCGGCAAGATTACCTGGTGCGCATGATTGAACGCTTTCTTCAACTCCTGATCCAGATCAGGCAAGATGTTCATTCCGAGGACTTTGAGACCGCATCGGGACACCTGGAAGTGGCCTTGAAGGACCTGACCGGCTTGAATGTTGCATCCGTCTGCACGATTTCGAGCGCCGAACTGCTGGCCAGGATCGTGCAAGGCGAGCCGACGGAAGCGGTACGCACTAAATGCCTGGTGCTGACGAGCCTGCTGAACGAAGCCGCAGAAATCCAAGCCGCGCAAGGAAATCCGGAGGTCAGCCAGTCCTGACTGGTCCAAGCCGTAAAATTATTGTTGAACGTCCTTTTGCAGGAGGAGGATGCCATCCTGCCCGATTTCGTCCCCAAGCTGGCGGAAATGCTGGGCCGGATGGAGCCTGGCAACCTGCCGCCCGCGACCCTGGCGGCGGTGATGCATTACTACGAGCGAACCGGCCAATTTGCCCGGGCCGAAGATGTTTTGTATGAGTTGCAGGACTTGAATCCACAGGCGGCAGCCACCCTGCAATGGGGCATTTCCTTTTACGAACGCTTGCTGGGCCAAAGTGATTCCGCCTTGCGGAACGGGAATTTGCCGCGCAACGAAATCGAGGAAAGTCTGGAGGAATGGCGCAACCGCATGCGGATGCCGTCGGCGGAGAGCCGCAGTTAAATCCGGGGAGCCAACGATCGCAGCCCGGATGCCAACACATACATGGGCTTGGAAAGACCGCCCGCCTCCGGGTGCTCCATCCCGCTATTGCCAGCGTTTAAAGCTTGCGTATATTGAGGGTGCTGAAACCGGGCAGGCGGTTTTGCCGCTGACCGGTCAGATTCAGGGTTGTTATGACTGATGTTTTACTAGGTATTTATATTGTCGGAACAATGATTTTGCTCTTCGGAGCGGCGGTATTTGTCCATGAATTCGGGCATTATTGGGTTGCCCGCCGCCGGGGCATGAAGGTGGAGGAGTTCGCCATTGGCTTCGGCCCCAAGATTCTAAGTTGGACCCGCGACGGTGTATTATATTCCTGGCGCTGGATTCCCGCCGGCGGTTTTGTGAAGCTGCCGCAAATGATCACCTCGGAGGCGATGGAAGGCTCCAGCAGTGCGGTGGATATCCCCCCGGCTTCGCCCCTCTCCAAAATCCTGGTGGCTTTTGCGGGCCCCTTCATGAACGTGGTGTTCGCCTTTGTGATTGCGGCTGTCATTTACTTGGTTGGGCTGCCTGAATTGGTCAATCCGCCATTCATTGGGCCGGTGGATGCGGATTCACCCGAGGCCAAAATGGGCATCCGCGAAGGGGACAAAGTCCTGTCCGTGAACGGCGAACCGGTGAAATCATGGCAGGATATGCAGTCCATCACCATGCTGGCCTTGACCAATGTTTTGCCAGTGGTGGTGGAACGGGAAGGGAAGACCAATGTTTACTATTTGACCGCCAAGGTCAACGAAGAGGCTGGGGTGACCGTCAAATTGCTGAACCTCGTTCCGCGCGTGCACCCGGTGATTCATAGAGTAGTAGCCAACGGTCCGGCGGAAAAAGCTGGCTTGAAAGAGGGTGATGAAGTCATTTCCTTCGGCGGTGTCCCCGTGTTGAGTCCGGACCAACTCATCAAGCTCATCAAGAAAAACGGGAATATTCCCACCGATGTGGGAATTTGGCGCGCCAAGCAGAAAATGACCATCAAGGTCACGCCCATGCTCGATCCGGATAAGAATTGCGGGCGCATTCAAGCCGAAATCGGATCCAGTTCCAAAATGGACTATATCGATAAACGACCAGGTCCCACTCCATGGGCGCAAATTGTGGATGTGTGGCAAAAGACGGTGAGCACCATTCAGGCCTTGTTCCATTCCAAACAATCCGGCGTGGGTATTAGCGACCTGAGCGGACCGCCCGGCATCCTGGCTATGCTGGCCGCCCAGATCAAAACCGACTTCCGCCTGGCCTTGAGCTTTCTGGTGCTGCTGAACATCAACCTGGCCATTTTGAACCTGCTGCCCATACCCGTCCTCGACGGTGGCCACATAGCCATCGCACTCGTGGAATCAGCCATCCGCCGGCCGATCCACGTGCGGGTTCTGGAATATACGACCACCGCCTTTGCGGTGCTGCTGATTTCCTTCATGTTATACGTCTCCTTCAACGATTTCCTGCGGTTCAAATTGTTCAAATCCATGTTCCAAAGCGAGGTGCGCATCGAAAAACAGGAAAAAGCTCCCGCGGACAAAACCGAACCGGTTCTGGCGCCGTCTCCTGCACCCGCCAAGTAGCATCATGAACTATTGTTATTCCTCATACGTTTTCCGCCGCGCCAAAACGCGGGAAGTTGTGGTTGGCGATCCCGCGCAGGGCGGCGTGGTGATCGGCGGGGATCGCCCGGTGGTGATCCAGTCGATGATCACCTGCAATACCATGGATACCGGAGCCTGCGTGAAGGAGACTTTGGACTTGGTGGCGGCGGGCTGCCAACTCGTGCGGATCACTGCGCCTACCGTCAACGACGCCGCCAACCTGCGCCACATCGTCGCGGAACTCCGCAACCAAGGTTGCCGCACGCCCATTGCTGCGGATATTCACTTCAAGCCGGAGGCGGCTTTGGAGGCCGCCAAATGGGTGGAGAAGATCCGGATCAACCCGGGCAATTTCGCCGACACCAAAAAGTTCGCCGTCAAGGAATACACCGACCAGGAATATGGCGAAGAACTGGATCGGATTGAGGAAAAATTTGTCCCCGTGCTCCAGCTGTGCAAAGAGTTGGGCCGGGCTTTGCGCATCGGCGCCAACCACGGGTCCTTGAGCGACCGCATTCTGAACCGTTTTGGTGACACGCCCCTCGGCATGGTGGAAAGCGCTCTGGAATTCGCCCGCATCGCCCGGGACCATGGCTTCCATAATTTCCTGTTTTCGATGAAGGCCAGCAATCCCAAGGTGATGATCGAAAGCTATCGGTTGCTGGCCGCCAAACTCAACCACCTCGGCCCGGATTGGAATTATCCGTTGCATCTGGGCGTGACGGAAGCGGGTGAAGGCGAGGATGGGCGGATCAAAAGCGCTATTGGTATCGGGGCCCTGCTGGCGGATGGCTTGGGCGATACCATCCGCGTATCCCTCACGGAGGATTCCCCGCGCGAAATCCCGGTCTGCCGTGACTTGCTGAACGAAGTGCCTAAAGTGGCCCAAACGAGCCAGAATGTGGAACGTTTTCGTGCGCATCCGCTATCGTTCGATCCTTATAATTACCAGCGCCGGGCCACCCCGGAGATCAAGCTGGACGAAGATGTCCGTTGTGGGGGCGAGCAAACCGTGCGGGTCGCGGTTACTGCGGAAACCGCCCGCAAGCTTCGAGGCAAAATCCGGCCGCGCGATGATGTGCGGGCGGAAATCATTTACGAAAACCTGGACGTTTGTGCCGTGGATCCCACCCAGGAATTCGAGGTTAAAAAAAGCACCCACATGGTTACGGTGGAGGACGGCTTGGACTTGCCCCCCATCATGGCCTTTCGTCTGCTGGCAGCCAAATTGAAGCACTATGGCTGGACCAATCCGATTTTGTTGAAGGATTGTCTTTCGATACCCGATCCACCGCTGCCAACTGAAGCCGCCCAATTACGTTCATCCATCGTGCTGGGAGCGCTTTTGGCTGACGGCTTGGGCGATTCCATCCTCGTGCGCAACGAACCGGATCCACTGTCATCGCTCCGCCTTGCCTACAATATTCTGCAGGCGGTCGGCTGCAGGTCTTTCAAAACGGACTATGTTGCCTGCCCCTCTTGCGGACGGACCCTCTTTAACCTGCAGAGTGTCACTGCGCTGATCAAAAGCCGGACCCAGCACTTGAAAGGCGTTAAAATCGCCATCATGGGCTGTATTGTTAATGGGCCCGGGGAAATGGCCGATGCCGACTTCGGCTACGTGGGGGGTGCGCCGGGCAAGATCAACCTTTACGTGGGCAAAACCGCGGTCAAATTCAACATCCCCGAAACGGAAGCCGTGGACCGATTGGTGGATTTGATCCGCGAGCATGGCAAATGGCTTGAGCCGGAAGTAGCGGTTGGTTGATCAGCCATCTGCCAGCCCCTTAAATTCTGGTTTACCGGTGCGGCAAGACGTGTTCCCACGCTTCCCGCCCAAAAGCTTTAATGAATTCGTATATGCCGGATAGCAATCCATCGGAAAACAGGACCAGTATCAATCCCAAAGCCAGAGCCGCCGCGCAAATTTTCAGGATCTTGTGGAGCATGCTGGCTTTCAGCTGGTGAGTATCATTCACCGCTGCAAATACCCGGTCCCATTCCAAAGGCACGCCCGGTTTTGAATCCCTTTCCAAGGGTTCGCGCATGAGAAAAACCCTATCACGGGGATCGCATGCATGCCAGTGCCATTTTATCCCAGACTGGCTCCCGTTTATGGGAAAAACCCAGGAACCCGGCGGAGCGACAAGGTGGTTCAATTTTTATTTTTTGTGATGCTTGACGATAACCCCCAGCTTGCCTAACCTAACTGGCTCGTCTTGACAATCAAACCAGACGGACGGAAGAGAAGACCAGATCCTGAAAGGACCGAAAGTGAATGTAACGGTTGAAAGTTTAGCCCCCTGCAAAAAATTGCTGCGGGTGGAAGTGGATGCGGCCGCGGTGGACGCCACCTATAAAACAGTGACGTCGGAGTTTCAACGCCGTGTGAACCTGCCTGGGTTCAGGCCCGGCAAGGCGCCATTGGACCGGGTAAGCAAATTATTTGCCTCGGACATCCAAAAGGAAGTCCAGCGCAAAGTGATTAGCACCAGCCTATCCGATGCCATCAAGCAAGAGAAGCTCAACCTGGCCGGGACGCCCGAGGTGGAAGAAGTGCCTGTCACCCTCGGCAATCCGGTGCAATTCACTGCCACCATTGAAATTGCGCCCGAGTTCGAGCTGCCTGAATATAAAGGTTTGGCGGTGCGCATCACCCGCATGGTGGTCACCCCGGCGGATATGGAACGGGCCCTGATGTCCTTGCGGGAGCGCCAGGCAACCTATCTGGACGTCGAGCGGCCGGCACAGACTGGCGATTTTGTGGTGGTCAATTACCAGGCCACCGTGGATGGCAAACCGCTGCAGGAAATCGCCCCGAATGCCAACCGCCTGGCGGAGTACAAGAGCTTCTGGCTGCGTTTGCAACCTGATTCCTTCCTGCCCGGATTCGCGGAGCAATTGACTGGCGCCAAAGCCGCGGAAAAACGCACCGTCGTGATCGATTTCCCGGCCGGTTTTCCGGAAGCCACCTTGGGCGGCAAAAGGGGCGAATACGCCGTGGAAGTCCTCCAGGTCAAGGAATTGCAACTGCCGGAACTGAACGATGAATTCGCCAAAGCCTTCGGGGCGGAAACGGTCGATAAATTGCGTGAAGGGGTGATGACTGATCTGCAAAACCAGATCAAGCAGCGTCAAAACTCGGCCATCCGCAGCCAGATCACCAAAGCTTTGCTGGATCGCGCACGAATTGAAGATCTTCCGGAATCCATTGTCCTGGGTGAAACCCGCAGCTTGGTTTACGATATTGTGAAAAACAATACCGAGCGGGGGATTGCCAAGGAAATCCTGGATGAGAAGAAAGACGAAATCTACAACTCCGCCAACACCAGCGCCAAGGAGCGCGTCAAGTGGCTCTACCTGGCCCGCAAGATTGTCGAGAAGGAGAAAATCCAAGTCTCTTGGGAGGAAGTCCACCGGCAGGTCCTGCTTCTGGCTCAACAAAACCAGATCAAGCCCGAAAAATTGCTTAAACAACTCCAGGAAAAGGATGCCTTGGGCGAAATCGCCCATAACATTGCCATGGCCAAAGTGGTCGATCTCCTGCAACTGCACGCCCAAATCGAAGAAGAATCGGTGGCGGGCGCATAATCACCACATCCGTCATGCGTTAGCCTTGGCGGATGATGAAAAGTGTGGCCCTGCCCTTGGGCCAGCTAACTGGGACGTTTTTTTGAACGCGAATTGGAATCCTCAATTCGCGTTTTTCTTTTAGCTGTTAGATTATTCCTATCTTTGACAAGGTTTATCCCATTACCGGAACACGGGCTTCCAGCCGGTCTTTTGAAAATTTGGCCTGTTTACAACGAGTTTAGAAGTTCAAGGACTCTAGAATTACCGCCTTAACTCAGTATTGCAGACCTCGCCGGTTTAGGGTAAAATTCCGCTCAGTGACCGACAATGAGGTTCTGACTTACTCATGAATTGGGTGGCAATTTTTGATTGGGATGGCGTGATCATCGACTCCTCCCGCCAGCACGAAAAAGCTTGGGAATTGCTGGCGGCCGAGCAGGGCCTGCGGATCGGGCCGGATTGTTTTAGTCGCAGTTTTGGCATGAAAAACGAGCGCGTCATCCCGGATATCCTGGGTTGGACGAAAAGCCCTTGCCTGATCCAGGAGTGGTCTCTGCGGAAGGAGGAATTCTACCGGCAATTGGTGGCAGAACAGGGTGCCGACATGATCCCCGGAGCCAAGTCCTGGCTGGTAACTCTGGCACAGTCCGGAATCCGTTGCGCGTTGGGCACTTCCACTCCCCGCCTGAATCTGGATGCCACCCTGGAAAAACTGGCGCTGGGATCCTTTTTTCAGGCTGCCATCACGGGTGATGACGTGGACCAAGGCAAACCGGATCCGGAAGTTTTTCTTAAAGCAGCCGCCAGCCTGGCTGCCAGCCCGGAAAAATGTGTGGTGTTTGAGGATGCGCCCGTCGGGTTGGAAGCTGCTAAAACAGCAGGCATGAAAGCAGTGGCCTTGACCACCACCCACGCAGCTCCGAGCCTGGCTCTGGCCGACTGGGTGGTCAAGGACTTGAATGAAGTGCGCATCGAAGTGATCGGTAAATGGTTTAATTAATCGCGATACGAGGCATCGATTATGTTCTTGATCATCATTTGGATCTTGGCCTTCGCCGGTGCTTGCATCCTGGGAACAATGATCTGGCGGTTGACGGGATGGCTTGCCAATACCGCCATCCAGCCCTTGGTGGTATCCTCCCATTACGATGTTAGTTCGAGCTTTTTGCCGGACATGAAAATGGCCAAAACCCTGGCCGCGGAAGGCCAGGTGGACCAAGCCATAAAATTGGCCAATGCCGAGGTGGCCAAACAGCCTGGCAACTACGAAGGCAACCTTTTGCTCGCCCAATGGTATTGCGATCTGGGCCAATTCAACAAAGCGCTTCGCTGCCTGAAAACCATCACTGAAAATCCGGACGCCACGGACGCCCAAAAGGAGGTTGCGAATAAATGGACTTCCCAAGTGCTGGGCTGATCCGCCACACGCCATGCCTGCCCCTCTGGAAACCTTGCGCCTGTTCCTCGCCATTCCTTTGCCCGAGGAGGTCCAGGCTAAGCTCGAGCTTCTGCAAAACAGCCTGCAACGGCCTTTAGGGAGCGTCATCCGCTGGGTGCGGCCAGCTCAAATTCATCTGACTTTGCGATTCCTGGGTAATGTAACACCCGGCCAGGTTTCCCCTTTGGAGGAGGCCTTGCGCACCGCGCTGGCCGGCCCCCGGCTCAACTTGTGCCTGGGTGAGCCAGGCTGTTTCCCGGATGCTCGCCGCCCGCGGGTCCTCTTCATCGGCTTGCAGGGCGACCTCCCGGGGTTGGCGAACCTGCAACAACAAATCAGTCAGGTCAGCCAGCCTTGGGGCGACAACCACGAACAGCGGGCCTTCAAGCCCCATCTAACCTTGGGCCGAACCCGCGAAGGAAAGCCGCCACCCCAATCCCTGCCGGAATTGTTTCATAAACTCAAGGTGGCCCCGGCAGCGTGGGTGGCCACCCATTTTGAACTCGTCCAGAGCACACTCTCCCCCCAAGGTCCCATCCATCGGGTTTTGTCCCGTTACCCGCTCGCCTGATCCCGCCTCGGGAACCGAGCAACCAGTTCTTCCGCGCCGCACTCGGATCCTCGTCCGCTTCGGTCAGAACACCGCGGGTTGCTAATCCGCCAAAGTGTCCCATGGAATTGGTTAAGCACCAGGCGACTCAACGGCTCAGGAAAATAAGCAACGCTCATTTTTTGTTTGTCTTTGGTGCTTTAATAATATTAAATGAATTATCAGCTTGAAACCGCGACGCACCAAAGTGGACGTCACCCAGCAACCGGTTGGAGGCGGTTTCTTGACTCAAGAAAGGCCTGCATGGCTCAGAAGCTGACGACTTGCACTTTTTGTGGAGTGGGTTGCGGCATTTATTTGGAAACCGCCGGCAGCCAGATCACAGGGGCGTATCCGAGCATGTCCCATCCCACCAATGAGGGCCGGATCTGTGTGCGTGGGTGGCATGTGCATGAGGTGGCCAGTTCCCCGGATCGGCTGAAGCGGCCGCTCCTCCGCAAGCGGGGCCAATTCGAGGAAGTCAGCTGGTCCGAAGCGTTCCAATATGTGGCTGGCCGTCTGCAGGACATTCATCAACGGCATGGGTCGCAAGCCCTGGCTTTTTTTAATTCACCACGCTGTTCCAACGAGGAGGCGTATTTGCTCCAAAAAATGGCGCGTGCCATTTTCCAAACTAACAACGTGGACCATGGCAGCGGGGTTTACTGCAACAACAGCATCCACGTGCTGTCCGAAATGATCGGGCTGCCAGCCACCACGAATTCCATTTCCGAATTGGCCCAGAGCGAGGTGATCCTGGTGGATCGCGTGGATTTGGCGGCGCAATTGCCCACCATCGGCGGCTGGGTGATCCGCGCCAAGCTCAAGGGGGCCAAGCTGATCGTGATTGATGCCCGCCGCCACCGTTTGGCGGAACACGCGGATTATTTCCTTCAGCTGCGACCCGGCACCGGGGTGCTGCTCTATGGCGCGATGGCCAAAGTGATCATCGACCGCGGCTTGTTGAATACCGCCTTTATAAAAAACCATTGCCGTAACTTTGAGGCATTTCTGGACCATGCCCACCAATTCGATCTGTTGACCTGCGCCGAAATTTGCGGGGTGCCTGCCTCATTGATCGAAGCGGCGGCCATCGTCTATGCCCAGGCAAAACCGGCCGCTTTGCTTTATTCCACGGGTATTGAAACCCGCGGCAAGGATAGCATACGGGCCCTGGTGGATCTCGTGCTGCTGACTGGCAACCTGGGCAAACCCGGTGCTGGACTGTATGCCTTGACTGAGCAAAACAATCTCCAGGGAGTATGCGATATGGGCATGCTGCCAGACCATCTGCCCGGTTATCAGCCGGTCGCGCGCGCGCCCGAACGGGAGCGTCTCGGTCGTTTGTGGGGCGCCCGGCTTCCGGACCAACCCGGTCTCGGCACACGTGCCATGTTGGGCAGGCAGTCCCAGAGCCAGTTGCGCGCACTTTGGCTCTGCCGGTATGATCCCGTGACCACCGCTTTTTTTGGGGATGCGGCCACCACTATGCAGCAATTGGACTTGGTGGTCGTCCAGCACCTGTTCATGACCGGAACGGCTCAGTTCGCGCATGTCGTTTTGCCCGTGGTGGCTTTTGGGGAGGAACAGGTTTCCTTCACCAGCACTGAGCGGCGAATTCAAATAGCCGAGCAAGTCATCGCGCCACCGCCCGGTCCCCTGCCCGCCTGGCGGCAATTAACCGAAGTCGCCCAGCGGCTGGGAGCGGATTGGAACTATGGATCCGCCTCGGAAATCATGGAAGAAATCGGAGCAGCGGTCCCGTTCTATAGTGGCGCCAGCTACGACAACCTCAGCCGGGAATACGGACGCCAGTGGCCATGCACGAAGGATAAACCCTTGGGAACCCGGTATTTGTTTGATGAAACCATTACCGGCCAGCCATTCCGGTTCCAGCTTTACACCCGGAACGCCGCCATTTTTGGGGCCACGCCGGAATACCCGATCGCGCTGGTTTTCGGGCACTCGTTGTATTATTGGCACCAGAATGTGCTGGTAAAACACAGCGAAACGCTCAAACGGGAAATGCGCGTCCTGCTCCTGGATTATCCTCAAGGCTTCGTCGATATCAACTCGGAGGATGCCCAACGGCTGGGAATCCGGGACGGCAACGCCATCCGGTTGGTGGCGCCCACCGGCGCCGCTGTCACTACCGCGCGGGTCACCCAGGAGGTCCGACCGGGTACGGTTTTCATGCCGTATTTCGCCAATGAACTGGAGCGGCAAATCATCGGTGAGTCCAACGGGGAAAAAGGCCACCTGGGCAAACCGGTGTTTGTGCGCCTGGAAAAAACGTAAAGGACCAGCTGATGCGCGCCCGAATTGTCCAGGGTGAAGATGTCTTGAAGATCGTGGATCTGCTGCGGCAGGACCATGAAGTTTACGCTCCGTTTTATGGGCGGGGGCGGGACTCCTATTTTGACGTGGTGACCGACACCAACCGGGACCGGATTCAGATCCACGTGCCCAATCCCTATTATCCACCCAAGCGTTTTCTGCTGCCGCACATCGAGCGCCTTTTGCGGATCAGACAGGAGGCGGGGGATTGGAAATTGGAGCCGGAATATAACCAGGTCCGACGGGCCATCTTCGGCATCCGCTCCTGTGATGTGGCCGGGATCAATCACTTGGACCGTTATTTCCTAGGCCGCGGATTCCGTGACATCTACTATGAACAGCGCCGCCGCTTACTATTCCTGGTCAACGTGGTTTGCACCGATCCCGAGGCGGACATCGATAAAAGCTGCTACTGTCCTTGTGCGGATACCGGGCCGGCCGCGCGCGGCCATTTCGACCTGCAATTGATGGATCTGGGCGGCGAATTCATGGCGGTGGCCGGTTCCGAGGCGGGTGAAAAATTATTCACCCACCCGATTTTTAAGAAAGGCACTCCGGCTCACGTGGATCGCCGGCGGGAAATCCTGGACACCATCCGCCGCCAATTCAAGGCCACCACCAGCTGGTTTTCCGCCGCGGTGCGGTATATTTCCCAAGGGAAGGTCCTGGACAAGATCTGGGAGGAAGTGGGCATCCGTTGTCTGGAATGCGGGGGCTGCACCTTTGTCTGCCCGGCTTGCACCTGCTTCACGGTGAGCGACCGCCGCCTGAGCGATGTGGAAGTGGAACGGGTACGCATTTGGGATGCCTGCGCCCTGACCGGCTACACCCGCATGGCGGGCGGTTTCAACCCGCGCAAAGCCGTTCATGACCGCCGTAACCGCCGTTTTTTCCGGAAGCTGGCCCATTATTTCATGCAGCGGGAATTATCCATGGCTTGCGTGGGCTGCGGCCGCTGCGCCGCCGTGTGCCATGGCGATGTGGGCATGCCCAGTGTGGTGGAAATGATCCGGCGGACCACCGCCGCCAAGGAACCCCATGAGCTGGTTCGAGCCTGACAATATTTATCGGCCCAAGATAGCCATCCTCGATCGCGTGGTGGACGAGATCGCGGAGGTGAAGACCTTTTTCTGGCATTTTAAGAATCCCGCCGACCAGGAAGCCTTCCGCCACTTCCGCCCGGGACAGTTCGCGCAGGTATCGATATTCGGCACGGGCGAGTTCCCGGCTTCCCTGCCGCCCAGCCCCACCGAAACCGAAACTTTTTTCACCATCCGCCAGGTGGGAAGCGTCACCGCCGCCCTGCACCAATTCAAACCCGGTGCTCAATTTGGTGTCCGCGGACCCTACGGCAATGGTTTCCCCATGGAAAGTTACCAGGGGCAAAACCTGGTTTTTGTGGCGGGCGGCATCGGCCTCATCCCGCTCCGGTCCGGTATTGTTTATGCGCTTAAAAACCGCGAAAAATACGGCCGGATCCAAATTTTTTACGGATCCCGCAATCCCCGGGATCTGATGTATCTGACCAGTCTTCAGGAATGGCAAAAAGCCGACGGTTTCGAGTGCCATCTCACGGTGGATCGCGCCGATGCCTCCTGGAGCGGCAACGTGGGGGTGGTGGGCGGCCTGTTCAAGAAACCCGGGGTCTCCATCCCGGTGGAAAACACCACCGCCTTTGTTTGCGGGCCACCGGTGATGTTCCGGTTTGTCATCAAAGACCTGGTGGCCATGGGCTTCAAGGATCACCAAATTGTTTCCACGCTGGAGCGTTACATGAAGTGCGGAGTGGGCAAATGCGGGCATTGTTGTATCGGGGTAGCTTATGTCTGCCTGGACGGCCCGGTGTTCACTTACGAACAGATCCAAAAGCTGGGGGAGGATATTTGATGGAATTTTTTTCCCAGTGGTTTAATCCACAATGCCACCGAATCTGCCTGATCGGCATGGGGAATCCGGATTGGGGCGACGATGGCTGCGGCTGCCAACTGGCCCACCTTCTGCAGGAGCGTTGCCTCGGCCACCCGCCGGAAACGTCCCGCGTGGACACCGGCCTATGGACCATCATCGACGCCGGGACCACCCCGGAAAACTGGCTGGCCGCTCTGGCCGGGGAGGGCTTTGACCGCTGGTTATGGATGGACGCCGTGGACATGAAGTGCCAGCCCGGGTCCACCGCGTTTTTAGCTGCACCACAGATCGCCTCCCAGTTCCCCCAGCTTTCGACCCACAAAATTGCGCTGAGCACGCTTACCCAACTCGTCGAATCCCGGGGAAAAACCACGGTGGGTTTGCTCGCCATCCAACCCGCAAACCTGACGTGGGGCACAAACCTGTCTCCAACCGTGTCCACCACGGTGGAGGCGCTGGCTGATTTAATGGCGGCAGCCTGGGCGCTCTCCACCGGATCGGGCGGCCAGATACCACCGCCACCCAGGCGGATCCGGACGGATGATCCATCAAATAAAATGCTTCACCCAGAGGCGGCTCTGGCCGCCAAACCAACCGCCGGAGGCCGGCCATGCTGACTCCGGAAAATGCAGTCATGGCCGCTTTTCTGGCCTGCTGCGCCGGGGCGGTGCTCACGCTGTTGACCGGGCGGCATAAAATTCTGTCCGGCTGGCTGGCTTTCCTGGTGACCGTGATCGCCAGCGGCCTGGTGCTCTACGCCGCAGGACAGGTTCTTTGGTTTGGGCCCGCTCATGCGGTCACCTATTGGACCCTGCCCAAATATGGGTTTGCCCTCCGCATCTACGTCGACGGCTTGAGCGCGATCTTCCTGGGCTTGATATCGGTGACCGCCCTGACCTCCACCTTTTATTCCATCGAATACATGGCCCAGGACCCATGCCGCACCGTGCGGCGCTATTACCCCAACCTCCTGCTCTTCATTGGGGCCATGGATGGCATTGTATGCACCACCGACACCCTGTTTTTCTTTTTCATTTTCTGGCAACTGATGACGCTGACGGCGTTTGGCTTGATCCGCTTCGACCACACCCGGCCCGGCAACCGGCGGGCCGCCAACAAGTATTTGGTCATGATGCAAATCGCCTGCGCCCTGACTCTGATCGGCGCCATATGCCTGGCCACGACCTCGGCGGTGGTGGGCCAGGAAACCTTGCCGCGGTATGATTTCGACACCTTCAGCCATTACCTGCCGCAATTGTTCCAGGAGAAAAGCCTCTGGGTGAATTTTGCTTTCCTGATGTTCCTGCTGGGCTTCGGCATCAAGGTGGGGATGTGGCCTTTCGGGCCGGTCTGGCTGCCGGACGCCCATCCAGCGGCCCCCTCCCCTGTCAGCGCCCTGCTTTCGGGGGTGATGATCAAAACCGGGATTTATGGTTTCATGCGCTACTTTATCTGGCTGGTGCCCGCTTCCTCCGTCACCACCTATCCGAACGAGGAATGGGGATTGGTCATCGCCGTCCTGGGCACCATCACCCTGCTGCTCGGGACCATGGAGGCACTGCGGCAAGATCAAACCAAGCGCCTGCTGGCCTATAGCAGCATTGGGCAGATGGGTTACATCCTGCTGGCCATCGGCGCCTGCCTGAGTGTCATCCACTCCCAGCCCGCGCTGGCCGCGCTGGCCTTTTTCGGTGGTTTGTTCCACACGGTGAATCACGGGCTGTTCAAAAGCTTGCTGTTCCTCAATGCCGGATCGGTGGCCCAGGCCACCGGCACCCAGGATTTGAACCAATTGGGCGGTTTGTTCAAATACATGCGGGTGACTGGTTGCGCCACGCTGGTCGGCTGCCTGGCCATTGCGGGCATTCCGTTGTTCTGCGGCTTTGCCAGCAAGTGGAACATTTACGTGTCCGTCATCCAGTGCGGTTCCTCCGCCAGTTTCCTGCCCCTTTGCGCCGTCATCGCCATGGCGAATGGGGCCCTGACGCTGGCCGTGTTTGTCAAGTTCTTCGGGGCGGCTTTCCTCACCCGCACCAGCGCGCTGGTGCGCCAGCGCGCAGCCCGGCAGAGGCTGGAGGTTTCCTGGAAAATGTGGCTGCCCAAGATCACCCTGGCTGCGCTGTGCCTTTTGCTGGGCCTGGTGCCCCTGGCCGCCTGGCATTGGACGCAACTGGCCCTGGCCAGCAGCCCCCAAGGCTTGGGTCCATTGCTGCTCACCCGCACGCCCATCAAGGATATCGGCAGCTCCGGCTTCTATGCCCTGGGCGGGCGCGCCGTTTATGCCCCGGCCATGGTGCTGTTGATCCTCGGCCTCAGCCTGGTGCTTGCCTTCGGCATTTCCCGCCTGGGCGGCGCAGCTAAACGGCGGGTGGCGCCCTGGCTTTGCGGTTATGCCCAGGAGCATGCCACGCACCAATACGGCGCCCGCAATTATTACGGCGTGCTGCGGGGTTATTTCCAGCGCCTCAGCCGCCGCCCCGCCACCCCAAAGCGTCCCCCGGACTCCCCATCCCAAGCCCCGCCCGACGCCTGAACCGACTATGACTGCCCAACCCATACTGGACGCAATCAAGCAGAAGTTTGGCACCGCCATTCCCCGCGCGGATATTCCGGCCAATAACCGCCTGTTCGTATTCGTCGAACCGCCCGCGCTCAAGCCGATCTGCCGGTTTTTATTCGAGGAACAACGAGCGCGTTATGTCATTGGCATCGGCTCCGACGACCGTCCATTTTCGGGCCAGTTCCTGGTGGCCCACAATTTTGCGTTCGACCCGCAGCGCCTGCTGTGCAGCATCCTGACCCGCGTGGGCCCGGAAAACCCGGCGGTGGAGAGCGTGGCCTCGGTAATCCCCGCCGCCAATTGGGCGGAGCGCGAGTTCCAGGATTTGCTCGGCATCCAGCCCCGGGACCATCCCTACCCCAAACGGCTGGTGCTGCCCGATGGCTGGCCCGACGGCGTCCACCCGCTGCGGAAGGATGTGCCATGGAACCACTGCCCACCCGATTACGATGAAAACCGCGAATTCGCCTTCGACGAGCCTCCCGCCGGCTGCCTGGTGGTACCCTTCGGCCCCTTTCATCCCACCCTGGACGAACCAGCCCATTTCCGCCTCTACGTGGAGGGCGAGATGGTGCGCGGCTGCGAATACCGCGGCTTCATGGCCCACCGGGGCATCGAAAAACTGGCTGAATCGGTGCTGACCTACAACGAAATCCCCATGGCCGCTGAACGGATTTGCGGCATCTGCGGCTGTGTGCACAACGTGGCCTATGTCCAGGCGGTGGAACAGGCCGCCGCCCTGGCACCCCCACCCCGGGCGGAATACATCCGCACGGTGATGCTGGAGATTGAGCGCCTGCACAGCCACCTGTTGTGGGTCGGCTTGGCCTGCCACATCGTCGGTTTTGACACCCTGTTCATGCAGTCCTTCCGCATCCGTGAACCCATCATGAAAGCGGCGGAGGCCATCAGCGGCAACCGCAAGACTTATGCCCTTTGCCTCGTGGGCGGAGTCCGCTGGGAAATCACCCCTGAACTGAAGGCGCAACTGAGGCAGGTGTTGGATCGGCTGGAAACCGAGTGGAAGCCGGTGGCCCAGGCGGTCCTCCAGGACCGCAACCTCCAAATACGCACCCGGGGCATTGGCGTAACCGATCCCGAACTGGTGAGGAACTACGGCTTGATTGGCCCCGTGGCCCGGGCTGCCGGGGTCGATATCGACTGCCGGCGGGACCACCCTTATGCGGCCTACGACCGCGTCGATTTCCAGGTGATCGTGGCGGACGAAGGGGACGTTTGGTCCCGCCTGGTGGTACGGGTGAAGGAGGTCTTCGAATCCATCTCCATCATCCAGCAATGCCTCGATCAAATGCCCAACGGCCCCCTCCAGCTGAGCCTGGAAGGCGAACTGCCCAGCGGCCGGTTCGGTTTATCCTCGGTGGAAGCGCCCCGGGGCGAGTCCCACCATTTTGTGATCACCGGCGAAAACAACCGTCCGCGCCGGTGGCGTGTGCGCGCCCCAACCTACCAAAACCTGCAGGGCATTCCCGCCATGATCCAAGACCAGCAACTGGCCGACATGACCATTACCCTGGGCAGCATCGATCCCTGTTTCTCCTGCACGGATCGCCTGGAAACCATCGACCTGCGCTCGGGCCAACAGCGGGTATTCGCTCCGGAGGAGCTGGTCCAGCTGGCCCGTAACTTCAGGAAAACGCCATGAGATTGTTTTGGATCATCATCAGTGCGCTCAGCAACATGTTCACGGTGCTCCTGCTGGCGCCGTTGCTCGAAGGGATTCTGCGCAAGCTCACCGCCTGGGTGCAATCGCGCCAGGGTCCCCCGCTCTGGCAGCCGTATTTCGACCTGCTCAAACTGCTGGGCAAGGAGGACCTGGAATCCGGCGAACTCCCCGTGGTGCAGCAGTTTTCCGCCTGCCTTGCCCTGGCCGCCCCCCTCACGGTGGCCGGCCTGCTGCCTTTGGGCTCCAGCGCCCCGCTCCAGGAACGTGCGGACGCCATCCTCCTGATTTACCTGTTGGTGCTGTGCGGCGGCGCCACGTTGCTGGCTGGATTATCGGCGGGCTCCACCTACTCGCTCATTGGGGTCAGCCGCGAGATGATGACGGCCATCACCCTGGAGCCGTTATTCGTGATGGCCGTGGTGGTCGGGGCCTTGAACATCCACTCCTTCCGCCTGGAATCGGTGCTGGACGGATCCCCCTATGCGGCCGCCCATTTCCCGTGGTCGGGGCTGATCATGCTGGGCGTCCTGGCGTTCTCCCTGCAAGCGTTTGTGAACCGGGTTCCGTTCGATATCGGGGAGGCGGAAACCGAAATCATGGAAGGGCCGCTCATGGAATACTCCGGCCCCAAGCTGGCCTTGTTCAAATATGCACAAATGGTCCGGCTGGTGATCTTTGCGGCCTTGTTCATCAACCTGTTTCTGCCCCTGGGCAATGACTGGAGATTCCCCCTGGGACTGGTCGTGTTCTGGAGCAAGGTGATGTTGCTGGTGGCCGCCATCACCGTCATCGCCGCCACCCACGCCCGGCTGCGCATCGACCAGGCCATGCGCTATTTTGCCGGCCTGGCGGGAATTTCCCTGGTGGCCCTGGTATTGGCGGTTTGCGGGTTTTAGGAGGTGAGGCATGTCATTCTTGAGCAAAATCCGTGAAGTCATGATCTGCCTGGGCGCCGGCCAGGTCACGCTGCCCTACCCGGTGGCGGCGGCTGAACCGGTGCCGGAACGTTTCCGGGGACGCCCCCTATTCAACGCCGCCCAATGCATTGGCTGCGCGGGCTGCGCCAATAACTGTCCCGCCCGCGAAATCCTGGTGTTCGATGTCTGCCAGGAGGTCCGCATCATGAAATACCTCGGCCGCCGCTGCACCTATTGCGGCCGCTGCGCCGATTTATGCCCGGAAAAAGCCATCACCATGAGCCGCGAATTTGAAACCGCCACCCAAACCATCCCGGACTTGCAGCAAAACCTGGAGCTATTCATGAGCACTTGCCAGCGTTGCGGCCGCTGTTTTACCGAACCCGGCCCCCTGGAGCAACTCATGCTCAAAGGCTACCGTTTTGACGCCCTCGCCGAGGAACGCTGGGTTTACCGCTCCCAGGCCCACCTGCAAAACGAGCCGTTGGTCAGGGACATCGACATCGAACTGGATTGAATTATGCTCAAGGAACTCTGCCAAAAGATGTTTTCCCGTTCCCTGTGGGTTTACCATGCCAATAGCGGCGGCTGCAATGGGTGCGACATCGAAGTGCTGAATGTCCTCACCCCCTTTTATGATGCGGAACGCTTTGGCATCAAATTGGTTGGTTCACCCAGGCACGCCGATGTGATGCTCTGCCAGGGACCCGTGTTGCGCCCCACCGCCCAGGCCTTGAAACGGGCTTACGAGGCCATGCCCGCCCCCAAGCTCGTCTTTGCCATTGGCTCCTGCGCGGGTGGCGGAGGTATCTGGTATGACATGTATAATGTCCTCGGCCCCATTGAAAAAGTCATCCCAGTCAATTTTTACATTCCCGGCTGTCCGCCCCGCCCGGAAGCCATCCTGTTTGGCATAGCGGTAGCCACCGGGCGGCTCGATAAAAAGGTGGCCCCGGTCCAATTCAAACAGGTCGAATTTCCCGTGCCCCGCTACCACCCGGAGGATTTGCGCGAAGAAGATGGCATGGTGGTTTACGAAAAGCTGGAAAAAGTCTAATCCGCGTTGGGCGTTTTCTCCCCCACAAAATCGAAACCGCCTGGAATTCCGATTTTTCAATTCGGCGCGCCCCGGGGCGGCCATTTTGCTTGCCACCGCCCAAGGCCGGGCTTAGCTTGGCGCCTCGAAAACACTTATGAAACTAATCACCATAATCGCTTGTGCAATCATCGCCCTCGGCTCGGTTCTCAGCTTGGAGGCCGCAGTCGAGAAAAAGGCCAAATCCGGCACCTTGTACCACGTGGTCTCCTTAAAATTCAAGGATTCCGCCACGCCGGTCCAAATCAAGGAGGTCGAAGCGGCTTTTAAAGCCCTGAAAACCAAAATCTCAGGCATCAAATCCCTGAAATCTGGCACCAACGTAAGCCCGGAAAAAATGAACAAGGGCTTCACTCATTGCTTCGTTCTCACTTTCAAATCGGACAAGGACCGTGATGCTTACCTCGTTCATCCCGATCACCAGGCTTTCGGCAAAAGTCTCGGGCCGGTATTGGAAGAAGCCATGGTCATCGATTTTTGGTCCAAGAAAAAATAGGGAGAGCAGGCCATCTTGATATTTTGTTAACCTCTCCCCGGGACGGGATTGAACCCCCTGGGGAGATTTGTTTGTTTCCCTCCCAAGCCATGAACGACTGGTATGTGATACGCTCTGGCGCTGCCGAAAGCGACTGGAACATGGCCTTGGACGAGGCACTTCTGCAGCAGGCCCCGCGCCTTGGCCGGCCGGTTTTGCGCTTTTACGCCTGGCGCGAGCCTGCCGCCACCTTCGGTTTTTTCCAGTCCTATGATGAAGTGGCACGCTGGACCCCTCTGCGCCCGTTGATCCGGCGCCCCACCGGCGGCGGCTTGGTGCCGCACGCGGCGGATTGGACTTATAGCGTTGCGATCCCCCCCAGCGATCCATGGTATACCCTGGCCGCCCGAGATAGTTATCTCCGCTTGCATCAATGGCTGATGGCCGCCTTTGCCAGTCTGCGCCTGGCCACCGGTTTATGCCCGGAAAAACGCCCGATCCTCCCCGGCCAATGCTTCGCCGGCGCGGAACAATTCGATTTGCTCCGGAATGAGCGCAAACTGGCCGGAGCCGCCCAACGCCGCTCCCGCACCGCCCTGCTGATCCAAGGCTCGATCCAACCGCCTCCGGATGATATCACCCGAACGGATTTCGAAGCCTCCCTGCTGGACACCGCCCGCCAATTGTGGCAGGTGCGTTGGACCGCCTGGGAACCTGACGCCCCCCTCCTGGCCTGCGCTACCGAACTCGTCACCTCCAAATATTCCCAGGACCCCTATAACCAAAAGCGCCGCCCAGCTGGAATTGCGTAAAAATCGTTCCCAAATCCACATCGCGCCAAGGTTTTGATTTGACCGCGGCGGCAAATCGGTGCAGATGTTAACGCCAGACGTTTGCTTATGGTGTGAAAAGATTTCCATATATCATAAGAAATACGAATGATTGAAAATAGCATTATGAATAGTGCCGGTTTTGCGGCCACAGTAGGTTAACCGTTGTTGTATGCCATGAATATCCACGAATACCAAGCCAA
>CAIMWS010000013.1 GCA_903845125.1 uncultured Verrucomicrobiota bacterium
AGGGCGGTGTGGATCAACCATGCAATTGCCAGGAATCTGCTCATCAGGGGATTACTTACGACAATCCCCGGCAAATTTCCAGCGCGACCTTGGATTCCACCGGGGCCGCCGGGAATGGCTGCCCGGCCTCTGCCCGCTCTCCGCTCTTCATTATTGTGATCTGACGCGATAAAAACGGCCGGGATAATCAGTCCACTGGGAATCGTTGAAAATAAAAGAACCTTCGCTGGGGGTGTTGGTCCGCAATGGAATCCAGATGGGGCCGGTCAGGCTGGCACACGCGTCCACCACGACAGGTTGGGTGCCCGTGCTGGTTACCTTGAACCCAAATCCATTCGTCTGGATGGCAAAGTTGGTGACGCTGATTTCCATCGGCAGACTCCATACTGCCGTTGGCAAGCCGCCGAAAGTCGCGGTCCACCCTTTGGTCCCGGCCAGGTAATAGACGGTGGCTTTGTCGTCTCCTGAAAACACAGAGGAACCAAGACTGGGAGCATTACCTTTGAAATAAATCCCTTTGAGGCTGTCGCAGTAACGGAACGCCTGGGTTCCGATACTGGTGACGCTGTTACCAATTGTGGCACTGGTCAGCTCGGTGCAGCCAAAGAACGCAAAGAGCCCGATGCTGGTCACGCTGTTGCCAATCATGATATTGGCCAGGCTGGTGCATTCAGAGAATGCCTCGTCCCCGATGTGGGTGACGCTTTTGGGGATTATGATATTGGTTAGGCTGGTGCAGCCAATGAACGCGCTATCTCCAATGCTTTTGACGTTGTTGCCAATCGTGATGCTGACCAGGCTGGTGCAGCTATCGAATCCATAGTTCCCAATGTTGGTGACGCTGTCGGGAATAGCAATGCTGGCCAGGTTGGTGCAGCCCGAAAACGCAGAGTTTCCGATGCTTTGGACGCTGTTGGGAATAGTAAAGTTACCAACTTTGCCTCCTGGGCGTTGGATGAGGGTGGTCTGGCTCTGGTTGAACAATACCCCATCCAAGCTGCAATAATTTGGGTTCATGGAGTCCACGGTAATCGCTGCCAGGCTGGTGCAGTCACTGAACGCACCATCTCCAATGCTTTTGACGTTTTTGCCAACCGTGATGCTGACCAGGCTGGCGCATCTGTTGAACCCATAGTTCCCAATGTTGGTGACGCTGTTGGGTATAGTAACGCTGGCCAGGCTGGTGCAGCCAGAGAACGCAGAGTAACCGATGCTGGTGACGCTGTTGGGGATGGTGATGTTGGTCAACTTGGCGCAGTTATAGAACGCGGCGTTCCCGATGCTGGTGACCGGCAGGCTATTAATGGTTCCGGGGATGGTCACCGCACCGCCGGAGCCAGTGTATTGGGTGATGGTTATTTTGCCACTATTGTTGGTGTAATTGTATTGGGCATGGGCTGGCGCAGGCAGCATCAGCCAGAGTATCAGCCCCATGATGGAAACCGTTCTGAAAAACCCCGGTTGCTGGCTTCTGACGTTGGCTATCGGATTGGCGTTTTTGTATGGCATGGCTATGGACCTTTCAATTGGGCTGGGGTTGACCTGATACCAGTTCGTTCAGCGGGAAATACAGACAGTTGGGGGTGTAGGATATAAGGCATCGGAAATAAGCCAGTTGTGAATAAGAACCCAGGGCCAAGCGATGCGTTAGGACAGGGATGGAGGAATTCCGGCCAATAACCATCCCAGCCCTCGACTCCCCAACCTGGCCGTCCTCTCAAATGCTGTTTTTTCGAGTTGCTGCCTCATAAACCTGCCGGACAGGGGGTTGATTATCCCGCATCCGGCAAAACTCTGATGCTCTTGGATTATTAAAATGGAGGCTCCGAAATCGCCAGTGGTCTGCAACGAACGCGGTAAAATTTGCAGTAAACGCAGGTACGGGTCATTTTGGCACACCTTTCGGGTACCGCCCCCCCTCCTCCACCAGCACCCCAAAAAGTGTGATAACCGTTGGGTTGGCCTTTTATCGAAGGCTCAAAAACTGGAGAACATCATCATGCCTCGCCAACGATATTATTCGCCGCAGATAAAACGATTCCTCATTACCTGCCTTTATTTCCAAGCCAAGGCCGAAAAAGTTTCCATGACTGTGCTGACCAACCGCCTGTTGGAAAATGTGCTTCGCCATGGTGACGGCTGGACCAAAGCCCGGGAAATGAATCCGCAGGCAACCAATCCGCCCAAGCATAGGCCCAAGGTGGATCGCGGATTCAAGATCTTGAATATCGCCAGACGTTTGGCGATGAGCTTGGCCCTGATCTGGCTTTATGTTTATGCCAGCTTGAAACAAATCTTCGTCCAACCCGAAAACACAGGGTAAAAGCATTGGAAGCGCGGCAAAAACGATGCATGGTCAAGATCCCAGGCGTTGAGCTGTCTGGCTTTGAACCCCCGTTTTTTTGGCGTTGTTTTTGAGTGGGTTCATGGCCGAACGGCGCAGCGGGGAAAGGCTTCCGGCTGCGTGCCCGGTGGGCGTCCGGTTCCGACCCTCGCCAAAACAGGCGTCTTTTTCCCAGTGGAGCCGGTTTTCCGTGCCCCAGTGGCCGCGAACGGCACGGATAAACTGGATTTGCGTGAAGTCCAGCAGGTGGGCCACCTTTTCGGCAAACTTCCGGCCCTAGCCGGTTTTTTCACTGTTCAGGACGCGATCCAGGGTTTCCTTCAATTCCTCTAAATCGTAGGGCTTGCTCAAGAAGGCTTGGGGCAGGTGCTCGTGGTGGCCTGCCATGGCACGGCTTTCATGGTAACCGCTGGCCAGGATGACTGGGATTTCGGGAGCTATTTGGCGAATCGCCGAAATAGTCTCCCAGCCGTTCATGCGCGGCATCGTCAAATCAATCAACACGCAGGTGATTTCCGCCTGGTGCTGCTGGAAAAGCTCCACCGCCTCCACCCCGTCTTTGGCCGCATAGACACGATAACCAAACATTTTCAACGCACGGACCACCACGGAGCGCAGGCCGTTTTCGTCTTCGGCCAGGAGGATGGTTTCCCCCTTCGCCGCAGGCAACGCGCGAGCCGGCAGGACTGGTTTAGCGGGGACAGCTTTCACCGATAACGGCAAAAATACCCGGAACACGCTCCACCCGCCCAGCTGGCTCTCCACGGCGGCGAAGCCATGGTAGGATCGCACAATGCCGAGGACCACCGGCAAGCCAAGCCCCCGGCCCGTAAACTTGGTGGAGAAAAACGGATCAAAAACTTTATCGACGTCTTGCGGGGGAATTCCGCAGCCATTGTCAGCCACCTCCAGGCAGGCGTAGGCGCTGGCGGTGGGCTGGCTATCGACCGGAAACCGGTGTGCCGCGGTAATATCCTTGGGGGACAGGGTCGTCACGGTCAGTTGGATCTTGCCCCCCCGACCTCCGCAAGCTTCATAAGCGTTGGTGACGAGGTTGGTCAATATCTGTTTGATCTGGCTGGTGCTGGAATCGATCACTGGACCCGCAGTGGGAAAGTTCGTTTGCATCACCACGCCTGGAGGCAGCAGTTTTCGGAGGTGGGGCAGGTTTTGCTGACAAGTTTGCGTCAGATCCAAAGGCTGCAACTCCATAGGGATCTGGCCGAGGTAAGTGAGCATCAAGGTGCTGACTTTAGCCGCCTCGCCAACGGCCGCCAAGGCATCCTGCAAGGCGGGTATTGGCCGGAGGTCACCGGCTGGGTCGTGCATGGCCAAATCGAGGCACAGTGTGGCCGCTCCCAGCTGGTTGTTGAAATGGTGGGCGATAGCCCCCGCCATGCGGTTGAGACTTTCAGCCTTCTGGAGCTGGCTGGCCTGGGCCTGCAGTTGTTGCTTTTCCGCCTCAATCCGCTTACGCTCGGTAAGATCCCGGATGATCGCCCACATGCCGGCCGGTTTTTGGTGGTTGTCATTAATCAACCAGGTTCTCAGGAGGATGGGGAAAATGGTCCCGTCTTTCCGGAGGTACTCCTTCTCATATTCGTCGGAATACCCCCGCGGCAAAATCTGGTGGCGAACAATCTCATCCTCCACTGCATGCCACCGGGCAGGCGTCAACTGCTGATAGGTAAGCTGGTGGAGCTCCTCTTTGGCATACCCTACCATGGCCAGGTACGCCGGGTTGGCATCCACGATGATCCCCTGCATATCGGTCAGCACGATGCCGTCCTGGCTGGATTCAAACAAGTCACGGTACTGTTTTTCCGCCCGCTTCCGTTCCGTGACATCCCTGGCTGAGGCATAGAGGTATGCCTGCTGATCCAGGGTAATCCCCCGCGCGCTGATCTCGACGTTGAGCAGGCGGCCATCCCGGGCGCGATGCCGGGTTTCAAAAAGGAAGGCTTGGGGGGGGATTTTCTGGAATTTGGCCCGCAATTCCCCGGCCGTCCACTGGGCATCCCAGTCCCATACCTTGCGGCCTAATAATTCTTCCCGGCGGTAGCCGAGCATCTGGCAAAAGGCGTCATTGGCTTCCACCAGTTGGCCTTCCAGATCCACGACATGAACCCCGTCACTCCCGGTTTGAAGCAGCACCTGGTAGCGATACGCCTGGGTGGCAGCCAGTTGTTCAGCCGCCTTGATTTTGGTGACGTTCGTGTGGGAGACGATTACCGTGCCGGTTTTGCCCTGCAAGGGCAACACCCGCATGGCAAACCAGCGCTGTTCGCCACTTGGGGAATGACAGGGGTATTCCACAAGGTTGAACCCAGGCCGTTGTCCCTGCTGTACTTGGCGGAGGCCCTCGAACGCTTCCTTCGCCAGCGCTGTGTTGCCCCGCTCCTCCGAGATGGATACAAAATAACTGGAACCTACGCCCCAAGCGCTCTCATCCCCCCCGCCGTTTTCCTGAGCGAAACGCCGCCAAGCCGCATTGACAGACTGGATCACACCATCGGCCCTCACCACCGCCAGGTGAGTGTCGGTGGAGTTGATTACCCGCTCATTGAAATCGGTTTGCTCGGCCAGCGCCGCCTCCACCCGTTTCCGTTCGGTGATATCGGTATGGGCCGCCAGGATGACCCTGCCAAACTGGCCATGGTTGAAAAGGGAGGCATTGGCGAGGCACCAGAATGGCGAGCCATCCTGCTTGCGGTTTTCCACCTCCCCGTGCCAATGGCCGGTGGCTTGGAGCCTCTCCCGGATGTCCGCCCTGAGTTCGGCTGCCGTCCGGGTTGTGGGAGCATGGATTTGGTCCACGTGCATCCCCACCATTTCCCCAGCGGCATAGCCGAACATCCGCTCCAGGATGGGATTGGCCCACTTGATCAGCATATCATCCAGGCCAATGATATAGATCCCTTCGGAAAGGTTTTCGAGCAGCGTGGCCTGCAGCCGCAGGGTGGCACTCACTCGTTCGCGCTCGGTGATGTCCCGGTTGATACCGATCATCCGCACCGGGGTGCCGCTGGCGTCCGGCTCGATGACCGACGTCGAATGGATATGGCGCAGGGAGCCATCCGGGTGGACCAACCGGAATGAATGATCATAGGGGATGCCCCGGCGGCAGGCTTCCTTAAAGAGGGCCTCGGCTTGCTCCAAATCATCAGGGTGAAGCCGTGAGCGCCAACAGGCATAGTCCAGACCTGCCTGGTGCTCGGCTTCCGGTTGGCCATACCATTCACGCAGGCGGTCATCCCACTCCAGTTGGCCTTCGCTGAAATCCCAGCTCCAGGTGCCGCAGCTCCCGGCTTCGGAAGCGAGCCGAAGGTATTCCAACGTCTCCCGGAGCTTCCTTTCGGCCAGCTTCCGCTCGGTGACGTCCTTCACTATGCCATGCCAGAGAATATCCCCACCCGGTTCCAGCATCGGCTGGCTTTGAAGGTGCAGCCAGCGAGTTTCGCCGTTGACCACATAACGGCCTTCCCATTGAAAGATCGACCGGGCTCCAACGCCAGCTTGGGCGGCTCCAACCAGGCTGGCGCGATCTTCCGGGTGCAGGCAGGCATAGGCTGCTTCAGCATCCTGGAGTGCGGCTTCAGCCTGGCAGCCCAGCATTTCGGCCGCCCGCTGGCTCAGGTAGCCAAAGCGGGGAATTTTATCCTCCCCGATGCGCCACGTATAAACTCC
>CAIMWS010000014.1 GCA_903845125.1 uncultured Verrucomicrobiota bacterium
TCGACATCCGGCGCAACCTGCCGGGGGATTGGAGCCTCAAGACGGAAGCGGCTTACGAAACAGTGGATGCGCACAAAGTGAAATTTCTGCGGCCCCTAAAGCCCCGGGAAAAGCAGGAGTTCATTTATGAAGTCACCACCCGTTGGGGAACCAATGCCACCCGCTGACCCACGCTATTTATTATGAAACACCCTGCCCGTCTGCCATCCGTCCGCCTCCTTTCGGCACTGCTGGCGAGCCTCCTGTTCGCCGGTTTGGCCGGCCCGGTGGAAGGCCGCATCAACGTGGTGAGCCTGCCCGGCCGGAACTCGGTGCAGCTGACCATTTACAACTCGGTCGATCTCACCCTGGTGAAGGAAAGGCGCACGCTCGCCTTCCGGCGGGGAACGAACCGGCTGGAATTCTCCTGGGCCAATACCTTGATCGACCCCACCTCCGTGGAGTTTCAGGCCCTGACGCATGCCGATGCGCTCGAGGTGCAGGATGTCCGGTTTCCCCCGCGGGTGACCAACACCCTGGAATGGCGGATCCAGAGCGAATTCGCCGGGGAGGTGGAGGTGGAAATCCGCTACTTCACCAGCGGCATCAGCTGGGCGGCGGACTACGTCGTGGAGGCAGATTCCCGGGAGCGGACCCTGGCTTTGGCCGGTTCGGTGCGGATCAACAACCAGAGCGGCGAGGATTACGAGAACGCGCAGGTGCGGCTGGTGGTGGGGCAGGTGCGGCTGGTGGAGCGAATCATGGATTTGTCCAAATCGGCATCCAAACGCCGGGGCTTGGAGCTGGAGGAATTAAAGCTCAAGCTTCCCGCGCCCGCTTTCATGGGCACGCCGGTGAACCTGCCGGTGTCTTTGGCCGCCGTTGAGAAAGCCAAGGAGATCGTCAAGGAAGCCATGTCGGAATACTTCCTTTACACGATTGAAGGCCGCGACACCATCCCTACCGGCTGGGCCAGGCGGCTGCCCTCCTTCAAAGCCGGGGGAGTGCCGCTGGTCAGCCTGTACAAATACGAGCGGGAGCGCTGGGGAGACCAGGTGGTCCGGTTTTACCGGTTCCGGAACAGCCACGAAAGCAAGCTCGGCAATGAACCACTCCCGGACGGCCGGGTGGTGGCTTTCCGCACGGTGGCGGACGACCGATCCCTGGCGCTGGTGGGGGACACTTCCGTGAAATACATCCCGGTGGATGAACAGGTGGATCTCGAGCTGGGGCCGGACCAGGAGGTGCAAGTGAAGCCGGTCCTGGCGGATTGGAAAAAATCGGACCTCAAGTTCGATGGGGCGGGGAATCCGGCGGGCTGGACCATCACCGAAAACTGGAGCCTGGAAATCCAAAATTCCCGTGAGATTGAGGTGGCGCTGGACATCCGCCGCGCCTTGCCGGGGGATTGGTCCTTGCAGACGGAGGTTCCTTACGAGCAACTGGACGCCCAAAAAATCAAATTCACCTTGTCCCTGAAGCCCCGGGAGAAAAAGACCGTTCCCTATACGGTGACCACCCGGTGCGGGATAAGTGCCACCCGTTGAGCACCCCCTCCCATGAATAGGTTACTCGCCAGCCTGATCGGGCTGTGGCTCCTGCTCGCTCCCGGTTGCGCTTCCCGCCCCGAGCCCACTGCGGATCGCGCCCAGGCGGCCCAGGCGCTTTTCGACCGCGTCACGAAGGAGTATCACCTTCCCTCGGGGGAGGCGCGGGAGCCGGAGAAGGCCCGGTTGCTGGCCAAAGCGGCGGCGGGATACGAAAGCCTGCTGCGCCAGTTCCCCGGGCAAACACACTGCTGTGCCCAGGCCTTGCGCAGCCTCGGCAATGTCCGGGCCGCCCAGGGCAACCTCGATGCCGCGGTCAAAGCCTTCGCGCGCCTCGAGGGGCGGTATCCCGCCGAAGAATGGGAAATCCTGCAGGCCTGGAAGAGTGCCGGGGACTTGCTCTGGGAAGCCGGCCGCCGGGATGAGGCTGGCCGTTTCTACCGTAAACTGGTGGAGCGCTTTGATAATCCCCAAGCGCCCGCCGTGGTCAAAATGGCGGTCAAAGGCGCCCGGTCTCGCCTGAACGAAATCCGCTGACGGGTAGGGGATCGCGGGGCGCGCAGATCACGTGGTGGAGCCGGGTTTATTCCGCCGCTTTGCCGGAGCGGATGAGCTCCTTCTTTTCTTCCCGTTCGGCCGCCAGCGTTTTGCGTTCGCTGGTCAATTGCTGGTGCAGTTGGCCCAAAGCCTCATAGTCGCCGGCAGCCATCGCCTTTTCCACCTGGGTATCCAGGAACAGTTCACGCTCGGCGATCTTGGCGGCGTAAATGGAATCGATTTCGGCGAGTTGCTTCTTTTGCTCCTCGGTCAATTTCACGGCGGGGGCGCTCTTGCTCAAGCGCTCCATGGCCAATTCGTAAGCGGTCTTCATGTGGTTTTCTCTATCGAATACCAAACCAGTATGGCGCACTCAGGCCGTGGGCGCAATCCCGCGTTTGGCCAGGTAGCGCCGCGCCGCCGCCTCGCCGGCTTCCCTCAGGCCTGCAGCCGCTCCAGCCGGGCGCCCACCGCGGAGGCCACCGCTTTGCAGCCGGCCGTGTGCGACCGGACGTAATCCAATACGGTGGGCCAGGCATCCTCCCAGCAATTGGCCATTTCCGGACGGATGGCCTGTTCCGGGTCTCCTGGCTCGGGGAAGCGGGCGGCGGTGGAGAGGGCCCGCGAGGCGGATACGACGGCCTCGAGCATCGCGCCGCGAGATTCCTCATGGAAGCCGCCTTCGCCCAGCAGGGAGGCCATTTTGAGCTTCCGCCGGGCGGTTTCGAGATGGGTTTCGACGGCCTTGATTTCCTCCGGGGAAAGCGGCTGGGGGGCGCCTGCATTTGCCCCGGAAACCACCGGCCGGCGGGCGCGCACGGTCATTTTGAGGAGCCCCAATTCAGCCAGGCGCGTCATCATTTCATAGGCGGCGCGGTCGATCACCTCCACGCGCACCGGCGCCAACGGATCGGTTTTTCCCGGGCCGAACAATTGTTCGTGGATGGGCGCGACCAGTGATTTCCAGGTGTCCGGATCCCGCTCCACCACCACCATCAGCACGGTGCCCGGCCCTTCGGCGGGGAAATGCTCTTCGCAGCGATGCAGGGCGCTGCCGAGCTTTTGGGCCACCAGCTGGCCGAAGGCGAGCCCGCGGTCCACCGGCAATGGCTCGGGAACCGGAGTGGAGGTTTTGGTTTTGCCCGGGGCCAGCAGCTGCTCCAGCTTGGCCAGGAAAGCCTGGCGGCCGGTGGCGAGCTTGATGGACGACAGCTCGCCCTTCAAATCCAGGACCCCGTCCGCCAGGGCCTGCTTGAGCGCGAGGGTGTCGAGCATCCGGTGCTCGATGGTGTTTTGGGAGATCAGGTTCACCACCGTCACCGGCAGCACCTGGTTTTTGCGCCAGGCGCGGGCGATCCGCTGCTCCAGGCGGGCGGGGTTCCACGGCAGGTCGCAGTTGATGACCACGCTGGCGTTTTGCAGGTTCAAGCCCGTGCTGCCCGAATCCGTGCTGAGGAACACCATGCAATTGGGGTCGTTTTTGAACGCGATGATTTCCCCGCGCCGCCGCCGCTGCGGCACGCTGCCGGTGTGCCACGCGAAGCCGATGCCCTTGCGCTGGCACAATTCGCGCACCAGCAGCAGCATCCGCTCCCATTCGGAGAAGATGATCGCCTTGGCGTTGTTTTCCAGGCAGTCATCCAGCAATTGCTCCACCTCCGCCAGCTTGGGGCAGATGCGGTCGTCCGGATCCAGGATGAAATTGGTGTCGCAAACCATGCGCATCATGGCCAGCTCCCGCTGGAGCTTCTCCAGTTCCTCCTGTTTCAGCGGCCGCTTCTTGAGGATGTGCATCAGGCGGGCGACGACCTTTTCGTGGTCCCCATAGGGGCCTTGCTGGGCTTCGCTCAGCGGCACGAACCGGTTCCGGTCCGTCCGGGCCGGCAACTCGGCTTCCACATCGGCCTTGCGCCGGCGGATCATGGAGGAACTGATGCGCGCGTGGAGCTGGCCGAGGTTTTTGAAGCCCTGCGGCCGGCCGCGCTCGTTGAGGTCGTAAAAATCGCGGTTGAAGCGGAACAACGGGCCCAGGATGGCGGGGTTGACGAAATCCATGATCGAATGCAGCTCGTCGATGCGGTTTTCGATCGGCGTGCCGGTCAGGACAAAGGCGTACCGGCTTTTCAGGCGTTTGACCGCCCGGGCCGTCAGGGTGTCCCAATTCTTGATCCGCTGAGCCTCGTCCAGGATGACCACGTCCGGCCGCAGGCGTTCGTTCAGATCGAGGGCATCCCCCAGCACCTGCTCGTAATTGACGATATTGAAGAAGGCGGGATTGGCGTAGCGGGCCAGCCGCTGGTGTTTCTGCCCGAATACCAGCTGGTAGGACAAGCCGGTGAACCGCTGGATCTGGTCCTCCCACTCGGTCTTGAGGGAGGCGGGAGTCACCACCAGCACGCGGTGGGCTTTGCCCAGCCGGTGGAGCAGGGCGCAGGCGGCGATGGCCTGGATGGTTTTGCCCAGGCCCATTTCGTCCGCCAGCAGGGCGCGCTCCTTGAAGGCCAGGTGGAGCATGCCCTCCCGCTGGTAGGGGAACAGGGGCACCCGGGTCTCCTGGGCGGGCCATTCGCCGGCCTGGACCTTCCGCTCGTATTCCCGGCGCAGCTCGAGGCTTTCCGCCGCCCGCTGCCGGTTTTCGAGCCACGGGGGGATATCCTGGCTGAGGCGGATCTGGGGGTGGTCCGACTGGATTTTTTCCAGCGCGGGGAGGGCGCTTTCCACCTCCCCCAACAGCCAGCCCTGGCGGTCGAACCATTCCCGCAAGACGGCCGGCGGCTTGGCGCCGGCGCCCAGGCGCAGCGTGTTGCGCTCCGGATCCGGCCCGATTTCAGCGCGCGTGGACCCGGTTTGGGCGGCGCTGGCAAACAGCGCCTTATGCCGGGCCTGGAGGAAAAGCAGGACGGCCTCCACATGCTTGCAGGTGCCCAGTCCGTTGACGCGGTAATCCACGCAGGTGCAGCTATTCTGGCCCCTTTCCAGCCCCCGGATTTCGACCTGGTAGGTCTGGCCTGAGGGGGACTGGACTTTGAAATTCGAAAAAACCGGATGCTTGGGCGTGGGGTTGGAAACGACAAAGCCCTCCTCCTGCGCCCGGGTTTTGCGCCGGTCGATCTCTTCCTGGTCGGTGGTCCGCCAATCGTAAACCGCGCTGATCTTGATCTTGGTATTCTTGGCCATGCCCCCTAATATTCCCACCGCGAATCCGCTGGTCAATAGAACTCCTCTTCCTCCGGATCTCCGCCTGGCCCCGGCTATTCATCCCGCTTTCCGGCGGCTTCACTCCAAGAATCCCCGGTTTCGTCCCCCAACCGGTGTCGGCCACACCAGTTCCGGTAAATTGGGGGGTGCCATGAAAACACACTGTATGTGCCCTGAGGCCGGCGCGGTTTGGGGATTTGAGCCGCGGTCCGAGGCCGCCACTGATCCCGGCCGGGGCAACTGGCAGGAAAGGGATGCCACGGCCGATCACTGGATGAAAACGGGTGAGGAATGGACCGTTGATTCCTGCCTGGCGGCGGTGCGAGCCGGGGATGAGGAGGCCGTCCGGATCCTGGTGAAGTATGCCAATCCATTGGTGCTCCGGATGCTCCGGGCCTATGGGCTGCCGGCAGACTCCACCGCGAGCCTGGCCCGGGTCGTAATCGAGGCCATCGTGGCCCGCCTGGATCAATTTGCGCCTGGGGATTCGTTCGCGGACTGGGTGGCGCGGGTGGCGGTGGAACTGGGCCAGGAACATCTGTGTAGTCAAACTCCCGCGCCACCGGCAGGCCGGGCCGGGTTGAGCGCCGCCGCCGAGGAGGCGCTCCAAGTCCTGTCGGCGCCGGTCCCGGAAACCGAGCTTCCCAACCGCCCGGGGGCCGGGGAGTTGGTGGGGCGGTTGCTGGAGCCATTCCAGCCTGCGAATCGCCTGGTGGCCAGCCTGGTGCATATTGAAGGCTGCCCCGTGGCGGAGGTGCGCCGGCTCACCGGTTGGAATGAGTTGGAAATCCGTGGCCGGGCGGCTTACACTTGGTGGAAATTGAAACGCAACCTGGCCGGGTTGCTGGAGCGATAATGACCGACAAAAACCTTAACCTCAGTCTGCGCCAGAAGTTTTTGTGGCTTGGCGCGGTGAGCGCTTTTTGGGTCTTCCTGGCCTTGATTTCCAGCCTCCAGATGGCCTTCACCGGGCCGTTCACCTGGGTCCAGACCCTCCATTTCGCGTGCCGCGACTGGTTTCCGTGGATGGTCCTTTCCCCGTTGGTGCTCTGGGTGGCCTGGTGCTTCCCGCTGGAGTCGGGCCGGTGGCGCTGGAACATCCCCATTCATTGCCTGGCGTGCGCGGGGGCCGTCCTGGCCTGTGAACATCTTTCGCAATGGGTCGAGCTCCGGATGGAGCCTGGCCCCAGCCAGGGCGGGTCGGACCGCCGCGCCCCATGGGACCGACCGCGCGGGCCGGACCGGTTTGGCGGGTCATCCAATCCCACGGAAGGCCCCCGGGAACGCCCCCCCGGCCCACCCCCCCAGGATGGGCCTCCGCGGCCCCGCGGGCGGCGCGGGCCAGGTCCTTTGTTCCGGGCGCAATTGAACATCCCGATCTACTTTTTTGTGGTCAGCATGAGCCATGCTTTCCGGTATTTCCGGCGTTCCCGGGAGCGGGAGCGCCGGGCCTTGGAACTCGAGGCCAGCCTCGCCCAGGCCAAGCTGCAGTCCCTGCGGATGCAGCTGAATCCGCATTTCCTGTTCAACACCTTGAACGCCATTTCCACCCTGGTCCACCGGGATCCGGTCGGCGCTGATGAAACCATTGTCAACCTCAGCGAGTTGCTGCGCATGTCCATGGAGGATTCGGACCAGCAGGAAATCCCGCTCCGCCGGGAGCTGGAATTCCTGGACCGCTATCTGGAAATCCAGCAGGTCCGCTTTGGTGAGCGGCTGCGGGTGGAGAAAGAAGTCGATCCCGGTGTCCTGGTGGCCCAGGTGCCGGTGATGATCCTGCAGCCCCTGGTGGAGAACGCCATCAAGCACGGCATCGAGCCGCAAACCGGGCTGGGTTTGCTGAAGATCGCCGCCCGGCACACCGGGGACCTGCTCCAGGTCACCATCGGCGACAACGGCCCCGGCCTGCCCGGGGCCGGTGGCACGGCGTTCCGCGAGGGCATCGGCCTGGCCAATACCCGGGCCCGCCTGCGGGAGCTTTACGGCCCGCGGCATCAATTTACCCTGAGCAATGCCCCCGCCGGCGGCTTGCTGGTGTTCCTGGAAATCCCTTATCACGAACAGCCAGCCAGCTTCCGTCCTGATTAGCCATGAACCTGAAAATTGCCATTGTGGATGACGAACCCCTTGCCCGGGAACGCATCCGGACCATGCTGGCGGACGAAGCCAACGTGGAGATCATCGGGGAAAGTGCCGGTGGCCCGCACGCGGTGGGCCTCCTCAACGAAAGCCGGCCCGACCTGGTATTCCTGGATGTCCAAATGCCCGGGCTCAATGGGTTCGAGATCCTGCGCACCATCGATCCGCGGCACATCCCCGAGGTGGTTTTTGTTACGGCCTACGATCAGCACGCCCTCGCCGCTTTTGAGGTCCACGCCCTGGATTATCTGCTCAAGCCGTTCAAGAAGGCCCGTTTCCAGCAGGCCCTCCAGCGGGCCCGGGAACGCCTGGAACAGGCCCAGGCCGGCCAGTTGAACCAGCGCCTCCTGAATTTGCTAGAGGCCGGCAAATCCCCGCACCTTTCCCGCCTCGCCATCAAAACTTCGGACAAGGTCTTGTTCCTCAAAACGGAACAGATCGACTGGATCGAAGCGGCCGGCAATTACGTGGTGCTCCACGTGGGCCGGCAAACCCACATCCTGCGCGAAACCCTCGGCGCCCTGGAAGCCCAGCTCAACCCCGAACAGTTCCTCCGCATCAGCCGCTCCGCCCTGGTTCAGATCCGCCAGGTCAAGGAGCTGCAGCCCATGTTCAAGGGTGAATACCTGGTGGTGCTCCAATCCGGCGAACAGCTGCCCATGACCCGCGGCGTGCGCGAGGTCGAGGAACTGCTCAAGTTTTCCTGACTCACAGCGAATACTGCGGGATTTTCATTTTTTCCCCATCTTTCATGGCGGACAGGTGGGCGAAATAGCCGGGGACCGTCATGTTCAAGGCGTCGATCACATCCACCGCTGGTTTGCGCTGCCGCAGGATGGCGTCGATAAAATCGTCGGCCAGGTAGCCGTGGGAACCGCCATGGCCGCCCGCTGAAACCCCTGGCGGGAGCGGGTATTTCCGGATTTGCAGGCCTTTTCCCAGGGCCTGTTTGAGCCGCTCCTGGCCGGTGGCATCCCCCACAAAGCCGTCCGTCCGCCCGTTGTGCCAGTCGTAGCCGGCGTACTCCCCCCGGATTCGGCCGGCTTCCAGATACTCCCCCTGGGAGCCGCAAATGATGATCCGGCAAAGCCCCCCTTCGCGGGTGCGGAAGAGGCCGGTTTCCGAATTGAACACGTTGCCGATGCCGTTCGGCCGGCGCTGGCTTTTATCGAACCGGGCCGTGCCTTCGCAGCTCACCTCCACGAAGCTGCCGTGGGTTACCCCGATATAATAGGCGGTGGCATGGGTGGGATACCACATGGGGGCGCCGTTCTTGCGCCAATCCCGGTATGAGTCCAGCGCGGGGCTGCCCAAGGAGTGCGGGTGGCAGTATTCGCCCTCCGAGTAAACGAGGCGGCCAAAAACCTCCGCCCGGTAAAGCTTTTCCATGGCGTATAAATCGTCGTGAAACACAGAGGTCTCAAACATGGCATACACCAGGCCGGCATGCTTTTTCACACAGGCCAGCAGCTGCTCCGCATCTTCCAGGTTCCCGTAAAAGGCGGGCACGGCGGTGCAGACATGTTTGCCATGGTTCAGCACCTCCATGCAATGCCGGGCGTGGGACGGCGCGTCGGTGGCCACAAAGATGGCTTCGAGGCGGTCGTCCTTCACCATCTCCTCCAGGGAGGGATAAGTCCGCTGGCATCGAACCTGCTCCGCCAGGGCCGCGCAGCGGTCGGGATATAAATCGCTCACCGCCGCGACCTCCACGTTGGGGTGGTTTTGGAAATCGAACGCCGCCGAGAATTTGCAGAGCCCATAACCGGCCAGGCCGACGCGGACCTTCCGGTCGCTGAAGGGTTTCCAGGCTTGGGTGCGGTCCACCTCGGTGCGCGTCTGGTCAAATCCGGGGATGCTTTCCGCACTCCGGGTGGTGGTGATCGCGGAATGCGCCGCCATCATCGCGGTGGCGGTGCCCCCCAAAAAGGAACGGCGGGTCAGTTGATTTGGCATGGTGGGGATTATAGCCAGCGGGCAGCCTGGGATCAACCACGAAGGCGCGCCGCGCCGGGTCGCCACCCGGTCCCGGCCGGGTATTTAAGTTTGCATAGGGGAGCTATCATAAGCATTAATCATGAAACATATAACCACACTTGTTCGCCAGGCAGGGCGGCGAATTTCGAAAAGTAGAATTAAAGTGGCGACTGGTTTTGCCGATAGGATATCCGGGAACCTGTCTTCTGGCTGGCTGGCAGATGGAACAGTCGGTGATCCGGAATGGGCCAAGATGGAAGGAAAAAATGCGGCAACTGGTGGCATTCTCAAACGAAAGCCCGCGGCAGGCAATATTTTGGGTTGCCTGGCACTGGCAAGCTTACACTCTGCAAATAATGCCCGTTGCTCCTGACTGGCGGGGCGCCGGGAAAAATGCCGGAGAGCGAAATGGGGTCGGTGGCCGGGATGCCCGCTCGAAAACCAGTGGATTCCAGGGCGTAGCGGCCGCTTAACTAATAAACGTCATAAACGCATGAAATTACAAACACGCTTGATGGTGTGGCTGGGAGCAGTAGTGGCTGCCACCCTCCTGATCTTCAGCCTGGCGGAGCGTTTTCAAACCGGCAGGTTGATCACCAAGCTGGGGCACAGCACGCTTGATTTGAGCGCGAAGACCGCCCTGGAAAACGCCGAACATCTGCAGTTGTCGGTGAATTTCCTGGTTTACCAGTTCCTCGAAAAGGGGGAGATGGAAATATTCAAAAAGATCGTTGATCTAAAGAAATTGGTTCCCGAAATGCAGGAATTCACCCTGTTCAATGAGTACGGATCCGCGGGCTACTCGACCGATCCGGCCATGCTGAAACAGGAATTGAGCCCGGATCTGAAAAACCTGCTGATGAGCCAGACCAACCATCTGGTCAAAACCGGGGCGGGATCGATCAGCATATACCAGCGGGTGGTCGCCACGAAAAGCTGCCAGCAATGCCACGAAAACAAGGAGGGGCAGGCGATGGGGGTAACCCACTTCCGCTTTTCCACGGCGGCGTTGCAAGAGCTAAGCGCCATCAATTCGGCGGGGGTGGCCGAGATCCAGCGGGAAAGCCGGTGGTTTTCAGTGATCACTCTGGTGGCTGGCCTCCTGGCCAGCCTGGGGGTGGCGTTTTGGCTGTCGCGTTCCATTGCCCGCCCCATGAAGCGGGTGGCGGATGTCCTATTCGGCGGGGCGGAGCAAACGGCCATGGTGGCCAGCCAGGTGAGCTCCTCCAGCCAGTCCCTGGCGGACGGGGCCAGCACGCAGGCGGCCTCGTTGGAGGAGACCAGTTCGTCCATGGAGGAGATGTCCAGCATCACCAAAAAGAACACCGAAACCGCTGAAAGAGTGAAACAAATCGCCCGGCAAACCCGCGAGGCAGGCGACACCGGCACCCGGGACATGGCCTCCATGGCGGCCGCCATGGACGCCATCAAAACCTCCAGCGCGGGCGTTGCCAAAATCATTAAAACCATCGATGAGATCGCTTTCCAAACCAACCTGCTGGCGTTGAACGCCGCCGTGGAAGCGGCCCGGGCCGGGGAGGCGGGCCAGGGATTTGCCGTGGTGGCCGACGAAGTCCGGAGCCTGGCCCAGCGCAGTGCCCAGGCGGCCAAGGAAACGGCGGTGATGATTGAGGACGCGGTGGGCAAAAGCGCGGCGGGAGTGGAGATCAGCGGCAAAGTGGCGCGGAGCCTGGAGGACATCGTGGCCAAAGCCCGCCAGGTGGATGAACTGGTGGCGGAGGTGGCTTCAGGATCAAGGGAGCAGAGCCAGGGCATTGAGCAAGTGGCCCGGGCCATTACCGAAATGGACAAAGTGACCCAGGCTAACGCAGCGACCGCGGAGGAGACGGCCAGCGTGGCCAAGGAACTCGATTCCCAATCCGCCGCCCTGAAAGGGGCGGTGGCGGAACTTCAGGAGCAGGTGGACGGGGTACGGAGCCAGGCTCGGGCGGCCGGTTCGCGCGCGCTCCGGTCCCGGAATCCGCCTGCGGAGCCGGATAGCCCGCCCCAGGTTGCCAGCAACCGGGTGAAAAACCGGAACTCTCACGCTGACGCCGATGGCCCCAGCCTCAGGGCTTTTTAAGCCAAAGGAGCCAAGCGTGATCCTTCGCCAGTGCTGGCGGCAACCCAGTTGCGATCGGAATTGCATACCGTTAATTTAGGTTTTGATGCACACGATTTTGATCATTGAGGATGATGCAGACCTCCTGGTGGTGCTGGCCGGGATGCTTCAGGGCGAGGCTTACCGGGTGCTCACCGCGAATGAGGGGGCGCAGGGTATCCGCCTGGCTCGCGATCACCATCCAGACCTCGTGTTGTGCGACATTGAAATGCCCGGCATGAGCGGCTACGAAGTGCTGAAGGCTTTGCAGGCTGGCCCGCAAACAGCGGATATTCCCCTGGTTTTCCTGACTGGCAGGAGCCAGCCGAAAGACATCCGCACCGGGATGGTGCTGGGGGCCGAGGATTACCTGTGCAAGCCTTTTTCCCCGGAGGATCTTTTTGCCGCTTTGCGGAGCCGGTTTGAGAAGAATGAAAGCCAGAAACGGCGGGAGAAGGAGCGCCTGCAAGAATGGGCGGCCCAGGTGGGCAACACTCTGGCACATGAACTGCGCACTCCGCTGTGCGCCATGGTGCCCATCCCGGACCTGCTGGATGGTTTTCTCCAGGCCAACGAAATCGATAACGCCAAAACCTTCAACCATTACCTCAAGGAAAGTTCCCAGCGGCTGCACAAGACGGTGGATCGGGTTGTTTTCTATAATGATCTGGTGAGCCGCAACGTGAAAGGCAGCCCGGAGCGGATTCTTTCCGGCTCCACCCCGGCCGGGGTGGTCATTGGCCGGCACGCGCAAACGGTGGCCAAACGCTGGTGCCGACTGGAAGATCTGCGCCTGAACTTGGCGGAGACACGGTTAGGCCCGCCGCCTGAGCACCTGGGGTGGTTGGTGGACGAACTGGTCGAAAATGCCTTCAAGTTTTCCGATGGGGGCACCCTGGTGAGCGTGGTTTTGGAGCTGGGATCCGGCCATTGGGCGCTGCAGGTCGGCGATGCCGGGCGTGGAATGAGTGAACAGCAGGTAAAATCCATCATGGCCTTTCGGCAATTCGAGCGGGGCGTCTATGAACAGCAAGGGTTGGGGCTGGGGCTGGAATTAGTGCAACGTTTGTTGCGGCTTTACGGGGGCCGGTTGCAGATCTCCAGTGCGCCGCAGGGGGGCACGAAGGCCTGCGCTTGGCTGCCGCTCAATCCCGCCCCCGATTGATGGCCGGAGGCGGATTGGAACCGCTGCATCCACCATTTGGCGTTCCGGTTTCGGCTTGCGGCACGGGTTGAAACTGACATATTTTAAGGCTGTGGATCGGAGGCAAATCATCGCGAATCGTGATTTCCTGGAGCGGGTCAAAGACTATTTGCCCGCGGAGGCTGGCCCAGGGAAAAGCGGCGGCCCCGGGGAGAAGGGCCCGGCCTCCCTGGCTGGGGAATGGATGGAAGACACTTTCCATACCATGGATGTGGAAACCATGGTGGCGGCCAGCCATGCCATCGAAGACCTGGCGCTGGATGAGGCGAATGGACGGCTCCTGGTTCTGTTCCAGGATTTCAAGTATTTCCACTCCCATCAGGAACGCTACCAGCACCTGGTCCAAACCGTCGATGAAGTCACGGTGCTGGGCTGTGGCAAAACGCCCCGGCCGGCCGGCCGGGTTCGTTTTGTGAATGTCAGCCACACTGCACTCAGCGCCTTCTGGCTGGTGATGTATCAAGGCCGGCGGGCCCAGGTGCTGCTGCTGAGCCGCCAAACCAATACCACGGCTGTGCTGGCGGACAAACGTTTCTTCGGCTTCCACTCTTTTGATGCCCGGCTGGTCGCGCGCGTGCGGCGGGACTTGGACGCCCTGCTGGCAGGATCGGCCACGACGCTGCGGGAATATGACCGGCTATGGACGGTTGACCAAGCCTTGCGCCAGGTGCGGACCGTCTTCGCGCGGGAGCAGTCCCGGCTGGAAAACGCCCTGCTCAAAATCAAAACGGACGGGCGGCCAGCCGGGGACCACCGATTCGCCTCTCAATTGGACCGCGCCCTGCGGCGCCTCCAGGGGCTGCAGGATTGCTGGCCTGAGTCTTCCGCTTCCACCACCCAGAAACCAACTCGCCCAGCCCGGGATTGAACCGGCGGGGAACGATTTTGCAGGCGAGGCTCTCCCGCTGAAAGATATGGATCCCGTCGAATTCATCCCCGCCCGGCGGGCGTTGGCCCGGAGACCGGATGGGTGCTACCGCCGGCACCAGTAGCGGGGTCTTGGTCAAGCCGGGTCAGGCGGGATCCGGCCGTCGTTCCAACAGCACCAAAAAGAAGGTGGCCAGCGGCCCCAGCAGCAGGCTGAGAAGGAACCAATTCAGCCCGCCGCGGTTTTTTCCCTGCGCCAAACCGGCGTTGATCAACGCCAGCGTTCCCCAACCCACATAAAAACCCGGATTCGAAAAGCCATTCATGATGCCAATCTGCCCCCTCCCGCAGCCGGCCGCCATTACAATACCAGGGTATAGTTATAGCCGCAGCCCCTTCGGCCGGCGACACCCCTCCGGCCGGCGATGGGTTGGAACATCCGCTGCGGAATCGGGTTTTACCAGTATTCCTCGACGTGGATGGTGCCTTCCTCCCGTCCTTTGCCGGCCACAAAACCTTTGTCCCCCAGCAGCGCTTTGACCGCGCTGATCATTTCGGGATTGCCGCAGAGAAAGACATCCGTTTGCGCGGGATCCAGGGGTACCCCGGAAAGTTTTTCGATCTGCCCGGCCGCCAGAAGCGTCTGGATCCGCCCGGTTTGGCCGTGGAAATGGGGGTCCGCCTCCGGGCGCGTGATGGCGGGGATATACGTTAAATTGGGGCGGATGCGCGCCAGCGTTTCCAACTCCGCGCGGTATCCCAAATCCCAGCTGAACCGTGCGCCGTGCAGAACGACGAACCGGCGCTGGGTTTCGTTGACGAGTATGGTGCGGAGCATGGACATGTAGGGCGCCAGGCCGGTGCCCGTGGCAACCAATACCACCGACTTGTGCGGCGCCACGCGGTCCAGGGTGAAGAGCCCGGTGGCCTTGGGCGACAAAAATACCCGGCCGCCATATTTCAAATTGAACAGCCGGGGCGTCAGTTCGCCGCTCGCCACCAGTGTCACAAAAAATTCCAGGTAAAGTTTTTCCGAACTGGCGGAGGCGATGCTGTAAGCGCGGCGGATCAGCTTGTCCGGGGCCGGGGGCGGATCTTCCTGGTCCCCCTCCATCACTCGCTGCTCGCTCCCCAGAAGCCCCAGGACCGCAAATTGCCCGGGTTTAAAGTCGATCTTCTGATGGTCGGGCCGGACCCGTAAAATAATCAATTGCGGGTTGATCTCCTCCCGGCCGGTCACCGTGGCATTGTAAACGCTGGCATCCTTCGTATCCATGTATGTCTTGTAATTCTTTCGCCAGAGAATACCGGACGGCTTTGGCTTTGCCAAGCTGTTCCTCGCCGTTCTTCGCCGTTCTCGGGCGTCCCTGGCATTGGGCAACGGGATTTGATGCGCGCCCAGCCAGGCAGCGGACAGCGCGGTTGCCGTCCGCCGGGCGCCGGTATACGATTGGGGCATTGGCAAACATTTTCATACCATGAACCGGAACCTATTGATTGGTTGGTGGGCCGTCCTGGCCATGAGCGCGGCGGGCGGCGGGCGGGCGGCGGCGCCTGATTCGCGGCCCAAAATCCTGGCGGAGTGGAATTTTGAACAGGAGGGCAGCCTGGAAGAATGGCAGCCCAATGGGCACCTGCAGGAGGTCCGGGTGGCCCAAGGCGTGCTGGCCTGCCGCGCGGCCGGCAGCGATCCCATCCTGGAACTACGCTCGCGGCTGGACCTGGCGGCGACCCCGTGGCAGGTGCTGGAGACGCGCTTGAAGGCCGACCGGGACGGTGTGGCGGAGTTTTTCTGGAGCAACACGGATCAAGGCCGCTACGGCGGTTTTTCGGGAGAGAAAACCACCCGTTTCAATGTGGTGGGCGATTCCCAATGGCACACCTACCGGCTCCTGCCCTGCTGGCACCCGGAAGGCAAAATCGTCCGGCTGCGTTTCGACCTTTTTGACGGTGGCCGGTTCGCGATCGATTCGATCCGGATCCTCGGCCTCCCGCCCTCGCCGGCGGCGCCAGCTCCGGTTTTCGACTTCACCCAAGGCCCGGCGGGATGGCAGCCATTTGGAGGAATCACGGCCGCCAGCCAGCCGGGCGGTTTGAAAATCACCACCGAGGCGGGGGCCGGCTTCCTGCTGGGGCCACCGGTCCAATTCGCGGCGGAGGACTTGAGCTACGTGGGGGTATGCCTGGCCGCCGACCGCGGCACTCGGGCCACCTTGTTTTTCGCCACCGGGCAGGCTGCGGGCTGGCACAGCCAGAGCTTTCCCATTACGGCGGATGGGCGGGAGCATTTTTATAATGTGGACCTGCTGGCGGCCACGGCCTGGCGCGGGCGTGTGGTGGCACTGGGCTTGCGCCCCAGTGACGCTGCCGGATCCACCGTCCTCCTGCGCCGTTTGCAGGCGGGCGATCAACGCCTCGGCCCTCCGGATCTGAAGCTGGCGTCTTTCGACCTTGAGGAGGCGCTGCCGCGGGCGGGCCTGCCTGCCACCCTTTCCGCCCAGCTCGAGAATGCCGGGGGCCAGACCGCCACCAACCTGCGCGCCGGTTTGATTCTGCCGCCCGGTTTGACCGTGGATCAGAATCCCCCCACCCTCAAAAGCCTGGAGCTGGGTGGCACCCTCACCCTGGCCTGGAAAATCCAATGCACCCAGCCCTTGACCGGCCGGGCGGAATTGTATGTCACCGCCAATAACGCCCCTGGCGTGAGCGCCGCGGTGCCGGTCGCGTTCACTGCCGTGCCAAAGGTTCCCCCGGGGGATTACCTCCCGGAGCCCCAACCTGTGCGCGGTCCGTATGAGGTGGGGGCCTATTATTTCCCGGGCTGGAAGCAGGCCAGCCAATGGCAGCCCCTCCAGCGGTTCCCGGAGCGCCGGCCAGTCCTGGGCTGGTACCGCGAAGGCGATCCGGAAGTGGCGGACTGGCACATCAAATGGGCCGTGGAACATGGGATCACATTTTTTGCCTATGATTGGTATTGGTCCCAGGGCTCGCGCCAATTGGAACACGCGCTGCACGACGGCTTTTTCAAGGCGCGGTTCCGGCGGTACTTGAAATTCTGCCTGCTCTGGGCCAACCACAACGCGCCGCATACTTCCTCCCGGGAGGATTGCCTGGCCGTCACCCGCCACTGGCTGGACCAGTATTTCACGCAGCCGGAATACTTGAAGCTGGACGGCAAGCCGGTGGTCATCATTTTCAATCCCCAAGGCCTGACCTTGGATCTGGGCCATGACCAGGTGCCGGCTGCCTTTGCCGCGATGCGGGAGGAATGCCAGCGCCGGGGATTGCCGGGGCTGTACCTGATGGCCTGTGTGGGCGAAGCCGCCCAGGCCAGGCTGGCCGCCCAGGAGGGCTACGACGCCGTGACTGCCTATAATTGGCCGGGCCTGGGCATGCCCATGGAAACCCAATACGCGCCCTATGAAACTTTGTTGCCCGGCTATGTCCGGCAATGGGAGCAAATCATGGAGCTATCGGCTATTTCGTTATGCCCGCCGGTCAATGGCGGTTGGGATAGCCGGCCCTGGCATGGCGACAACAACCTGGTGCGCTACGGCCGGACTCCCGCCCTGTTTGAAAAACATCTGCTGGATGCCCGGCGGCTATTGGAGACCCAGCCCAAAACGCGCAAGCTGATCCTCGTGGAAGCTTGGAATGAATGGGGTGAAGGCTCCTACATCGAGCCGCACCGGGAGTTCGGTTTCGGCTACCTGGACGCCATCCGGAACGTGTTCACCCCGGCGGCGGAACCGCACACCGACCTGGCGCCGGCGGATGTGAAACGGGGCCCCTTCGGCGTGGACCTGGATTTGGGAACCCCATCAGCGTGGATCTTCAACCAATCCAATCCAGGCTGGGATAACGTGATGGATTTGACCGGAGTGGAGGTTCGCGACGGTGCGCTGACCGGACGCACCACGGGGAATGATCCGGCCTTTTTTTCGCCACCCACGCTGGTTCGCGCGGGCGAATTTTCGGTCGTCCTGATCCGCATGAAACTGGAGGATCTCTCCGGCCGGAATTTCGCGGACTCAGCCCAGCTTTTCTGGCGCACCACCCGCCTGCCGGAAAGCGAAGCTTCCAGCGTGCGGTTCCCAGTGCTTGGGGATGGACAATGGCACGATTATCGAGTTCCCTTGGCCATCAACCGCCGCTGGCGCGACCAAATCACCCGGCTGCGCCTGGATCCCTGCAACCGGCCCGGCGTGCGGGTGGCTATCTCAACGATCAGCTTGAAGCCTTGATCGCGGAACCGGTCTCCGCCAGGCCGGCGGAAAGTGCCTGGCCGGGCCGGGTCAAAAACTATGGCGCTACGCGATAGAATTTTTTCGGTCCATCAGCCGCCGCCTGGTAAGGGCTGGACGCATTCGGCACCTGGGTCCAATGAATCAAATCGGTTGATTCCTGCAGCCTGCCGGTGCCATCCCAGGCAATGGTGATCATGCCCTTGGAAGCGGTGACGTGAACCGTGGTGCTGCGGGTGAACCAGTCTTCATCGGTGATCTGCAGAGAGGCCAGCCCGGCCGCCTGGATTTGCACCTGGGTGAAGAAGGCCACTGCATCGGGGTTTTCCGGTGTCAGCACCAGACTATCCCCAACGGAAGTTCCGCCGCCATTGAGGGTAAACAGCGTGCCGCCGCCGGAGCCACCCCCCCCGTTCCAGGTCACGGTAATGCGCAATGGACAACAAGAGATATGGAGATCCCTGGGCCAGGTGGAACAGGTGCCCACCAGGCCGTTCTGCCCGGCCAGTTTGGAAACCAGGTTGGTGCCATTGTATATCTCGACAGTTCGGTTGCTGGAACCGATGGTGGAGAAATCGGCTGCAATCAGGAAATTCCCCGTGCCGGTTTTGGTGGTCCGGACCGTGGCTATCGGCTGGCTGGCACTGCCGGGAGTGGCTCCATAAGCCGTAAATTGCAGGCGTGAACCCACGGCTGACAATCCGCCCGAGTCAACATCCAGCCATTGTCCGTCCCAGCGAGTAATGGGTGGGAAAGCGATGGCCACCCCGTCCTGGCCGCTGGAGCCGAGGTTGTCCACCGTCAGCGTGGGTGCTACACCGGCCACCGGGCCAGTCAGCGTGGCCGATCCCAGCGAGCCGTGGACCAGGCCGTTGAACTGCACAAAATGCTGTTCCTGGGTGAACACCAGCTTCGGAATGCCGCTGGCCCGTATTTGCAGCTCCGAAAGCATTCCTTGCCGGGGCGCTCCCTCCGGCCACAGCACCAGGCTGTCCCCTTCGTAACTCGTGCCATCGGTTAGCCGCAAGGTCGTGGTCGTTCCCGAATCCCGGTGCCAGGTGATCTTCAGGAAAAAGCCCCGGTCCGGATCCCAGCCAAGCTCCACATCCCAGTTCGGCCTGGCCGCGCTGGCCACCGGGCCGTTGCCGCCCGCCCATTGCGCGACCAAAGTGCTGCCGCGGTAAACTTCCGCCGTAAACTTGGCCAGGCTCATTGCGGTGAAATCCGCGCTGACGAGATAATTGCTGGAGCCAGCCTTGGTCAGTTGCACGCTGGCGAGTAGCCCGTTGTTAATGGTTCCGGCGGTGCCGATCACGCGCCCTTCCCAGAACGCTTTCAACGGCAGGGCATCCTGCGGGTCCAGATCCTGCCAATGCGCCTCGAAGGATTGTGCCTGGTTGAGCTGGATCGCCACCCCATCTTGGCCGCTGGAGCCGAGGTTGTCCACCGTTAGCGTGGGCGTCGCACCTGCTACTGGACCTGTCAGCGTGGCCGATCCCAGCGAGCCGTGGACCAGGCCGTTGAACTGCACA
>CAIMWS010000015.1 GCA_903845125.1 uncultured Verrucomicrobiota bacterium
GATTCCAAAGTGGAAATCCGCGTGGATCCTCAGCTCTGCTACTACCTGGCGCACCTGCATCTGCAGCCGGGGATCGAAACCGGGAGCCGGGTGAAGGCGGGCCAGGCCATCGGCCGGGTTTCCGCCCGCTCCTGGCTCGACTTGGGCGCCAGCGATGCGCGGGTCAGAAGCTTTCCGCGTTCCGTGGCGAGATATTCCAATTCACCTCCCGCCCATCGGCGAGGTGGAATTGGATGGAGGCCACCAGCGAGCTGCTGACCCGGAGGATCAAGGGGAGGAAACCGCCTCCATCGCACGTAGCCTGGGCGGCGGTGCCTTCCTCATCGATTGTGAAATGCCGGTCCCAGCGCACCACGCCGTACTCGCCGCTGGCGGCGAGCCCGGCATGGACGCAAACCTTGCCCTGGGAACGAATATACTCCTGCACGACGCGCCGGCTCGCCGCGTTGTCGAAGCATTCGACGACGAGATCAGCGGAGCCGAGGAGGACCCCGGCGTTCAGGGCTGTCAGCCGCAGTGGGTAATCCTGGAGCTTCACGCCGTAAAAGTTCAGGAGTTGCAGCTTCAGGGCGGCCGCTTTGGGCTTGCCGACCATCTGTTTTACGAACCATTGGGAAGCAAGGTTCTTGGTTTCCACGCGGTCGAAGTCCACGACCGCCATCTCCTGGCCCAGATCGCGCGCCAGGAAGAGCGCATGCGAGCCGAGGGCGCCGCCGCCACAGAAAAGTATTTTCATGGCTTTCAGTTAAACGCCGAAGGGCACCTTCGGCCGCACCACAAAGCGCGCCTGGCCGCCGTGGAACCGGTCGATCACGAAGTGGGCAAAGGCGTTCTTCGGGAGGTTCGGCCGGATGCCCGGCACTTCGCCCGAGCGCACCGCTTCCTCGCAGAGGTTGCGGATGGTGGCGTCGTCCACGCCCGGATCCAGCCGGACCACGTAATTGCCGCTCTGGCCCTGCCAGGTGATGTTGATCAATACATTATTTTCGTTCATTTCATTTTTTCCTTTCTCAATCGGATGGTTGCCCCGGACTGCGATCCGCCAGCAGCCCTTCGTCATGGATCCCCATCCGCTCGGCACTCATAACTCCCTTCGCGGCTGGCGAAAAATCGGCGGCGCCAGGACTTCCCTCCCCATGGCCTGAACCCGCATAAGAAAGCCGGCGCAGCAGGCCCACCCACCACGGCGCACCGCACCGCCGGATATCCCGCCCGCCTTGGCGGGACCGGAATCCGGTTTGGGTGACGATGGACCAGGTGAATTCCTTCCCGATGCCGGCTTCGACCGCCTCCATCGTGGTGAGATCCTCGGGCGAGAAATCCAGCCAATCGCCCGGATGGGAATGGGCGATTTCGGTGATCTCCTGCCGGTGCTCCCAGATGATTTCCCAGCGCTCCGGCGTGTCCGGGATTTTGGTTTGCGATCCAAAATACGCCCGGATGATTTTGTCTTCGACCAGGATTAAACAGACTTCGCACATAGGGTTGAGGCCGGCTCAGGCTGGCCGAAATACATGTAATCGCCCGGAGTGAACCGCCTCCCGCACCGCGGAAGGTAGGCTGGACAAGTTCAATGCTTCGTCGGCGCCCTCCAGGCAGATGCCGGCATCCAGGATTTGCAGGGATTCGCTGTCGATGATGCATTCAAAGCGTCTCCCGGCAATGCGGTAGCGGACCACCGCCTGGCGCGCGCCGTTGCGGCGCCAGCTGACCAGCTCCGCCCCGGTGTGGGACAAGGCCTGGCTGAGGCGGCCTTCCACGGTTTCCTGCCAGCGCGCCAGCTCGGCCTGCTGCTGCTGCCGCGCGGCCTCTTCGCGGGCGCGCCGTTCCGCCTCGCGGTCCAGCTCGCGCCGGGCATTTTCCAGGACAAATACCTGCGCCAGCGCCGGGGTCACCCCTTTGATGGCCTCAATGGAATGCCCCTCCTCGAACGCTTCGCGGACCTGCGTTTCCACCTCGGTCTCGAACTCCTGCCCGTGGAACAACAGGTGTCCATCGAACCATTTGCGCGCGGAAATCGGCGTGAACTTCGGCCGGTCCGTTTCCGTGGGCAAACCAAACAGGCGTGCCTGCGAGTCGTTGCCAAAGAGGCGTCCGTTCATCTCGTAACCACCCACACGCGGCAGTTTCCAGGCGTCCAGCTCCGGCTCGATCCGGCGCCGGGCCTCCAGGTAGCGGCCGGATTTGCGGAATTGATACCAGCCGGGTTGCAGCGTTTCCCGGAGGCGGTAGCCCTGGCGGTCGCTGCAGACAGATTTGCCCTCGAAATAAGGGAGCCGCAGCCATTCATCTTGTTTTTGCAGGAACGGTGTATAGTCCATGGGTGGTAAGGGTTGATGGGTTGCCTTCCGCGGGTGGGAAGTGACGTTGGCATTTCAAAAAGGGAACACCACGCGAGTGGACAGAAGTTTTGGATCAGCGCCGGAATTGAACCGGCTACATTCTGTTTTTGCACAGATGCTCTACCATTGAGCTAGCTTGTGACTTCCAGCCGATTGCGTGGTGTAAATGGATAAAATACGCGCGGGGAGGGTGGCGGCCGCGTGGGCGGCCGGACCATCTGGAGATGCTGGTGGCGTCCCCCCGGCTGGCGTATTGAAAAGGGAACACCACGCGAGTGGACAGAAGTTTTGGATCAGCGCCGGAATTGAACCGGCTACATTCTGTTTTTGCACAGATGCTCTACCATTGAGCTAGCTTGTGACTTCCGGCC
>CAIMWS010000016.1 GCA_903845125.1 uncultured Verrucomicrobiota bacterium
AGCTTTTCCCGGGCGGACGGATTGGGCAGTGATTTTGTCAGGACTTTGTATGAGGACCGCGAGGGCATCCTCTGGATCGGGACCGGCGGCGGGGGCTTGAACCGCCTCGAACAAGGGCGTTTTACCAACTACACCACCCAGGAAGGGATGTTGGACGATGTCGTTTCCCAAATCCTGGAAGATGACCGGGGGAATTTGTGGATCGGCACCAATAAAGGGATAGTCCGGCTGGCCAAGCGGGAGTTGAACGATCACGCCCACGGCCGGACGGCCTGGCTCAACCCCACCTTGTTCGGGAAATCTGAAGGCATGGAGGGGCTCCAGTGCACGGGCGGCTTTCATCCCGCCGGTCTCAAGACGCGGGATGGCAAGCTGTGGTTTTCCACCGTCAAAGGATTGGTGATGGTGGACCCAGCCCAGGTCGAAATGAACCGCATCCCGCCGCCTGTGTTTATCGAGCAGGTCATTCTCGATGGCCCCACGGTGGTTTATCCCCGGCTGCAGGATTTGGCGGAGCCAACTGCCTCCCGGTTGCCGGGCCGAAATCTGGCCGAAGCGTCCACCCCCACCTATGCGCATTTATCGGTTCCGTCCGGCAGGCAGCGTTTGGAATTCCGCTACACCGCGCTGAACTTTGACGCTCCGGAAAAGGTGCGCTTCCGTTATCAACTGGAAAATCTGGACCGTGATTGGGTGGAAGCCGGAACCCGGCGCGCCGCCAACTATGCCCATGTTCCCCCCGGGGATTACCATTTCCGTGTCATCGCCTGCAACAACGATGGCACCTGGAACACCCTGGGCAGTTCGCTGGCGATAACGGTTTTCCCCCCCTGGTGGCAAACCTGGTGGGCGATCAGCCTGGCCGGTTTGGTCATCCTGGGTTCCGTGAGAGGGAGCGTGCGCGTTTTGGAACTGCGTCAACTGCGCCATCGGATGGAACATTTGGAACGGCAACACTCCCTGGAACGCGAAAGAGCCCGGATTGCCCAGGACATCCATGACGACTTGGGCGCCAGCCTGACTCAAATCGCCTTGCTGAGCGAACTGATCCAGCGGAACCCCCGGCAGGAACTGTTAAAAGAACATTCCCACGTCATTTCCGACACCGCCCGGCAGGCGATGCAAGCCATGGATCAGATTGTCTGGGCGGTGAATCCCAAAAACGACTCCCTCGACCATCTGGCCAACTACATCCTGCAATTCGCCGAGGATTTTTTCAAGTCCACTCCCATCCGGTGCCGCCTGGATGTGCCGCTCGTAGTGCCGGATCACCCGCTCGATACGGAAACCCGGCACAATCTCTTCCTGGCGGTCAAGGAGGCGCTCAATAACGTTGCCAGGCACTCGCAAGCCTCGGAGGCCTGGCTACGGTTGGGCGTTGAAACCGGATTCTTCTTCATCACGATTGAAGATAATGGAACAGGCTTTTTGGTGAAAAACGGCGCCCGGCAAGGCAACGGACTGAACAACATGCGGCAACGCCTGGAGTCGCTCGGAGGTCGGTGCGAGCTCGCCAGCCAGCCGGGCCGCGGCACCAAACTCACCTTCATCCTCCCGTTAAGACCACCCCCCTCCGCGTGCAGCGGATCCCTGCCAGGGGAGGTCTTCCCCAGCCCGCCAGCGCAGGTTTTCCCCGGGTGATCCCGGCGCCTGCGGCCCCGCCCGCCATCCCCCAAATGGGGGATTGTAATGCCGCGCCAGCGTGGTACGATTACCCGCAATGCAATCGATGGTGACGCGCGTTTCAATTGTCGAAGATGACCAACGGATTCGCGCCAGTTTGTCGTTGTTGATTGAATCCTCTCCTGGCTTTTGCTGCGTCGGGGCGTACGGGACCGGCGAAGAAGCCTTGGAACAAATCCCCGGCAACTTGCCCGAGGTGGTGTTGATGGACATTAATTTGCCCAGCATGTCCGGAGTCGATTGCGTGCGCCAGCTCAAGAACCTCCTGCCCGCCATCCAGGTGGTGATGCTCACGGTATATAACGACACGGACCTGATCTTCCAGGCGCTCCGGGCCGGTGCCAGCGGCTATTTGCTTAAAGGGGTCAAGCCTTCCAAAATCCTGGAAGCGATTGAGGAGGTAAAGCATGGTGGAGCACCCATGTCGAGTTATATTGCCCGGAAGGTGGTGCAATCCTTCCAAAAACCGCAGCCGTTGTCCCAGCCGGCGGATAACCTCTCGCAGCGGGAACGGCAGGTCTTGGATTACGTGGCCCAAGGCTATATTAACAAGGAGATTGCGGACGCTCTCGCCATCAGCCTGGAGACGGTTCGCAGCCACCTCAAAAGCATTTATGACAAGCTCCATGTCCGTTCCCGGACCGAAGCCGTAGTTAAACATCTGCAGTAAGCTGGGGCAAATCCCCCGTACGGGGGATGGCCGCCCGCTGGGCGGTTTGTTATCTTGGCCGATGTCCATCAAAAAAAGCGTCTTCGATATTGAGTAAATCGTTTAACGAAAGATGATTATGTTTGCGCACCAGAAACCCCTTGGTCCGAGTTTTCGAACGACCATGCCCATTCGGGCTGGCCAAAATTCGCCCCGCGTAGTGAGCCATGCCTCGCGGTTGCTCCTGGCTTTATTTTTGGCCGGCGCCGGAGTGTCCAGCCAGGCCCAGAGCGACCGCGTCGTGATCACCAACGCCCCGGGTTTTACGATCACGTGGGATGGCAATAATGGAGGCTTTAGGGATTCGGTCGGCAACGGCGCCGGCCCCACCAACAATGCCGCCCTGGCCGGCAATGGAACCGTGCCTTTCGGCAGCAGCGAATATGGCGGGGGGGGAAAGCACATGATCGTCAACGTCAACGATGGTTTTTACGGGAATAGCGCCAGTTGGATTTCCGATTTCACCAAACCGGATCCCAGCCCCTTCATCGGCCTGAATTTCAACCGGACCGTGGCCATCCAGGCCATAGCGTGGGGGCGCGATAACACCACCGACGACGCGGGGTCCGGGCCTTATTCCGATCGCGCGCCTGGCATCTACACCCTCCAGGTCACCACGGCCAGCAATCCCGGGGTGGACACGCCGGAAACCGGCAATGCCGCCACCGGCTGGATCACCATTGGCACGGTCCAATACAAGACCGGCACTGACAACCGGTTTTTTACCGCCGGTTACCGGCATCGTTTCGATGTCGCGGCGGGCGGCAGCCCGATCTCAGCCACCGGCATCCGGATCAAAGTATCCGATGGCGGCATTTGCATCGATGAAATCGAGGTGAATCCCGGGCCGGACCCAACCCCTGCCCTGTCCAACTACATCCAGATCCAGCCGGCGGCGGGTTTCCGGATCGAGTGGGATGGCAATGACGGCAAGTTCAACACCCCCGCCTCCCCTGCGCCCGTCACGAAAAACCGGGCCCTCGCCAGCAACGGCACCACTGCTTTCGCCAGCAGCGAGTATGGCCAGGGTGTTCATTACGCCACCAACGTCATTGATGGGCTTTATGGCAACAAACACAGCTGGCTTTCCGAATTCAGCAAACCGGGTTCCCCGACCTTCATCGGCTTGAACTTCGGGGGGGCTATCGAGATCAGATCCGTGGCATGGAGCCGGGACAATGGCGACGATACGGAGCGGAGTCCGGCCGGGCCCTTCACGGACCGGGCCCTTGGCACTTACACCCTCCAGATCACCACCGCCCAAAACCCGGGCGCCACCACTCCGGATACCGGCGATCCGAAAACCGGTTGGGCTACCGTGGGCGCCCTGACCTATCGGGCGGAGGGTTCCGTGTTTGTTCCCTATTTGCGCCACCGTTACGACCTCACGCAAACCAATGGCTCCCCGATTTCCGCCACCGGCTTGCGCATTATCGTCTCTGATGCCAACCTCTGCATCGACGAAATCGAGGTCAACAACAACGTGGCTATCGAGCGCGGCTTGGTCGGCATTACTCCGGAAGCCGGCTATACGATCACCTGGGATGGCAACAACGGGGATTTCTTCAATTCCATCACCAACGGCGGCCTGGCGAGCGTCCCGGATAACGACGCGCTGGCGTCCAAAGGGGCCACCACTTTCTTCAGCTCCGAACTGTCCGCCTATGGGCATATCGCCTCCAAGGTGATCAACGGCTATTTCGGCAACGCCCAAAGCTGGATTCCCGGTCCGAGCTTGCCCTCGACCGATGCCGATCCGTTCGTCGGAGTCAAATTCGGCCGTACGGTTGCCATCAGCAGCCTGGCGTGGGGCCGCGACAACCGGGGTCAATATGCCGACCGTTCCGCATCCCGCTCCTACATCATCCAGGTGACCACGACGGCCAACCCCGGGGTTGATACCCAGGAAACGGGGGATCCCGCCACCGGTTGGGTTCCAATCGGGACCATCCAATACGGCGCCGCCGCGCTGCCGGACTTCCAACCCGCCTTCCGCCACCGTTTCGAGGTGGCCCAAGCCGGCCACGCGATCTCCGCCACCGGTCTGCGGATCAAGCCCTCGCTTAATGACACCTGCATCGATGAAATCGAGATCAATCCCGCCGCCACCACCGTAAGCATCATCGGCGAACCCGCGGACGTCGTCGCCGTGGAGGGTGGCCCGGCCACCTATACCGTGACGACGGTGGTCGCGGGGGTCCCCAGCCCGGTCTCCTACCAGTGGCAGCGCGATGGCGTTGATTTGGCGGGCGCGACCAACGCCACCCTGGTTACCGCCCCCCTCACCGCCGCCGATTCCGGCGCCAAATTCCGCGTGCTGGCAAGCGCCAAGGGAGCCCTCACGGCGGTCAGCCGCGAAGCCTTGTTCACCTTGCGCGCCAACAATGCGGCGGCCCTGCAGGACAGCTTCACCGCGTCCCCGCTGGATGCCCAGAAGTGGATCGTGGTTGGCGGATCCGTCACGGTGGCCGGCCAGCAGGCCGCTTTCGTGCCTGGCAGCCGCGCCATCCTGGCCTCGGCCGGCCAGTTCAGCCCGCGCATTCCGGGCGGTTTGATGATTCAGGGCCGCATCACCACCCTCGCCCCCGGCGACTTTTCCGTGTGGACCCGCGCGGCCAGCGTCGTCGATCCGCGGACCGATCGGCCGACCTATAAGGAGTTTCTCGATACCGGGATCCGGTTCAATTTCCGGACGGATGGCACTCCGGCCTTGACCGCCCAGGCGCGGGAACGCAGCGCCACCGATGGCGTGGGTTTTGGCCTGGTGTTCGGCAGCCTGGCCATTGGCGAAGCCAGCCAAACCTGGGATTTCACCGTGGGTGACAACGGGACCAACGTCTCCTTCACCATCACGGAAGTGGGCAACCCCCAGAATACCGCCACGCTGGTGGGCGTTTCCACCATCCGTCCCAACTCCTTCCATGTCGCCTTTGATTCCGGCACGTCAGATCAATTCACCGGGCTGCCCGCCCTGGTCACCCTGGACGAGGTGCTGGCTACCTCCCTGCCCACCACGCTCAAGCTCCAACCCGCGACGGGATATGCCCTCGGTTACGACGGCAACAGCGGCGCTTTTTATGATGTGAATGCGCCCGCCCCGGCCCCCATCAACCCCGCTTCGTCCGCCCGCGGAGCGTCCGCCTTTGGCAGCAGCGAGCTGGGCGGCAGCTACCGGATCGCCAACATCAACGACGGCTTCTACGGGGCCAGCAACAGCTGGGTTGCCAACTACCTGGCGCCCGATCCCAATCCGTTCGTCGGCGTGAAATTCGCCAGCGCGGTGGCCATCACCAACCTGGCTTGGAGCCGCGATAACACCGGCAACCCGGACCTCGGAGGCACCAACCGCGCGGTGGGTGTTTATACCCTGCAGGTCACCCGGGTGGCCACCCCTGGAATCGCCACGCCCGAAACCGGCGATCCGGCCACCGGCTGGGCCACCGTGGGCACCGTGGAATACCAGGCCGGCCCGCTGTTCGTGCCGCATTTGCGCCACCGTTTTGAGCTGTCGGCAGGCGCCGCGGGGGCTCCCGTGGAAGCCACCGGGATCCGCATCAAAGTCTCCAGCAGCGCGCAGGCGATCGATGAGCTTGAAGTCAATGTCACCCCGGTCGCCGAGCGCCAATTCGAGGTCATGCGGGTGCAGGTCGAACCTGGCTACCAGTTCGCCTGGGATGGCAATGACGGCCAGTTCTCCGGCACCGAGGCGCCCCTGAATTCCGGCCTGGCGTCCCAGGGAGCCGTGGCCATTGGCAGCGGCGAATTGGGCTTGGGGATTCACCTCATCACCGCCGTCAACGACGGCAAATATGGCAATTCCTACAGCTGGATTTCCGGGGTGGACAACCCGGATCCGTTCATCGGGCTGAAATTCCCGCAGGTTTTGAGCCTCACGAATATCGCCTGGTCGCGGGATAACACCCCCAACCCGCCTTACCTGGACCGCAGCCTGGGCACTTACATCGTCCAGGTCACCACGGCCGCCAGCGTCAGCGCTGACACCCAGGAAACCGGCGATCCCGCCACGGGCTGGGCCACAGTGGCCACCCTGCAGTATCTCAAATCCATGGGCGGTTTCTTCCGGTCCTATGCCCGGCACCGCTTCGACGCCAGCAAGAATGGCGCCCCCATCCTGGCCCGCGGCGTCCGCATCAAGGTCCCCAATGGCAGCGGCTATGGCGGCACGGATCTGGACGAACTCGAGGTCAACACCCCCGTGCCCGCCACCCTCCCCGGCACGCTGAGCCTCCAGCGCCAGGCCAATTCCGTCACCATTAGCTGGACCGGGGGGGGCGTGCTCCAGTCCGCCGACACCGTGGCCGGCACCTGGGCCGACGTAACGGGCGCCAGCAATCCCTATGTGGCCGTGCCCGCCGGCGCGCAGAAGTTCTATCGTTTGCGGCAGCAATAAAGCGCGCCTTGTCCGTGGCTGGGCGGCTATGGTCCTTGCTCCGGATCATAGCCGCCGGCCCTGGCCGCGGCGGCGGCTTTCCGCGCCGGCTGTCCGGCGCGCGCAGAGGAGGGTTGCAGGAGCCGGTTTTAGGGGATAGTTTACTTTTTATGAACCAGATTAAAATGGCTGTCCGGCGGGTTTCAGATTCCGCCCCGTGCAGGTGGCACCGGAACGCATTCACCCTGATTGAACTGCTGGTGGTCATTGCCATCATCGCCATCCTGGCCTCCATGCTGCTCCCGGCCTTGAGCAAATCCAAAACCAAAGCGCAAGGGATCAAGTGCATCAGCAACAATAAACAGCTGACCATGGGCTGGATCATGTATGCCCATGAATACAACGATAACCTCGTTTGGAACGAACTCAGCGCCACCGGTTCGGGCTGGGTCCGGGGCGTCCTGGACTACAATGGAGGCAATCCGGATAACACCAACACCATCAATCTCACCGACCCGCAATATGCCAAGCTCGCCTTGTTCACCTCCCGCCAGGCGGGCATCTATAAATGCCCCGCCGACCAGAGCAGCGTCACGATCAAAGGCGCCTCTTACCCCCGGGTCCGCAGCATTTCCTTGAGCCAGTCCATGAATTCACGGGATGACTGGCTGAGCGCCATCACCCACGCTAAATACCTCGTCTTTCGCAAGCTTTCCGACATCAACCGCATGGGCGCCGTCAAAGCTTACGTTATGATCGACGAACATCCCGACAGCATCAATTACGGCGATTTCGCGGTCGCCATGAACGACCGGGTGGCGCCCACCATGATCATGATCATCGACGTTCCTGCCAGTTATCACAACGGCGCGGGCGGGATCAGCTTCGCCGACGGCCACGCCGAGGTCCATAAATGGCTTGATCCCCGGACCCGGCAACCGATTACGGGCAAATATATGGTCTCCTCGGTCCAGGCCTCACCCGGGAACAACGACATGCGGTATTTGTCCGATCACGCCTCCATTCGCGACCAATAAATATTCATCCTGCCTGAACGATGTCCCGGGAGTGGGGGGAGCAAAGTGTTCGCGCCCCGGATGTTGGCGCCTGCCCTGATCCGGATCATCGCCTTGCCAGCCAGCCATCACAACGGCGCGGACGGAATCCGCTCCGCCCGTGGCCACACGGAAGCTCTTAAACGGCTCGCTCCCCGGGGCCGGCCGCCGATGCCGGGCAAATCAACGAAGCCTTCAGGAGCGCGCCGCTGCCCCCCGCGCGGCCCGGGATCATGGGCCAATAACGATTGTCTTGCATAAAAAGGATCCCGCAGGCACGACTAAGCCAATGGCCTGGGCAAGGCCCAGCCGGACTGGAACTCCCGACCCAACGAAAGGCACAAAAGATTATGGCAACCAGCAGAACCACGCTGGCCTCCTGGATTTTCCTGGCGGCCCTGACCTCCCTGCCAGCGGGAACCGCGGACGCACCGCCGGCGGAGGCAGCGGCCCCGCGCCCAGGCGGCGCCCTGGTCCCCGCCCGGCTGCAATGCGAATCCCGGATTGATCCCTTGGGGATCGACGTGCGCCAACCCCGGCTGAGCTGGGTGCTGGTGGCCACGGAGGAGGCCCGCCGGGGATTAAGCCAGACCGCCTTCCAGGTGCTGGTGGCCAGCGATCCAGGCAAGCTGGGCTCCGGCCAGGGGGATTTGTGGGACTCGGGCAAGATCACGTCGGACCAGAACTCCCAGGTGGCCTATGCGGGCAAGCCTCTGGGCTCCGGGCAGGATTGCTGGTGGAAGCTGCGGGTGTGGGACCCGGCCAACCAGGCTTCCCCCTGGAGCCAGCCGGCGCGGTGGTCCATGGGGTTGCTGGCCACCAACGACTGGTCCGCACAATGGATTGGGATCAAGGCCGGGACGGATGCCAAGCTCCCCCCGGCCACCTATTGGCGCCGGGAAATCGACACGGGCCGGAAAATCGCCCGCGCCTGGCTGTATGCCAGCGCCTTGGGGGACTATGTGTTGCGCCTCAACGGGCAGCGGGTCGGGGAGGATTACTTTAATCCCGGGTGGACGGATTTCCGGAAGCGGGTTTACTACCACACCTACGATGTTACACCCCTGCTCCGCCGCGGACGCAACTGCCTGGCGGCGGTGCTCTCCACCGGCTGGTATGCGGGGTATATCTGGGCCGGGCCTTTCAACTACGGGACCACGCCCAAGCTGCTGGTCCAATTGAACGTGGAATACGAGGATGGCACCCGCCAGGTTTTTGGGACCGACGCGAACTGGAAGACCGCCTGCGGCCCGTTGCTGGAGGCGGACCTGCAACAGGGAGAAACCTACGACGCGCGCCGGGAATTCCTGGACTGGGACCGTGTGGGGTTTCCGGACCAGGGCTGGCGCCATCCGGAGCTGGTCCTGGGGGCCACTCCCGTCCAGGTGGAAAGAGACAACCAGAGCGCCCGGCTGTGTGCCGCGCCCCATCCGCCGGTGAAGCGGCAGCGGGAAATCCGGCCGCGCCACTTGAGCTGCCCCCGCCCCGGAGTGTATGTGTTTGATTTGGGGGAAAGCATCGCGGGCTGGGCCAGGCTGCGTGCGCAAGGCCCGGCGGGGACCACCGTGGCCCTGCGGTTCAGCGGCCGCCTGAATCCCGATGGCACCATCTACACGGACTATCTGCGGGAAGCGCGGGTGAAAGACACTTACATCCTGAAGGGCTCGGCTCAGGCGGAAACCTGGGAACCGCTGTTTACCTACCACGGGTTCCAGTATGTGGAAGTGACCGGCTACCCCGGAGTTCCCACCCTGGAGGACATCACCGGGATCGCCTGCCATTCCGACCTGGCCCGGACCGGCAGCTTCGCCTGCTCCGACCCGCGCGTGAACCAATTGTACAAGAATAGTGTGGACTCGATGATCGCGAACCTGGTCGACCTGCCCACCGGATGCTCCGACCGCGCCGAGCGGCTCGGCTGGATGGGCCTGGGCCAGATGGTCTATAGCTGGTGCTATTCGTTCGACATGAACGCGTTCCTGACAAAATGGATGACCGACATCGTGGACGCCCAGTCGCTGGGCGTCTCAGGGTCCTACCTGCAGGTCTCGCCGATCTGGGGCGACATCGAATCCCCCGGCTGGTCCGATGATGGCGTGTGCGTCCCCTATGGGCTTTACCGTTTTTACGGCAACACCAACCTCATTGCAGCGCAGTATCCCTCGTTGAAAACTTATTTGGGGCACCTCGAACGGAGCCTGACGAATTACCTGCGCAACGGCGCGGTTTTCCATTGCCAGGGTGAGAAGTTCATCGGCTACGGGGACTGGCTGGCGATTGTGGAGGACCGGGAGCGCCACGCGGATGTGCTCAACACCCTGTGGAACGGCTGGAGCGTCAGCAACTTCGCTGAGATGGCCGCCAGCATTGGCCAGCGGGAGGACGCCCGCCACTACGAGCGCCTGCTGGACAACATGAAAAAGGCCTTTGACCGGGCCTATCTCGGCGCCGATGGGAAAATCATCCACGACACCCAGGGGGAATATGCGCTGGGGCTCTATTTCGGATTCATCCCGGAGCCAAAAATTCCCCGGGCGGTGGATCACCTGGTGGAGGACATACTCCGGAAAAGCCACACGCAGACGCGGGAGAACCCCTTGAAAACGACCCGGGTCATCCCGCCCGGGCATCTGACCACCGGGTTCCACAGCTCCCGGGCTTTGCTGCCCGTATTGAGCCGTTACGGCCGGAACGCCGTGGCTTATCAATTGCTGTTGGAGGATACTTATCCTTCCTGGCTGTATCCGGTGGCCCAGGGGGCCACCTCCGCCTGGGAACGCTGGGATAGCTGGATGCCGGAAGCGGGCTTCCAGGATTCCCGGATGAACTCCTTTGGCATGCCCCATTTGATGGCCTCGATTGTGGAGTGGCTGATGTCTTATGTGGGCGGTCTGCAAAGCGATGGGGCTGGATTCAAGCGGATGGCCGTGAAACCTTATCCCGGCCCCGGCCTGGGCTGGGCCGAAGCCACCTACCAGTCGGTCCACGGGAAAATTGCCGTCAAATGGACCCGGCTCAACGACGGCGCGCTCACCCTGCGGGTGGCGATTCCGCCCAACACCCAGGCCACCATCGGCGTGCCCAAGGATGGTCGGACGGCCGTGGCGGTGACTGAAGGCGGAGTTTCCATCTGGGCCAAGCAGGCATTCCGCGGCCCGGTCGCCGGGATCGCCTCCGCCCGCGAGGATGCCACCCACGTAAACTTCCAAGTGGCCTCCGGCCAGTACGAGTTTCGCGCCGTGCCGGAGGGTGCTCAATGACGGCCATCGTCCAACAATCGTGATTTCCGCCTCCGCCCTTGGCGGAAACCACCTTCCCAGCCGCTTTTTAAAGGCGCTGGATCAGGGGATCGCTGCGTGCCAACGCCGTATCGATCCTCATTTGATTGGGCGATCCCGGGTGGGCAGGCAAAAATAATCTGATTCCGGTCCGAAGGCCGGCCGGGCTGGCCCTACGCTCCATGCTGGCTTGGCGCCAACTCCCAACCGAACCGGGGAGGTTATTTTTGCGCGGGCTCCAGGTGGTTGCCCACGGCCGCGCAGGCGCGGCGGAGGAATTCCTCGTAGTCCCAGTCCCCGCTGCTGCCGGTTTGGCGGGCGAGCACCAGGTCCAGGCTGGGGACAAAGGCGATCAGTTGCCCGCCGGAGCCGGGCTTATACCGGGCGTCGCGCGGGATGCCGCGGCCGCTGGCTTTGCCCTCGCCCTTCAACAGGGCGGGCAATTGCCAGCCGTGGGAGAAATTCTGGGCTTCGATCCCGAAGCGCATTTCCGGCCCCTGGACCGAGTGGGTGGGCTGGCCGGTTTCCCGCACAAACCAGGCGGGGACGACCTGCCGCCCGCCCCACCGCCCCTCGTGGGCCAGGCAGTAGGCGATGCGGGCCAGGTCCCGGGCGGGCATGCCCAGGCCGTGCGAGGGATGGCGGCCATATTGCGCCCCGCCCTCGTAAAACTGGAACCACCAGTGCTCGATGCCGAGCGGCCGGAACAGCGCTTCAATGGCGAATTGGTCATAGGGCTGGCCGGTCACCTGCTCGCACACCAGCGCGGCGTGGCAAAGCCCATGGGTGGAGTAACCGCACGCCGTGCCGGGGTCGAAGGCCAGCTGCGCCGTGCGGGGATCGCCGGTGTGGCCCAGCACGTATTCCCAGGAGCCGTCGTTGGGGGCGCCCAAGGCTTCCGGGCACAGGCCCGAGGTGTGGTTGAGGAGCTGGCGGACGGTGATGCGCGCCTTGCGGGGATCGCTCAAGGGCTGGGCCCAGGGCAGGAAGTCAAAGGCCGGGGCGTCGAACGTCATTTTTTTCGGCGTCAGCCCCGCCTGGCTGCGCTCGGAGGCGATCGCCAGCACGGTGGCACAAACCGCCTTGGAGACCGAGGCCACCCGCCGCGCATCCGTTTTGGCGCTGTTGCCCCGCTCCACTTCCAGCACCAGCCAGCCCCGCCGGACCACCACGGCGGCAAAATTGCGGTGGTCCGACTGGAGCAGCCATTCCTTCAAGGAGTCCAGCCGGGCGGGATCCATGCCCGCCAGTCCCTGGATGTCCCCCGGGTCTTCCAGCTTGCGCCAGCCGCCCTGCGATTCCGCCGGGGGATAATACACCGCCCCGGGGCCTGGCCACTGCCCCGCCTGCCGCGCCATTTGGGCGCGCACCGGTTCGGCGTCCCCGCGCCCCGCCACCGGCAGATAAGCCGCCTGCATCTGGAGTTGATAGCGCTGGCCGATGACCGGTTTTTCGATGAACCACTGGAAATCCCAGGCGGGGCATCCCGGCCCGCCGCCGGAAGGGGATTGGGTGAGGCGCACCTGGTCACCGGGGCGGAACCGCTGGAGGAAACCCATGCCGCGGCACACCCCGTAATACCACGGCTCAGCCGGGCGCAGCCGGGAGAAGCCGAAAGGCAGCTCGAGGGGGAAATCGGGGGCATGCGGAAACTGGCGCAGATCATCCAGCGCGCAATGGGTGGCCGCCTGACCATGGGCGGGGGTGACGCCGGTGAGCCAGCCGATCGGGCCACCGCCCTCCGGCCGGCCCCGGAAATGGATGTCCAACGACTCGGGATGGTCGATATAGCTGGCCCAGAAAAGGCCGAGGTAACCGTTTGAGCCGGGGTTGCGCCGGGGGATGCATTCGAAAGTCATGGCCACGATGCCGCCATCCAGCAATTCGTAACGCAGGCAGCTTTCCAAACCCCAGAACGGCGTCGGCGCCTGGTGGAGTTCCGCCGTGCGGGCATCGATCACCCGCAGCTCCATGGGCACAAAACGCGGCTCGTAAAGGACTTCCCGCTTTTGGAAGGTCCCGTCGTGGATGTGTTCGAAATTCAGCCCCGCATAAGCGGGCACAAACAGGTTGCGCGGCTGCCGGTCATGCTTGAGCGAGGCGAGTCCATGGTAGCCGGCCCGGTGCCCCGGCAGCACGGCGTCATCCACGGCGCGGTTGTCCACCACCACGGCTTCCAACCCGCCGTGACGCAAGACCACGTACGGTTTATCGGGCACGGCATAGCGCACCTCCGGATTGGCCAGCGAGGTGAGGGCCGGCTGGGCGGTCCCGAGGCCGGGGAGGGACGCCAGGAGGAGCGCGCCGCCGAGCAACGCGCGGCACAACGGACCAGGGCGGGGATTCAAGGGCTGGATATTCATGGGGGTCAAGGGTGCAGGAATTGTTCAAAAAAGGCGTAGAGCTGGGCATTGGATTCGGCCGTCGGATTGTGGTCCGGGCGACTGGTCATCGCCACGCGGTTCGTGAAGCCGAGCAACTGGTTCACCGCCCGGGCATGGTTGAGCGCCGGCCAGCGGGCGGGGGTATCCTCCGCGCCGCCGGAGACGAGAAATGGCCGGGGGGCGATGAGCGCGTGCAGCTCCTGGAGGTCGTGCCCGCCCGCCACCAGGTTCCGGTAGGCGCCGGTGCGGGGATTCCCGGCTGACGGGAGGCCCGCGGTGGTCCGGGGCTGCGCCTCATCGCGGCCCAAATACCACGGCTCCCAGTAATTCACATTGGGCCGGGTTTCGTCGAAGACGATGCCGGGATCACTCACCGCCACCGCGGCGAAGCGCTCCCACAAGGCGGCCCCAAACAAGGCCCACTTGCCGCCGTAGGAATGGCCGGTGAGGCCAATGCGGCGGTCATCCACGCCCGGCAGGTTGGCCAGCGCGTGCCAGCAGTTGGCCGCCACATAGGCGTGGAACGAAAGCGGCTGGCACTGGGCGGAGCCCAAATCCGGCCGCCAGGCGCTGCCCCCCGGGGAGCCGATGCTCAGCGTCACGAATCCGCGCCGGGCGAGCCCCAGGCCGAAGTCCCGCAACGGCTGCGCGGGATTCAAGCCCACGCTGGTTTCCGGCTCGTAATACACCACCAGCACCGCGGGAAACGGGCCATCGCCCCGGGGGCGCAAAAGCCAGCCCTCGCCGGTTTGCCCGGGCGCGATTTCCAGCCGCACCCGCTGCTGCGTGAAATTATCGTGCGCCTCGGTGGCCAGGATCTCCATCCGGGGCTGCTCCAGCACGGGCGGCCACGGCCCCATCAGTTCGTGCCACTGGCGCAGGATTTCCCGGCGGCGCTCCGGCCATTGGGCGGGGGTGGTCACGTGGGTGCCATCGGCAAATTGCTGGGGCGACCGCAGCCCGCCGAAGCGGTTGGCGTATTCGGGGGGCGGCGCAAAAAACGGCGCCAGCGTGCGCCGGGCCTGGTCCTCATCGCGGATCGTGATGACCACCCGGCCGTAACGGGTGAGCGGCGGCTCGCCGGCATCGGTGACGGCCACCACCGCGTGGACCGTCTGCCCGGCGGCGCCGGCGGGGAGGTCCACCCACGCGGTGGCGGTGCTGGCGGAGCGCAGCGGGACCTCCTCCCGGCAGCTGCCCGCCTCGGGATAAATGAACCAGGCGAACCGCAAAGGCTGGCCATCGGGATCGGTGGAGGCGCTCGCATCGAGCTTCACCGTGGCGCCGCCGCGGGCGTGGAACCGGAGGATCTCCGGCCCGCTTACCCCGTTCACCACGACCCGGGGCGGATGATTGGCCTCGCGGAAGGGCCGGACGCACCAGTCCAGGCGCGCCCGGAAGTCGTTTTGGATCGCGGTGGCCCAGCGGGCGAGCGTGCGGTCGCGGTGGCAGACGCCCTCCCACTCATCGGCCACGCAGGCCCAATAATACGGCTGGCCGGGATAATTGGTGTTCAGGCCGAAGCGGCCGGCCCAACTGCCCCAGCCGGGCTCCAGCGGGTCGTTCAGGCCGGTGGGCACCAGGTAGAGGAAGCTCATGGTGTCGCCCTCCTTGCCCCAGTGGGTGGTGTTGGTGGGATACAAGGCGCCGAGCGGGCCGTGCCCGGTGAGCACGTCGCGCACCAGGTCGCACCCGCCCGCCCGCGCCACCAGCGAGGAAAAAGTGTGGTACCACCGCCGGCCATCGACCGCCGGCTGGAAGGTATTCACCCAGAGCGGGAAGGCCGGGGCCACGTTGGTGGCATGCCCGGCGAAGGCGTCGTAGGAAGCCAGCCGCAGCCTGGATTTGAACTGGGCGTAGCCTTCCGGGCCGCGTTCCCGCAACACGCGATCCAAGGCCCGCCGCATATTGTTGGTGGCCGAACCCCGGTCCGACCCCCAGTCCGAATACCAGAGCGGCCGGGGATCCGGCTGGTCCACCGCCGCGAGGATGAGGTCCACGGCCGCCTGGGTCTCGTTGTATCCGGCCACCGTGCGCTGGAGCAGGTAGGCGGGTGAGGGGTAGCGCGCGTCGTGCTGCACCAGGTGGGTCCAGCATTGGCCGTAGGCTCCCACCAGCCGGCGCACCACGCCCAGCCCGGTGCGCTCCGGATTGCGGTTCTCCCCGTCCCGGGCCACGGGACGGTTGGCGATGAGGCCCTGGACATCCCATTCATTGGCGTTCAACAGGAAGCGGACGAGCGACTGCTCGTCATCCGGATCGCCCCCCGCATCGGTTTCAATCAACAGGCGCGGGCGCTCCAGGCGGTTCCGGGCCGGCTCGAAGTAGCGGTCGAACACGAGGGCCAGCTGGGCCCCGTACAGCTCCCAGAGCCGGCCGCAAGGATAGTCCTGCAACCCCGCCAGCCAGCTGGCGTTGAATTCGTGCACCACGGTGTCGATGCCGTAACGGGCCAGCCAGCCATCCCCCAGCGTGCCGCTGGGCGGTGCGGACTGGGCCGCGACACCTTCGGCGAACCAGGTGTGCTGGCGGAGCAGGCTTTCCAGCGCCCGCATCCGCTCCCGGTAATCTTTCGTCCCCGGGCCGGGCGCGCCGCACAGGTGCAGCCCGCCCGAGCCGTCGTTGTGCAGCTCCCAAGCCAGGTGCGGGCGCTGGCCGCGGCGGATCATGCCGTCCAGCCACGTCTCCAGGGCGTGGTTTTCCGGCGCCAGCTCCGCATCGGCCGGCTGGAGCCAGTCCCGATTCAGGTCTTTGCCACGGAGGTTGAACCGGGTGTGGCCGCGGGCCACGCCGTCCTTGTTGGCCATCGGCAGCAGGTAAACGCAATAATGGCTGCGGTACTGCTGTGCCTCCGCATCGTCCCGCAACAGGCGGCGGACCAGGCCTTGCACCACCCAGCTCGTGCCCGCCTCCCACGGATGGGCCCGGGCACGGAGGAACACGCGATACGGCGCCGCCGGATTCCCCAACCGGACGATCTCCAGGGGGCGCCCCTCCACCGTCCGGCCGATAGGGATGATTTCCACCGCGGGGTGGTTTTTGATCTCCTCCAGGAGCCGGTCCAGATCGGAAAGACGGTACGGCTCCACCCGCGCCACATGCAGCCGGGGGCCGGCCAGGTCCACCTCGATTTCCAGGCGGCCTTCCGGGGTCCGTTTGATGGGGATCGGACGCCACTGGCGGCCATCGGGGGAGATCATCGTCATGCTCTGCTCGCGGGCGATCGAACCAGGCCGGCCGTTCCAAATGTTGTCCAGGTTGTTCAGCACCAACAGCAGCCGGGCGCCGGGCCGGCCCTGCACCACAAAATGCCAGTGCCCCGCCGCCCGGTTCGGCGAGGACCGCTCGTGATCATACAACAAATGGATCTGCACCCGCGTGCGCGCCCCCGGTTCGCCGCCGGGCTGCACCTCATACCATAACGGGGAGGCGTTTTCGATGCTGGTATCGATGAATTCCAGGCCGTCATCCGCCCCGCTGGCCGGGGCCGCCGCCAATCCCGCTGGCGGGGGCGTGGCAACGGGTTCCAGCGAGGCCGCCGGCGGGGTGGCCGCGAACAGGAAAAAGGCCAGCCCGGCCACAGGAAAAACCAGGGGAAGCATGGAATCGCGCATATTGTTACGGCCAGTATCGGAAACCGTGCCGGAAAAGTCAAACCACCCCGCGACCATGAAACCGGCCGCGCGCCGTGCCCGGACTCAGGGCGCCGCCAGGTAACCGTGGAACCGGGCCATCCAATACGGCATCAGCCAGAACACGCCGTCGCTTTCAGTCAATCCGCCGTCGCCCTGCGTCGCGCGCCAGGGATTCTCATCCGTCCGGGGCACCCCCCGCTCGCTGGGCGGCGGCAGGCGATGGGTCTGGATATACTCCAGCTCGGGCCGCCGGACCAGGCGGAGATCCTCGCGAGCGGCATTATCCACCGTCCAGCGCACGAGGTCCAGCGGTTGGTCCCGCAGCGCCTCGATCACCGCCGGCACCGGGCCGGTGCGGCCGGTCAGGCGCGCGTAGAGCAGTTCAAAAAACGGGGTCTGGTCGGCCGCCACCGCCGCGTGCCATTGCTCAAAGCCTTGCCGGTAAAGCCGGCGCCAGGCAGGGTTGGTTTCCAGCTCCAGCAAGGCGGGCCAGGCGAAGGCCAGCAATTCATCGTCGATATGGGTCCGCGCGGCTGGATTCAGGTTC
>CAIMWS010000017.1 GCA_903845125.1 uncultured Verrucomicrobiota bacterium
CTCGGCCGAACAGGGCGCTAATTTCGATGGGGGTCGTTTTGTGCGAGTCTGAAGCGGGTTTGTTTTGCATTAAACCTTATAGCCTCAGGAGGTTGCGCATTACGACCTCATTTTCTATCTCGGAGTTCGGGTTCAAGCAATTTTTGCCTACAGAGTTTGGAAAGGCGGGTCTCGGCCCGCCTTTTTTGTTTCTCCTTAGCCCAACGGCGTCTCCAGCCAATATTGCCACCCCTGGTGGCCGGAATAGGCTTGCACCCCATCTGCATGGAACTAGTGTTACACCATGAATCCGCTTCGAATTACCGCTGGCTGGCTGGGACTCAGCCTCTGCCTGGCCGCAGGCGAGGTCCGCGGACAGGAAAATGATTTGTTGGTGGGGACCGCCAAAATCGATATCACCCCCACGCTCCCCACCACACTGTCTGGTTACGCCAGCCGCACCAATTTATCCAAGGGCGTTCATGATCCGTTGTCGGCCCGGGCCATAGCTTTTGCCTGTCGCAACCAAAGGCTGGTGCTGGTCTCGACAGACCTGATTGGCTTTTATGGAAATGCCGCTGAACCCTTGCGGCAGGCGATCCTCGAGGACTGCCAGCTCAAACCCGGCCAGTTGATGCTGGCCGCCATCCATACCCACTCCGCACCCACGCCGGTATTTGACCGGGCCAAGGGGCACCCGAACAATTTTGAATATTCCCAATTCCTGAGCCGCCGCCTGGTGCAGTTGGTGCGGGAAGCGCTGGCGGGATTGCAGCCGGCCAGCTTGGGCACCGGCAGCGGTTCCTCTCCGGTGGGAGTAAACCGCCGGGAACGGGTGGCGGAAAACGGTGGCGTGAAAATCATTCTGGGACGCAATCCAGCGGCCGCCACGGACCGCGAGGTCCAAGTGGTTCAAATCCGCCCCCTAAATGGCGGCCAGCCTTTGGCCTTGTTGTTCGCCTACGCCACCCATAGCACTTCACTGGGCCCAGCGAATTACCAGATAAGCGGGGATGTACACGGCCTGGCGGAGCAATTCATAGAAGGCCATATCGGGGGCAGCCTCATCGCCCCGGCTTTCGCCGGAGCCTCGGGCAACATCGATCCGTGGTTTCGGATCTTGCCGGGCTTTAAGACCACCAATGGCTGGACCCCCGAGCCGGTGTTGATGGGGACCATGCTGGGGGAAGAAGTGGTCAACGTGTCGGAAAAGGTCCGCCAATGGAACCGGGGCGGACCGGTGGCGTCTTTGGTAAAAACCGTCAACCTGCCTGGAAAACCAAAGCCTGGTGACCCGCCGGGCACAAACCCGCCTGGGATCCCCTTAACTCTGAGTGTGGCACGCGTGGGCAGCCTTGGCCTCGTGGGCATTGGCGGTGAACTGTTTAATGAACTGGGCTTGGCCATCAAGAAGGGATCCCCCTTTCCCATGACCCTGGTGATCACCCATTGCAATGGGGCGGCGGGCTACCTGCCCGCCCAGGAGGCCTGCGCCGAAGGCGGCTACGAAGTCCAATCCAGCCCCTTTGCGCCTGGAGCAGGCGAAACCGCCGCCCAGGAAGCCATCGCGCTTTTAAAAACACTGCCATCCATGAATTGAAAACACCTTATGAAAAAACCATCCCCCATCTCACCGGTTTGGCTGTTGGCCGGCCTGTTGACCGCCGTTATTTCCAGCCAGCCACTTTTCGCAGCGGAGCCTGAGCCGTTAAAACCGATCGGCGAAGGGCGCGGCATCCACCCCGGACGGGTCGTCTGGGTGCATGACCCGGAGGCCACGGATTGGAAGGGCCCCGGGGACGGGCATTGGTGGGAACCGCAACATACCCGGCAGGACCGGGTGGATGAAATGGTTTCCAAAGCCATCCGCTCGTTGACCGGCGCCACCACCGATGCCGCCGCTTGGAATCAGCTTTTCCGTTTTCAAAACCGCGCCTCCGGCAAAGGGGACACGGGATGCAAGCCGGGTGAAAAAGTGGCCATCAAGGTCAATTTCGTGGGCTTCATCGCCAGTATGGGGAGTGTCAATCCGGACACCTATGAAATCGTGAAAAATCCGGACTATATGAATACCTCACCCCAGATGATCCTGGCGGTGCTTCGGCAGTTGGTCAAAACGGCCGGCCTCCGGGAAGCGGACATCACCGTGGGTGATACGCTCACCTTTTTCCCCAACGAGTATTACCAGTTGATCCACCGGGAATTCCCCCAGGTCCAATGCGTGGATGTCGCCGGGAAATTCGGGCGCCGCTTATCGAAAGCTTCAGCCATTCCGATTTACTGGAGCGCCCGCCCCAAGGATTGCGCCACGGATTACGTGCCGGACTGGTTCGCGGAAGCGGATTACATCATCAACCTGGCCAACCTCAAGGCCCATACCGGCACTGGAGTTACCCTCTGCGCCAAGAACCATTTCGGCTCCCTCATCCGCACCCCGGTGGCCAGGGGATATTACAACCTCCACACGCCATCCTTCGCCAAGGAAGAGGCGATCTACCGGCCGCTGGTCGATTTCATCGGCCACCGGCATATCGGTGGCAAAACCATGCTTTATTTGATTGATGGCCTTTATGCGGGCGTCCACCCCAAAGATCCCGCCCCCCGGCACTGGAATATGGCGCCCTTCAATGGCGGCTGGTCTTCCAGCCTGCTGGCGGCGCAGGATCCCGTGGCCATTGATTCAGTCGGCTTCGATTTCCTTTACGCCGAATACCAGGAACCCCGCAGCCGGGGAGTGGATGATTTCCTGCATGAAGCAGCGCTGGCCGGGCATCCCGCCTCCGGCACCTTTTATGATCCCAACCATGCCGATGCCCAAAAACGTTTGGAAAGCCTGGGCGTGCATGAACATTGGAACAATGCCACCGCGCGGCAATATTCACGAAATCTGGGCCAGGGACAAGGGATAGAATTGGTGCCGGTTTCGATGGCTAAAACCGCCGCGAGCACGCGTTAAGCCTGACCTCTTACGCCGGGCTGGCCGTGCCCGATCCTGAATTCGCCAGCGGCCAGCCAGGCAGGATGTCGGCGGACCAGGGAGTGGAAGGCTCCGCGCGCAGGAATTTGCGCTCCGCTAAAATGGCGATCATGGCGGCGTTGTCGGTGCAGAGCGAGGGATCAGCCAGGCGCAACCGCAAACCCTGCCGCCGGCAGGCCAGGCTCAAGGCACCGCGCAGGCCGCGGTTGCAGGTGACACCGCCGGATCCGCTCACACACCCCACCCGCAGCCGGGCCGCCGCCCGCAAGGTCTTGGTCACCAGCACATCCACAATGGCCTGCTGCACGCTGGCGCACATATCCCGCACTTTTTGCCCATCCTCCAGCACCTCGGGATGATCGCGCAAAAAATAGCGCACCGCAGTTTTCAGGCCGCTGAAACTGAAGTCATCGTTCGGCTCGTTGATCAGCGGACGGGGAAAGGCATAAGCTGAGGGATTGCCCTGGGCAGCCAAGCGGTCCATTTCCGGCCCCCCGGGATAAGGGAGCCCTACCAGCTTGGCGGCCTTGTCAAAGCATTCCCCGGCGGCATCGTCATACGTCGATCCCAGGACGACATGTTCCGCTTCGCTGGGCACATGCACCAACAGGGTGTGCCCGCCACTGACAATCAAAGAGATGGCGGGCTCGAAATGATCGAACTCCGCCCGGGGTGGCTGGCCGCCGATCCAGGGCGAATACAAATGGGCCTCGTGGTGGTGGATGCCCAAGAAAGGTTGATTCAGCACCCAGGCAAAGCTTTGGGCCGCCCGAAAGCCAACCATCAGGGCACTGGGCAATCCGGGGCCGCGGGTAGCCGCCACTCCGGTAATGTCTGTCGGCCGCAGACCGGCTTCATGGAGCGCCGACTGGGCGACCGGCAGCAGGTTGCGCAAATGCTCCCGGGTTGCCAATTCGGGAACCACGCCACCGTATTCGGCATGGAGCTTGATTTGCGAAGCGACCACACTCGACAGGACCAGGCCATCTGCCACCACCGCCACACTGGTTTCATCGCAGGAGGATTCAAAGCCCAGTATTTTCATGTTGGGAGTGCGCTAAAAATCAAGCCTTCGTCAGGCTGAATGAGGGCCAGGCTGGCCATTCCCAGCCCGGGATTTGAATCTCCATCAAACCCCCATCCGGGGCTACCGGGCAGCCATTTTTTTGTCCGGATTCGCACGCTGGGAAAACACGCATATCCCTTTTATCAGGTCCATGGCCCGTTCCAATTGGACATCCCGAACCGCCTCCACAAACTCCCGCTTCCGGGCATCCAGAGTATCCAGGGATTCCATCCCGCCGGGGGTGCGTTTGAACGCCAGCGCTTCCTCCTCCGCCTGGGATATGGAGATCTCGACATCGGGTTTGATGCCGTGCTCGTGAATCACCTTGTGGCTTGGAGTATAATATTTGGCCGTGGTCAACCGAAGCGCAGAGCCATCCTGCAAAGGCAAAATGCTTTGGACAGATCCCTTGCCGAAAGTCTGATCCCCAACAATGACCGCCCGCTTAAGATCCTGCAAACAGCCCGCCACAATCTCCGAGGCGCTGGCGCTGCCGCCATTGACCAATACCACCAGCGGGTAATTGGGATGCTGCCGGTTGCCATGGGAGCGGTATTCGGTTTTGGCCTGGGCCAGCCGTCCTTCGGTGGAAACAATCAACTGGCGGGCGGGCACGAATTTTTCGCAAACCTTCACCGCCTGGTCCAGCAAGCCACCGGGGTTGTTGCGCAAGTCGATTACCAAGCCCCGCATGCCCTGCTTTTCCAACTTCCGCAAAGCGGTCTCCAAATCGTCGGCAGTCGGCTCATTGAACTGGGTCAGGCGCACATAGCCAATGCGATCGGCCCCCAGTGGGAATTCGCGTTTGCTTCCGATATCCTTGACCGTATCCACCTTGATGATCGCCCGGGTCAACTTGTGGTCCTTCACCTGCCCGGAGGAAGGTCTTTGGGTCGTGATGTTTACATCCGTGCCCGGATCGCCTCGCAGTTTTTTTACCGCGTCCTGCATGCTGTATTTTTCGGTCGTTTTGCCATCGATCTTGATGATCCGATCACCCGTCAGAATTCCCGCTTTGAAGGCGGGGGAATCCTCCATGGGGGCCACAACCGTCAGGAAATTATCGCGAATGCCAATCACGATGCCCACGCCACCAAAGGCTCCTTCGGTGTCTTTCTTAAGCTCATCGAACTTGTTGGGGTCCATGAACTCGCTATGCGGGTCCAGCGTGTTGAGCATGCCCTTGAGGGCGCCATGGATCAGGTCACGGTAAGTGAGCTTATCGCCATCGACATAGTCATCCCGCACCCGCTGCAGCACCCGACTGAACAATTCCATGTTGTCATAAACCGGATCTTTTTCGGCCGCCTGCACCGAGGTATAATAGACATGGGCTCCAAAGAACAAGTTCAGCCCAAGGGCGGTCAGGATCACGCTATATAAAAACTTATTTTTCATAAAATCCACCGTTCCACACTAATGGGGAGTCCCCCGATTGGCAAGCGGTCGAAAAAAAGCCCCTTCCCAGCAACTCCATCAGTCCTCAGAATCCCATGGTCACGCTCTTTCGCGAGGGTGGGTGCCGTCTTCAAAAACGCGCCTATGGCTCACCCGAACCGGGAACCGGAACGCCAACCCAGGCGTAAGCAAAAACCGCAGTGGGGAATGCCCACTGCGGTAAATCCATGGAGGCGGATTTCAGCCCGCCACCCGCCAGCATATTGCCAGCCAATGAGGTTTATTCAACCGCTGGCGCCCCTGGCCCTGGCTGGTTGGGATTACCTGGTTGAGGCGGCACCACCACCACGGGCAAAGGATAGCGAAGTTTCATCACGTCATCCACGATCACTTCCACCCAGTGGATGCCGGCATCCTTGAATTCGACATTCCCGAAAAAGGAAACATTGGTGGCATGGTGCGCCGGATCCTGCAACTGGAACTTGACGTTGCTCTGGCGCATCACCGTCGTTTGATCAGGCGCGATGAGCCGCACGGTTTCGTTGAACGAGCCGATGCCAGCCGTCCAGCGGTTGAACACGCACAGTTTATAAGCGGTGACCGGCAATTGGGGGACGCGTATCAGGCCCAGCACGCCGATGATGAAAAAGCTGCCGGTAACCTCCTGCCGCACCTCTTCGCACAGCAACGACGCCTGGAGATCAGGTAAAATTCGAGTCGGATTCATAGTCAGTTTTGGTTCGATCTAGTTCGTTTCAAGCGATCCCTGGAAGTTCCCGGGGAGCCTAAAAATCTTGGGCGGTTTATTGGGTTGCCATTTCGGCAGCCCGCACCGTGTTCCGCATCAACATCGCAATGGTCATGGGCCCCACCCCACCAGGATTGGGAGTTATCAGGCCGGCAATGGGCTGAACGCCCAGAAAATCCACATCCCCCACCAACCGGTAACCATTCTTGGCGTTGGCATCATTCACACGGTTCACCCCCACATCGATCACCACCGCACCGGGCTTAACCATCCCCGGTTTGACAAACTCGGTGACCCCCATCGCAGCAATCAATATGTCGGCACGCCGGCAATGTTCCTCAATGTCGCGCGTTTGCGAATGGCACAAGGTTACCGTGGCGCTGGCGTGTTTGGACTTCTGAATGAGGATGGAGAGCATTGGCTTGCCAACAATGTTGCCGCGCCCCAAGACCACTACCTCAGCCCCGGCTATCTGGGTCTGGGAGCGGATCAACAACTCATGCACGCCGCCGGGGGTGCAAGGAACAAATCCCGTGCGGTCACCCAGCATCAATTTGCCCACATTTTCCGGGTGAAAACCGTCCACATCCTTGGCCGGAGATACGGTGGAAAAAACCATGGCCTGGTCGATGCCGTTAGGCAGCGGGGCCTGAACCAGGATGCCATGGGTGGCGGCGTCAGTATTGAGTTTCTTGATGAATTCAAGCAACTCTCCCTGGGTGGTTTTTTCAGGGAACACATGGGTGCGGGAGGCGATGCCCAACCGGGCACTCGTCCGCTCTTTCATGCCCACGTAAACCTTGGAAGCGGGATCTTCCCCTACCCTGATGAAAGCCAAACCGGGCTGAATGCCCCGGCTTTTTAAAATTTCGATCCGATTGGCTGTTTCCTGGTGGATGGTCTCCGCAATAGCCCGGCCGTCGATGAGGTTAGCGGGTTGCATCAGGCGATAGCTGTATGGTTTCCATCATAACAATCGGGGTATCAGGAAAGCGCTTATCGAGGTATTCCTCCCCGGTTACAATGACTTTACGGCCCTTATAGTTCTTCAAAACCATATTTGTGGAAAGGGGTATCAGGTAATCCATATCCGTCCTGCCATCGGAGCTAACCAGCTTGAAATTACTGGGGCCGGGCATGATCACGCTGGTGACAGTCCCTTCCCGGATCACCACCCGTCGCGGGCCAAATTCAGGCACTTTAGGCAATGGCCCGGTATTCAAAACCGGCTCCACTTTCGGAGCCTTCACCTTTTTCACCGGTTTGGCGGCCAAATCCATCGTATTGGTACTGGGGTTGGGGGCGGGGGAAGTTGCCAATTCCGGCGGGGTGGCCAAGTTGGGAGGCAATCCGACTTCCGGTTCAGGAGTGGTCTTGGCCGGGGAGGCTATATCTTTGGCAACCACCACGGGTGGCTCATTATCAACCTTTTCCTCGGGCAGGGGTTCAGCTTTCCGTTCGGTGGCCACCTTGCCACCGGTCGCCTCCGCCAAAGCGGTTTTTTCGGCCGGGTCAGCCGGTTTTTCGACCGCAGCAACTGCTTTTTCCGGAGCATTCGAGACCTGATCCGCCGGAGCAACGGATCCTGATCGATTCAGCATCTCCACCGCCACAAAAGCGTAACTATTTGTGGTGGGCTCAATTTGAATCCATTTATTGGCAGTCCGAACCGGGGTAAATGACTCCCCTTTTAGCATCAATCCCACCACGCTGTAGTTTTCCCCGGCACCCGCTCTTTGGTTCAGCTTGCGGGCCTTGACGGTCTTCTCCGTCGGATCCACGAAATCGACATTGACCCACACCTTGGCTTCGGCGGGCATTTTGATCTTCACCCATTTGGCGGGATCGTCGGGCTTGGGGGATTTGAGGGTTATTTCTTCAATAACCGCAACCTGGTCCCCTTGTTTGAGCTGGCAGACCACCTCGCTGAAAGTGGTGGGTTGGGCACGGACATTGACCGTGTTCTTTTTGATGGATGCCGTTTCCGCTGCCGAGGCGAAACTCACCGCTAAAAAGCCTGTGCAGCAACCAGCCAGAAGCCACCTGGAACTCATTCTCATAATCCAGCAATTAAAGATTTTATTTCGGACCCTGTCAACGTTCTCCATTTGCCCAGCGGGAGACTCCCCAGTTTGATGGAGCCTATTTGAATCCGTTGCAACCGGTTGACCTGCAGGCCCACGGCCTCGCACAACCGCCGGATTTCGCGGTTTTTTCCTTCCGCCAACTCCACTTCCAAAACCGTTTGCCGCTCAAATCTTTCAACCACCGACACCTTCAAAACCTGGTAATTCTCGCCCCCCACACGCGCTCCGCCGGCCAGTTGTTGGATGACCTCATCCTTAACCCTGCCTTCTACGGAGACACGGTAGATCTTTTTCAAACCGAATCGCGGGTGGGTCAAGCGGAGGCAAAACTCCCCATCGTTGGTGAGAAAGATCAACCCCTCGCTGTCCCAATCCAAGCGTCCCACCGTATAGAGATTTTTCCATTCCGGCGGCAGACAATGGTAAACGGTCGGCCGGTTTTCAGGATCGCTGCGCGTGCAAATGCAGCCCCGGCTTTTGTTCAAGGCCAAATACAATTTGCGCCTGGGCCGCAAACGCCGACCGTCCAAGGTAATGGCATCCTGAAACGGATTCACCTTGGATCCTAAGGCCGCCGGCTGGCCATTGATCCGCACGCGGGAATCCAGGATGATTTGCTCACACGCCCGCCGGGAAGCCACGCCGGACTCGGCCATGAACCTCTGAAGGCGAATTAAAGGAGATTTAGCCCCAGTTGACTCCTTATGGGCCATCGCCGACTTTGGAATCCGGGACCGTTTAAGCATTGGATAGGGTGATTGGCAGGCGTATTAAGCGCTGCCCAAATCCGACCACTTGGACTTAAGCTTCGCCCTTGGTTTTGCGCAAACCAAGCACGCGATCCCCCTCTTTCCACTGGCCGCGTTTTTTCAGCAACTCAACCCGTTCAAACCGCTTTAAGACATTGCGCTTGGCCCCCATGGCCACGGACGAACGCAAACTACGATGTTGTGACATATCCTTACAATAATTATAACATGCTGCATTCCAATTGTTTGGGCGATCCACCGAGCATGGAGTGGGGTTCGCCTGCGCCGCCTTATTCCCAAGGCAGGCCCTTCTTGTAACTCATTTCCCGGCAAATGCAAATGGAATCCATGGCTGGCTTATGCCACGCCACGCTCCAACCCTTCCGCCTATTGGAGTGAAAAACCATGCCCCTGAAGAATTGGCTTTGCAGGGTTTGGCTAAACGCGCATAGTAGTAGTATGCGTGGCCGCCTGATTCTTTTACTATCGCTGGGGCTTAACATCGCCTTTGCGCTAATCCTCATTTATTCGCCCCACAGCGTAGAATCCCTGGCCATGCCGAACCGTTCACCCCGGTTTCAGCTACCCCAAAGCCCCACCCAAATCCCTCCGAAAGTATTGGTGCGCAGACAGTTTTTCTCCTGGTCTGAGATCGAGTCTGACGATTATGCCAAATACATTGAAAACCTGAGGTCCATCGACTGCCCGGAACCGACCATCCGGGACATCATTGAGGCCGATGTGAACCAACTTTACGCCAAAAGGCGAGCCAAAGAGGTGCCGCCATTGCTCCAAAATTGGTGGCAATCCCGGCCGGATGCCGAATTGATCAGATCCCGCGAAATCAAATTAAAAAGCTTGGATGATGAACGCCGCTCGCTGCTCGCCAAATTATTGGGTCCGGGTTGGGAGCGAGTCGAGCATCAGGATGAACTGCTTTCCGCCAACCAGCTGGAGTTCGATGGCCCGGCACTGGGAGCTTTGAGCTGGGAAACCAAAGAATTGGTTCAGCAATTGGTTTCCAATTGGGAACAAAAGCAAAAGGCCTACATCGAGGCGCAAAACGCGGCCGGAAAAAAGGTGGACTTGTCCGAGCTGGCCCGCATGCGGCAGCAACTGCGAACTGAACTCGCCCAATCCCTGAATCCCGGCCAAATGGAAGAGTTTCTCCTGCGATACTCCGATACCGCAGACCGCTTGCGCGCCAATTTGGACGGCTTCAACGCCAACTCCGAGGAGTTCCGCCGACTGTTCAAAATTCGGGACGATCTGGAACAGCAAATCGCCCTTTATTATGGAGGGGAGGACGCGGCCAGCACCGCCAAAAGGCAGCAACTGCTCAAGCAGCAGGAGGAGTCCATCAAGCAGGCCTTGGGGCCGGAACGGGCCAAGGAATATCAGATGAACCAGGATCCGTTGTTCCGGGAAGCCCGGGAATTGGCGAATGTTTACCAGGCACCAGCCGACAAGGTTCTCCCGGTTTATGAGGTCAACCGGCTGGCCGCCGCAGCGCAAGCGCAAATAAAAAACGACTCCAGTTTATCGATCGAAGAGCGGGAAAGAGCGCTGCAACTGATATCCGAAGACCAAAAGAAATCAATCCGCTCCATATTAGGCAACCTCCCTGCGGAAAAACCAAGTGCTCCGCCCAACCCAGGCGGGCCACCCATGCCAGAGGGATCACCCACCCGTTATTAAAGAGGCATGCAGGTATAGGTTATTTCCTGAGAGAACCTTACTGCCACAGAAAAGATTTTTGCTCGGCCAACTGCCGTTCCCCAGCCCAGAGGGTTGCCCGCCAGGAAACCACCTCTCCGAGATCCCGGTATTTTTCCTTATCCAAAACCAAAGCGGACCAATGCGAAAAAATCCCTTTGCGCTGGACGGCTTGCTCGATGATCAGCGGATCCCTGGATTTCAATTTGCTGCCGCGCAATTCAATCCGGAGCTTCAAGGGCTCCTTGGAGGCGCTGCGCGCATTCCACTGCACATCGAAACGGATGGTGGAGATCAGCTCAGGCGTCTTTTTCAGCAAGGCCTGATAGGCATCCCGCTCGTATAGGCTGGGCGAGAGCGAGTGCCTTCCCTTTTGATCGACAAAGTGGGGCAAGACTTTGAAAATCTTGCCCGAGCTTTTCCCCGCCGCCCAACTGGAGCAGCACAGCATCCCGGTTAACAGCCCAATCCAGAAAATGCGCATGCTCGCAGCCTAATTTTTGCTTAAAAAAACCTCAATCCTTAAATCAATCCTCCACGGAACGAACCACGCGGAAGCCGATGAAATCGGCCGCAGAAAGCCACCAGATGCTTTGCGGGAATTGGGGATCCAATTCATTCCAATCCGGGGTTTCCACCATCCTGGCCGCCGAACGCAATTTAGCCGCCGGCTCGCTCCAGGCTCCGCCACGGGCTGCCCGGGGCGTATTGGTGCTGGCCGGGGCACACCACTCGGCCACGTTGCCAGTAATGTCATGCAGGCCATACGGATTGGGTTTCAATTTACCAACCGGCTGGGTGGTGGTCTTGGAATTGTCCTTGAACCAGGCATACTCCCCCGCTTTGGCGGCGTCATCCCCCCAGAAGTAGGCGGTAGTGGTGCCGCCGCGGCAGGCATATTCCCATTCTTCCTCGGTGGGCAAACGGTATTTATGGCCCGTTTTTTTGCTCAGCCACTGACAATAGGCGGAGGCGGATGGGAAGCCCATGCCGATGGCCGGAAAGCCTTTTTCGCCCCGATCCCGGTAAACCGACCCATAGGGCTTGGTGGGATGGCTGACCCCATCCTTATCGACCACCCCTTCCAACTTGTCCACCTGCCGCTGGATCTGGGATTGATCCAAAAACACATAGGGAAGAAATTCCTCCCAGCATACTTCGCAGCGGCCCATCCAAAACGGTTTGATGGTCACCTTTTTCTGGGCCAGATCCGAGGCTTCCCGCCCCTTTTCACCTTCGGGGCTGCCGATGGTCAAGGTGCCACCCGGGATCGCGACCATCTCAAATTGCACGGTGGACCCGGGCATTTTTTCGATATAATTGGCATGTTTTGCGCCGGACGGCTGAGCATCCGCGGCCAGCACCCCGCTGGTGGCGAACGCGGCGGCCAGGAACGCAGCGGCGGTCACGGTTGTAAGCGTATTTTTGATAATCACCTTCATATTGATACTTTTGACGCTCTTGATTATTTGACCTATTCACCTTTGTCAAACCGGCATTCCATAAACCGAAGCTTATCAACCCTTCATTTCTTCTAATCAGGGCACTATAGGAGGGGCATAAAAGCCAAAATGCACGGCCTAATAACCTGGCAGCCAGCATTTTATAAAATATCAACCCAGCCCGGTCCCAATCCGGCCAGCCGGAACTTTAGGTTCCCATCGAGTGTTTTGCTTTTTAAGCTGGAGGCCTTCAGCGGCCGGGGTTTCATGAACTGCCATTGGCGTTTTTCCCCACCTACTCGCTTGCGCGGATAAATCCCGCGCCCTAGCCTTTACCGCAACTGCATGAAATTACCCAAAACATATTGGAATTGGGTTTTGGCCATCGCTTGGCTGATTCCGGCGATCCTGCTCCAGGCGGATCCAGACCTCTCCCCCCCCACCAACCCGGAAAAATCCCTGCCCGGGAGTCTTCGCGAGCCAACTCCGTTTATCCGGGAGTTGCCCACGGGATTTTTGCTCAATTGCTTTTTTCTTTCGCCGCGGCCCTATTGCTGGACGCAGGCTGAGCACCCCCTTTCCGGATGGCAGGTGGAAAAACCGGGAGGCCGGCTGGAGTTCAGCCCCAATTGCCATTATCCGGAGGGCTTTGGCTTCCATAGCGACTGGTTCAAACTGGTGGATACCAACACCCAGGGGGGTATTACGCTGAGCCACCAAATTGCCCGGCAGACGGCGGGAACCATCACCCTGGAATTCCGGTTCAAACTCAACGGGAATATGGACGGTTCCGCCTGGCAACTGCGCGATCTCCAGGAGGCGGGCACCAGCCTCAAAATAGCGGATGGCCACTTGTGCTGGGAGACCGCCAATGGCCCTGCAACCAGGTTGTTGCCCATCCAGAACGGCTCAGAATATGGCATAAGAATCATCGTCCATCTCACGCAGCGGGTGGCGGACGTTTATGTGGACGGCCGGCTCGTGGCGGAAGGCCAACCGTTTTTCCACCCAGTCCCATCCATCGACTTTTTCCGGGTTCAAACCGGAGTTGAAGCGACCGGGGAGCTGTTTTTGAATCCGGTCATCATCCACAAAGGATACACGGTGCAGGAAACCTTTTTAGTGGCGGGCCTGAACCAGCCGCCGGCGGATTGGACCGTCACCGCGGGTGATGCCCGGGTGGAAATGTTCGAGTGCGGCACCAAGCCGGACATCTTCAGCCTGCATATGAGAGGATTCCCCAGCCAGCCAGCGGTGGTTTCCCGCTCCTTGGCAGCCACCACCAGCAAGGTGGTTTTTGAATTCCGGTTTTTGGCGCCGGAAAAGCGGGACGGCATGGCGGCCGAATTGCTTGTCGGCCCGCAGGCAGGTCTGAGGATTTTCACGGAACGCGGCGGGCTTTGGGTAGCCCAGGGGAATGGCCAGGCCACGCCTTTGGCGCCGGATTACCGCTCCAATCTTTGGTATTCGATTCAGGCCACCGCCGATGCCCGGACGGGAACCGCCAGCGTCAAGGTCAATGGCAAGGCAGCCGCGGGGCCCTTCAGCCTCGGGACGGTGGCGGGAAATTTCGACCGCCTCCGTTTCAGCTCCGAGGCCAGCCTGTGGATTGACGATGTAGTGGTTTATCCCTGGCGGGAATACCCGGCGGATTACGTGCCTGAACCCAAACCCGTGGCCACCCAGGCGCCCCTGGTGCTGGGCGTCCAAAGCTGCAATCTCTGGCAGGAAGGCCGGGCTTATGCCGGCTGGGAATACGTGCGCCCCTACCGCGCGGACCGCACCCCCTTCCTGGGCTGGTATGATGAAGGCCACCCCGAGGAAACCGATTGGGAAATCAAGTGGCAGGTGGAGCATGGCATCGGTTTTGAAATGCACTGCTGGTACCGGCCGAATAATGCCATCAACCATCCCATCAAGGATGGGGTCCTGGATCACGGGATCATCAAGGGCTTGTTCAACGCGCGCTATAGCCACCTGAAAAAGTTCGCCATCATGTGCACCGATGAAGGCGCCTGCGAGACCAATCCGGAGGATTTCCGGCAAAATATAATTCCCTATTGGATCGAGTATTTTTTCAAGGATCCCCGCTACTTGACCATCGATGGCAAGCCGGTGCTCTCCATTTACCAACTGGGCAACCTGCTGCGGATGATGGGCGGCCCGGAGGGATGCCGGCTGGCCATCCAGGATTTGCGCGGCGCAATAACCCGGGCGGGGCTGCCCGGGATCATCATCCTCATGGAGCATCGGCAAGCAGACCGCCAGGCGATGAAAACCATGAAACAGATCGGCATTGACGCCTGCTATGCTTATACTTGGCTGACCCCCGATACCCAAACCCAGCAGAAAAACAACCTCGCCCAACACGCGGCAGCGGCCGCGGAGGGCTTCGCCATGCTGCCGAGCATCTCGATGGGCTGGGACCGCACCGCCTGGGGAGTTCACGACGGGGGCTGGGCCAAGGTGGCCGATTACCAGGCCCTGGCTCGCTGGGTGAAAAACGAATTCATCCCTGGCTTGCCGGCGGACGCTTTGGGGCGGCGGATGCTGATGCTGGCCAACTGGAATGAATTCGGCGAAGGCCATTTCCTCATGCCCGCCAGCCTGGCCGGCTTTGGCTACCTGGACGCGTTGCGGGAAGTATTCACCCGGGGTGGGCCGCACGAAGATGCCCGGCCCAATGCCAGCCAGCGCCGCCGGTTCAATGTTTTGTATCCCTTTGAATAACCTTTTTCGCCAGGGCCGCCGTAATCTGGAAATCTGGCGCTTGAAAACTCCGGGCCAGGCAGGCAATCTAGCGGCCGTTTAAGCCAGGAATTTTATGAGTCTGACTATTTTTGATTGGTGCATCGTCGGAATGTCGATTGCGATTTGTTTCATCCCCGCGTTGTTTTTTGCGAAACGGTCGGGGAAAAGCACGGCGGAATTCTTCGCCTCGGGCAGATCGGTTCCCTGGTGGCTGGCGGGCTTGTCCATGGTGGCCACCACGTTCAGCAGCGACACGCCCAATCTGGTCACCGACATCGTCCGGCGCCAGGGCGTGGCCGGCAACTGGTGCTGGTGGGCCTTCGTATTGACCGGCGTTTCCACGGTTTTTTTCTACGCCCGCCTGTGGCGCCGGTCCGGCGTCATGACGGACCTGGAATTCTATGAACTGCGTTACTCGGGCAGCGCGGCCAGCGTGGTCCGCGGTTTCCGCTCGATCTACCTCGGGTTGTTTTTCAACTGCATCATCATGGCGAGCGTGAACCTGGCCGCCTGCAAAATTGCCGCCGTGCTGTTTGGTTTGGAACGGTGGCAGACGCTCCTTTTTGTGGGCCTTTTGAACGTGGTTTTTGCCGCGCACTCCGGGCTTTGGGGCGTGCTGATCATCGACATGATCCAGTTCTTCATCAAGATGTCCGCCGTCATCGCCGCCGCCTATTTCGCCTTGAAGCATCCCCAGGTGGGCGGTTTGGATGGCTTGATGGCCAAGCTTTCCACTTTGAAAGGACCGGACGGGATCAACTACCTGAACATGCTGCCGGATTTCACCAACCAATGGAGTATTGCCATGACCGTATTCATCATGCCGATCGCCGTTCAGTGGTGGGCGGTGTGGTACCCGGGCGCCGAACCGGGCGGCGGGTCTTATATTGCCCAGCGCATGCTGGCCTCCAAATCGGAAAAGGATTCCCTGGGCGGCACGCTCTTCTACAACATCGCGCACTATTGCATCCGGCCGTGGCCATGGATTTTGGTCGGCCTCTGTTCGCTGCTGGTTTACCCCGAATTGAAGGACATCCAAACGGCTTTCCCGAAGTTGGATCCCAAACTGATCGGGCATGACATTGCCTACCCGGCCATGCTGAAATTCCTGCCGGTGGGCTGGATCGGCCTGATGGTGGGCGGCCTGATCGCCGCCAATTCCTCGACCATCCTGACCCATCTCAACTGGGGCGCCTCCTACCTGGTGCACGATTTCTACCGCCGGTTCATCAAAAAGGGCGCCGATGAGAGCCATTATGTGATGATGGGCCGCCTGGCCACCATCGGCTTGTTCCTGTGCGCCGGCGGCATGGTGTTCGTGCTGGAAAGCGCGAAGGATACTTTCGACATCATCCTGCAAATTGGCGCGGGCACTGGTTTGCTCTACCTGATGCGGTGGTTCTGGTGGCGCGTGAATGCCTGGTGCGAAGTGGTGGCCATGATCAGCTCCTTTGTGGTCTCCTGCGGCTGGCTGATCCTGCGGAAAACCGGGCACGGCTTGGAAAGCACGCACATGGAGTTATTATATACGATCATCATCACCACCGTGTGCTGGGTGCTGACCGCCTTCCTGGCGCCACCTACCGACCGCCGGACACTCATCGAGTTTTACAAGAAAGTCCGCCCGTTTGGCCCCGGCTGGGCGCCGATCAAGGCCGCCGCCGGGATTTCCGACCAGGATGCCCGGTCGGAAGGGGAAAACATACCCCTCGCCCTGGTCGGCTGGTCCTCCGGCTGCACGGTGATCTGGTCCGCCCTGTTTACGGTCGGCAATTTCCTTTATGGGCGCATGAATTACGCCTGGATCCTGCTGGGAGTCTTCACGGTCAGCGGCCTGATTCTCATCGCGGTGGTAAACAAGCTGTGGAGCCGGAAATGAACCCGGCCCCAACCCAGGAAGGGGAGGCCAAACCGGCCTGGACGAGCCGGCGCCGCTTGTTGACCGCGCTGGCCTGCGGCATCCCCGACCGGGTGCCCATCAACACCTATGAGCTGGCCGGACGCAACCGCCTGGATTGGTATAATACCCAGCCCAGCTACCGCGGCTTGATGGACTACATCCGCCAGCACACCGATTGCATCACCAATTGGAATCCCCAGCCGCCCAGCGATCATTACACCAGCCGCGAGCGGTTTCTGGGATCTTCCCACCCCATACCGATCGAGGTGCACACCCAAACCCAGGGGGACATTTCACGCACCACCCGGATTTGCCACACTCCCCGAGGGGATCTGCGCAGCATCACCCAGGTGGACCGCCAGGTTTACACCACCTGGCAGGTGGAGCATTGGTGCAAAAGCACGGACGATGTGGACAAGGCTTTGAGCGTGCCCTACGAGCCTGCAGTGTTCGATCCTTCCGATTACCCCCGGGTGCGGGCGGAACTGGGTGAAGACGGGATCATCGTCTCTTCGGTGGCCGACCCGGCCTACCTGGCGGCGGACCTCATGTCGTTCCAGGATTTCCTGCTCTGGGCCGCCACCGACACCGCGCACTACGCCTCCACCGTGGCTCAAATCGCCGAACGGGTGATGGAAAACCTGCGCCGGCAACTGGCTTGCTGCCCCGTGGAAATGATCAGGATTTGCGGCCCGGAATACATGACGCCGCCCTTTCTCCCACCCCCCATGTTCGCCCGTTTCATGGTGCCGTACGTGCGCCAGATGACCGAACTGATTCACCAGCACGGCGTCAAAGTCCGTCTCCATTGCCACGGGAAAATCAACCGCGTGCTCCCCCTGTTTTTTGAAACCGGATGCGATGCCACGGACCCCTGTGAACCACCGCCCGACGGGGACCTGGAGCTGGATGCGGTCAAGCGCCAATGCCTGGCCCACGGGGTTTCCGTGTGGGGCAACATCGAGCTCAAATTACTGGAGCACGGCACGCCGCAGGCGGTGCGGGCGGAGGTGGCCCGGATCATGCGCCAAGCCAAGGAGGGCGGCGGCTTTGTGCTCATGCCAACCGCCGCACCGATCAACATCCCCTTATCCGCGCAAACCGAGGAAAACTACCGGGCCTTCATTGAGGCCGGCCGGGAGCTCGGCGCATACTCCTGAGGGTTTGCCCGTCCGCCGCTGCGGGATGCCGGGTCCAGCCGCGCACAGGTGGCCAGGAGGGCTTGGCGCGTGGAAACTTCCGGGTATTGGCCCGCCAGGCGAAGCAACTGTGGCAGATCGGAGGCATCGCCCAGCCGGTCGAGGGCTTGCGCCGCCGCGAAACGGACATCCAGGGCATTATCGAAGTTCTCCACCACGCGGATTAAACTGGGGACTGCCCGCCGGTTGGCCATCCCCCCCAAGGCATAAGCGGCGGCCGCCCGGTAGAACTGAGCGATGAGGTCGGCAAACAGGACATAACGGGCGCGATAACCCTGGTCAATGGAATGGAGGAGAAAGCTGGAGGCTAGCCCTGCGCTTGGCCCGCAAAAAATGCTGGGGCAGCCTCCGAAGAGGCTGCCCCGCGTCCTGCCGTCGAAACGGACAGGAGAGATGTGCCCCTAATAAACACCATCCAGCCCCCTCCGCCAAGCCCCCGTTTTCAATAATCCCGCCTCGATTACAAGCTACTTGTCCTCAGCCATTTACAACCGTTTCCTCCCTCTCCGCCTCGACCTGGGAGAGGGATCAAGGGTGAGGTGTCGATTTCCCCCTCAACTCTCAGCCATCAACCATCAACTAATCACGTCCCATCCTGTGAAATCCGCAATCTCCAATCTCAAATCCTTGTCAGCGCTGTCCCATGCCCCTCGCCCGCCTGCATTCCAGCCACTACACAACAGCATTAGCCTAGCGTATCCAAGAAAGGCTGGAAAATTTTCCATCTTTTCGTGTTGCAACCGGGCGGACAATTTGACACATTTCCGCTTGTTCAGAAAGATCAGTCGAAAACATATGTAATGTAAACGACAACAAAGATTTGCTCGCTTTGGCGAGGTTCCTCGCTGTTTACAGTGGAATTAAGTTTGGGGCAGGCGGAGTTTGCCACCGACCAGGTATAGTAGCAACTCTCCCCAAACCCCAGGAGGTCAGACTATGAATCACCCAGCAGCTAAACGACAATCTTGGAGCGCGGATATTCCTGTCCGCTCCAACGCCGATCACGCGCCACCACGCCCAGCGGACCAGAAGGTCAGCCCTCCATCCCTCCTCCCATACCTCTGCGCCGCCCTCGTTGCTCTCACGCTCCCTACCCGCGCCGGCGACCTCATCGTCACCAACGAAACTCCCTCTTTTATCCTCGACACCCGCCTGCCCGCCGATACCGCGAGCACCAACTCGCTGATCGTCCAAGCCGAGACGGCGTCCTTCACGCTCGACACGCGCTTGCCCGCAGGCGATCCCGGCTCCGCCTCGCTCATCGTGCAGGTGGAATCCCCCCCGTTCGTTCTGGATACGCGGCTGTCTTCCGGCGATTCCCCCGGCGGCTCCCTCATCGTCCAAGCCGAAACACCGCCGTTCACCCTGGACACGCGCCTGGCGGACGGTGTCTCGTTCACCAATGCGGTTGTCAGTGTCGAATCCCCGCCCTTCACCTTGGACACCCGGTTGCCCACGGACATCACCCCCACGCCAAACCTGATTACCCAGGCCGAATCTCCCCCGTTCACCCTCGACACCCGCCCGTCCACGGCTGTCACCATCACCCAGCAGCCGGCCAGCCAGACCGTGCAGGCTGGTTCCAGCGTGACCTTCACGGTGGGCGCTACAGGAACTCCGCCCCTGGCCTTCCAGTGGTATAAGAATGGGGCCGCCATCCTGGCCGCCACCAATGCCTCCCTGCATATCCTGGGTGTGAATTCCAGCGATGCCGGCAACTACACGGTGGCCGTCAGCAGCGTGGCTGGTTCGGCGGCCAGCCAGGCGGCGGTATTGGCGGTGAGGACCGGGCTGAACTATGTCTTTAATGACCAGACCCCAGGCGGCGGCCTGGTGATGCCGGAGCCGTTCCAATCCAGCTTCGCGCCCAACTCCACGGTCACGCTGACCGCCCTGCCGGCGGGCGGCTGGACCTTCCTGGATTGGAAAGGCCATCCCCA
>CAIMWS010000018.1 GCA_903845125.1 uncultured Verrucomicrobiota bacterium
GAATCCAATTTGAAGGTGAGCTTGATTTGGTTTTGATTGAATTTGTGGCGGAGCAAGAGCCGCAAGTTTTCCACAAGTTGATTCAAATTCACCGGGATGGGGCGGGGTTCATTGCTGCGTGCAAAATCCAGGACATGATCCACAATTTTATTCAAATGGCCCATTTTATCGGCGATGATGCGCACGTCGTCATTTCGCGGGTCGCTTGGGGGGAACTGCAAATCCAGGGAATGGAATAGCATGTTCATGACCGTCAGCGGATTGCGTATTTCGTGGGCAACTTCAGCAGCGAGGAGTCCCAGGGCGGAGAGTTTTTCACTTTGGCGGAGTTGCTCTTCCATATCCACAACGCGCTCGTAAAGCCTGGCTTTTTCAATGGCGATGGCAGATAAGTCAGCCAGGGCTGAAAGGATGCGGATTTCCTCATTGGAAAAACTGTGAGGCTGGCCGGTATATACGCTCAGGGTGCCCAGCGGTTGCTCATTGAAAACCAGGGGGACACTGAGCAAAGAAACCAGCCCTTCGATCCGGGCGATTTCAATATTCTGGTAAAGGCTGGAAACTTGAACATTCTCCACCTGCAACGGACGTTTACGACGGGCCACAACCCCAAGCAGACTATCCGCCACTGCCAAACGCGGTTTGTTGAGGTAAGATGGACCTGCACCGTAGCAGGCTTTCAAGTCGAGCCACTCCCGAGATTCATCCAAGAGCAGGAGGGAACTCATTTTGGCGGCCATAAGCATGGTGGCTTCACGCGTTATGACTTTGAGAGCTTCATCCAGGCCTTCAGTGGAGTTAATGGTTTGTCCAACGCTGACCAGGGTTTCAAACAACCGTGCTTTCACACGGATTTGCTCATAAAGCCAGGTGTTATGGATGACACCGGCAGCAAGTCGCGCGAGATCGCTCAGAAGTTGTTCATCGTCAGCCGTGAAGGCCTCTTCACGATCAGAATCGACATTCAAGGCGCCCCGTATTTGGCCTTCCACTTCCATGGGCACAGCCAATTCGGAGCGAACTTCCGGGCGGATGGCAATGTAGCGTTTGTCAGCTTGAACATTGCCAACCCGGGCAGGACGACCCCATTGGACAACCCAGCCGGTGATGCCTTCCCCCGGGCGGAGTTTAAGGTTCCAGCCTTGCCGGGGAAGCCCCTTGACGGCGTGCATTTCGAGGAATCCGCTGGTGGGATTGACCAAGACGAGGGAGCCGCTGCTGGCACGCATCAACCGGACCGCCTCAGCGATGATCAAATCAAAAGCTTTCTTGGAATCCAAAGTGGAATTGATCACCTGGCTTACCTGGTGAAGCTGGCTCAACCGTTCATATTTGGCCTTCAGTTGTTCAAGTTCGTCCACGGCGAAAAGAAAACATAAGCAGCAAAGCAAATCGAGTGCCATTTTCCATTCAATCCATCGAGTCGGCTTTCCCACAAGAAGGACTGGGAGGAGGATGGGCAAAGGGATTTCAAAAGGTTTTGGGGTTAAGGTTTAAAAAAGGATGGAAAGCATGAAATTGGATGCAGAAATTGCGCCCGTTGGCTTCCGGAACCGCTCCGCACATAAAGTGTGGCTTGACGCTCCCTATCTTGAAAATACAATCCCCTGTATTGCGCCTTTATTCCTTGGTGCTGGTTTCGTCAGAATTCAAGGATGGGGCAGTATGGATGAATTGCATCGCCAATAAAAACTTGGACGACTCCTGGCCAAAGCGGAGCGGCGTCCGGATTTTTTCATATGTTCCTGCTTGGCCATTGAAGGTGGCGGGTTTGGCGCTCGGATTCCTATTATTGGGGGCATCGGTATTGAAGGCGCAGGAAATCCAGGAGTTGATCGCTCCATTGGAAATACCTTTTGCTGATGAGTTTGGGGTGAAATTGGGGCCTTTCACCTCGGAGGATGATTTCGGGCCGATGATTCACCGGGAGCGTTTTGAGACGGAGGAAACCTGGGTTTTTGCCCCCAGTTTTTCTTATTATAAAGATTCGGCCACGGATCGGGAAGAGGCTGATATTCTGTATCCGGTGATGACTTACGACCGGTTTGGCAAGGAGTACCGCTTCCAATGGGCGCAAGTGTTCAGTTTTGCAGGAAATCAGGAGCCAGACGGGACGACCACTGAACGATTCACCCTTTTCCCATTCATTTTCCGGCAGCATTCCTCCAATACCAATTTGAATTACACCGCCTTTTTTCCTTTTTATGGTCATTTGAAGGATCGCCTGCTTGGGGATGAGGTCAATTTCGCCCTCTTTCCGCTGTATATGCAGTCTAAAAAGCAGGATGTGGTTTCTGATAATTTCCTGTTCCCAGTTTTGCGCATCAAACAAGGGGAAAGTCTTCATGGCTGGCAGTTTTGGCCGCTGGTCGGCCGGGAAGAAAAAGCGGTTTCCCATCGCACCAACCGGTGGGATGAAGTCGTGACGGTGGCTGGCCATAAGAAATTTTTCGTTTTCTGGCCGTTTTATTTCCGCAACGAGTTGGGATTGGGAACGGATAACCCGATGCGCCAGAATACCTTGCTGCCGTTTTATAGCTGGCAGCGCTCGCCCCAGCGTGATACGACATCCTACTTGTGGCCATTCTTCAACTACATCGATGATCGCAGTCGCAAATACCAGGAAATTGGGGCGCCCTGGCCGCTCATCGTGAAAGGGTGGGGAGAGAGCAAAACAGTGAATCGGTTCTTTCCATTATTCGGTCAGACTCATACCCCGAATAAGGACAGCCAGTTCTATTTCTGGCCTTTATACGTCGACGTAAAACTGCACGATACCGCTGTGGAACGGGAACGGGTCCGGGTGGGATTTTTTCTTTATTCCGATATTATCGAGCGGGAAACAGGCACGGCTCACTATGCGGAAAGGACGGATTTGTGGCCTTTATTCACTGCCCGCCGCGACCGCGAGGGGCGGGAGCGGCTTAACTTGTTTGCGTTTGCCGAACCGGGCTTGCCGGGCAGCAAAAGCGTGGAGAGGAATTGGTCGCCAGCCTGGGCGGTGTGGCGATCCGAACGTGATCCCAAATCGGGAGCTAACAAACAAGCTGCTTTGTGGAGTCTTTACCGCCGGGAAGCTTTAGTCGATTCGCGGAAATATTCCTTATTGTTCGGTGCAATCCAATATAGTTCCGGGCCCGATGGCGCAAGGATGGGGATTTTCCATCTCCCCGAGGCCCCGAAACGAGAAAACGCAGCATCCAAGCAGAAAGCGGAGGCTGAATCCGTGGAGAAGAACAGCACCAAGCCTTAAGGCCATAGATATATGTTCCAAAACATTGGTGAAATGCTGATCCTTTTCTGGAAGTCCATTTTGGCCTTGCCGGAAGCCTGGCATCAACGCCGTAAAATCAGTGAGCAATTGGTGGAAGTGGGCAACTCCAGCTTGCTGGTGGCGTTGGTGATGTCCTTTTTTATCGGAGCAGTTTTCGCCTTATACACCGGGAGGGAATTGGCACAGGTGGGAGTAGTGGATTTGGTTGGCGAACTGGTGGGCATCTCAATGAGCAAAGAGCTGGCGCCCGTGATGATGGCCATCCTTTTTGCGGGGCGGGTTGGTTCTTCCATGACCTCTGAAATCGGATCGATGAAGATCTACCAGGAATTGGATGCCTTGCACACAATGCGCATCGATCCGGTGGTTTTTCTAGTGATGCCGAGGATGGTGGCGATCTGCGTGGCGTTGCCTTTGGTGGTGTTGTTTTCAGTGTTCATCGGTTGGGGGGGGGGAGCGTTTATTTGCGCACAGGACAAGCTGATCGGCGTCAATATCATGGATTTCTTCCACGAATTGAGCACCAATGTCGAATTGCGCCATGTAGCTCATGGCCTGATCAAAGCTTGGGTGTTCGCGGCGGTGATTGGCACGGTATCGTGCCACCAAGGCTTGACCACTATCGGTGGGCCGCGGAATATCGGCCGGTCGGTGACCAAAGCGGTGGTGAACTCGCTGGTGTTGATCATCGTCTTGGATTTCTTTGTAACCCGTTTCCTGCAAAACCTCCATTTTTAAAATGAGTTCCGCCGCTGCCAATCATTCAGAATCCGAGGGACCGTCTGCATTGCTGCGTCCACCTGGCCAAAGCAAGGGAATTCGCGTGCAGGTGCGCGATTTGAAGAAGTCCTTCCGGAAAGTTGTGGCTTTGGACAGAATCAGCTTCGAAGTGAATCCGGGAGAGGTTTTCGTAATCATGGGGCCCAGCGGGAGCGGGAAAACCGTTTTACTGAAACACCTGATTGGTTTGGAAAGCCCGGATTCAGGCCAGATCGAGATTGACGGGGAGCCGGTCTCCTCCAGGCGTCCCAGTCGCTGTCGCATGGCCATGGTTTTTCAATCCGGCGCGTTGTTGAATTCGTTGACGGTGGGTGAGAATGTTGGGCTCTACCTGGCGGAACACCGCCTGAAGACAGCACCGCAAATTACCGGCATTGTGGCGGAAAAACTCAAACTCGTCGGACTGCAGGGCATGGAGGATCGTTATCCCAACGAGTTGTCGGGCGGAATGAAAAAGCGCGTGGGCATTGCCAGGGCTTTGGTAATGGAACCGAATCTCATCCTTTATGATGAGCCGACTAGCGAATTGGATCCGATCAGCGCTTTCACCATCGCTGAGCATATTGTTCTGCTCAAACGGCAATATCAGGTGACTTCAATCGTGGTGACTCATGATCGCGATCTGGCTTTCGGGATTGCCGACCGGCTGGCCTTGATCCACTTGGGCAAAATCCTCACCGTGGGGACGCCAGCGCAAGTCAAAGCCAGCACGGATCCCATGGTTCAGAAATTCCTGAACATCGAATTTAATTTTTAGAGCGAAGCCATATGAAAAACACCCTCGAAACACGAGTTGGAATATTCTTTACCCTGACCATCCTGGTAGCATTTGCAGTGTTCACTATGACCGGCGATTTTGGCCGTTGGTTCAAGCGTGGCGAGCCGTTAAAAGCCTATGTCAACGATGTGGGCAATCTGCGCAAAGATGCGCCGGTGAAGTTGATGGGCGACACGGTGGGATATGTGGAGAAATGGCGGTTGGATCCGGAGCGTTACGATGTGGAACTGCGGCTGAGGATCACGGATAAGGATGCGTTGAAAATCATTCGCACTGACAGCCGCATCGAAATCCGCACCGACAATCTAATGGGCAATAAATCGTTCGTGGTGGTGACCCCGGGCAACACCAATGCCCCGATGGTTTCCCCAGAAACCACATTGACCTCGGAAAAGACCTTCGACATGCAATTATTGCTGGGCAAATTGGAGCAGGTGGCCTCTTCAATCTCGGCTTTGGGCACCAACTTGAGCAGCGACTTCATGGGGCCGTTGAACGAATTCTTCAAGGACAACAAAGATCGATTGACCCAATCGATCAGTAATCTGCAAACCATCACCGCCCAGGTGGCCCAAGGCAATGGGACCGTGGGCCGGTTGATCCGGGAGGACGCTCTCTACACCAATGCCGTGCGCGCCATCAAGAACCTGGAGGATACCACGGTGGAGTTCGATACCGCGGTGCGGCACGCCAAGAGTGTGCTGGCGCGCGTGGATGAAGGGCAGGGGACCTTGGGCAAGCTGACTCAGGATTCATCCATTTTCCAGGAAGTGTCGGTGGCGGCAAACAATCTCAGAGATATCCTTCAAAAGGTCAACCGGGGCCAGGGATCGGTTGGCAAATTGGTCAACGACGACAGCTTGTATAAGAACATCCGCATTTCCCTGCAAAAACTGGACAAGATGATGGAAGGCATGGAGGACCAGGGGCCGTTGAGCGTATTGGGCATTGCCGCCAGCAGTTTGATTCCGTAATTGGGCCGGGTGTTTTGGATATAGGACATGAAGAAGAATCCCTTGGTGAGTGTGCTTTTGACAGCCTTGGCAGTCATGGCGGGTTTCATCCTGTTTTTCACCTGGCAATACAACAGCTCCTTGGCTGAGTTGGAAGGCCTGCAAGGGCAGCGTAAGGATCTGGACCGGAACATTTCCGCCTTTCAATCTCTGGTGTCGGACACCATGGAACTAAGCCAGAAAACACCGGCCGTGGATGCCGCTTTGCAGGCGATAGGCTTGAAAGCCGTTCCCGCCGCGCCGGCCGCCGCCCTTACCAATTCCAGCAACAAATAAGGAAATGAATTTACCCGACCATTTAAGCCAGCCAGTGGAGTCAAAATCGGCACCCATGCATGGAACCCCAGATTTGGAGGACCTGCAAAAGCAGTTTTTGGCATTGCTGGGGATATTATTGGTGTTGAGCGTGGCGGTTTTCATGTTCCTGTGGAAACAAGTAAGCATCGTGCAAAAGCAAAGCGATGAGTTGGGCAGCTACATAGGAGGGCGCCAAGCGCAGGTTTTGCCGCATATGGGCGAATTTTTAAAGCAAATGTGGGGCATCAGTAAAACCAATGAAGAAGTGCGCGCTTTGCTGAGTCGCTACCCCTTCCAGCCGCCCCCGACACCCACCGCTCCCGCCCGCATCCCAACCAATTTTCTAACCACTACCAATAAATAATTCCGCGCCCCTTGGGAGTGATAGCTCGGGTTGGATTTCCAAAACGCGGGATAAATCGAACCGGTTGCCGCTTGGAAATGCTCTGGCGTGTCTTTCCGGTTGTCGTTGCCAAGGAAAAAGGCGGGTGGTAAAACAATCGTCAGTATCAAATCAAGATGGTAAGAATTTATGGCAGGACATAGTAAGTGGGCTAAAGTAAAGCATTTTAAGGGTGCGTTGGATGCCAAGCGGGGAAAAATATTTTCCAAGCTCGCCAAGGAAATAACCATCGCCGCAAAAATCGGCGGAGGGGATCCTGGGATGAATCCACGCTTGCGAATGGCCTTGCTCAAGAGCCGCGCCGCGAACATGCCTTCGGACAATATCGACCGGGCCATCAAGCGCGCCACTGGCGATGGGGCGGCCACGAATTTTGAAGATCTTACTTACGAGGTTTACGGTCCCGGTGGGGCGGCTTTGATGGTGGAAATCAGCACCGACAACCGGAACCGGACCGCCGCGGAAATCCGGCATATCCTCACCAAACAAAACGGCACCTTGGCCACGGCTGGCTCAGTCAGCCGGTTGTTCCAGAGAAAAGGGCAGATGATAATTGCCCGCGAATCGGCCCAAGAGGACCAGCTCATGGAACTGGCCTTGGAGGCTGGGGCCGAAGATTTTAAGGCTGAAACTGAAGGATTTGAAATCTTGACCGACCCCGCTCATTTTGAGGCGGTTCACAAACAGATTGAAAGCCGTGGCATTAAATGCGAAGCGGCGCAGGTGACCTGGTTGCCAATCCTGCCCGCCCAAGTTTCAGGATCCGATGCGTCATCTTTGACCAAACTGGTTGATGCCTTGGAAGATCACGAGGATGTGAAGGAAGTTTACCTCAATGCGGAGATACAATCCGAATAAGCAGGATTGGCCGCCTGGTTTCCATTATTGGAATTCCTTGGGTGGGGATCTTCCCTCCCACCATTTTAAGGGTGTTGTTCGGTGGTGAAGCCAACTGAAACGGATTCAACTTAAGCGATGTCAGCCTCTTCCGAATCCTGGGTGGTAAGGGTATTGCGCCGATTGGCGGAAGCCATTTACCATTATCCACGGTTGTTTTTTTACCCGCAGGCGATCCTGGTGCTGGTTTCGCTGGTTTACACGGTCGACCGGTTGGAGTTCAGCATGAGCCGCAACGATTTGGTGGGCGGCGACAAACGGTATCACCAAAATTTCCTCAAATTCCGGGCTGAATTCCCCAACCAGGACGATTTCGTGGTGGTGGCGGAGAGCGAAAACATGGAGAAAAACCGCCAATTCGTGGAGCGGTTGGGGGCCTATCTGGAAGGCGAGACCAACCTGTTTACCGACGTCATGTTCAAGGGCGACCTCAATATGCTGGGGAAAAAGGCACTCCTGTTTCTGGATGAAAAAACTTTGAAGGAACTGCGAAAAACCTTGGTTGAGTTTGAGCCTTTCATCCAAAAATTTGCCACCGCATCCAACCTGCCCTCCCTTTTTAAGCTGATCAACCGGCAGTTCAGCGAAGGCAGCCAGGGCCAGGATGCGGACATCAAATCATTGCTGAAAGGTTTGCCAGCGATCCAGCGTATCGCGGATCAGGCAGGTGATTGCCTGGCCAGGCCTGGCACGCCACCGTCACCTGGGATCAATGCGCTTTTTGGGGCGGGTAAAGAGGCTCAAAACGAAATGTACATCACGTTCCAGGATGGGCGGATTTATCTGGTCACGGCCCATGCCAAGCGGGAAGATTTGCACTCCGATGCGGTGAAACGCCTGCGCGAATTGGTGCAGCAGGTGCAGCGGGAGGTGCCCGGCCTCAACGTGGGTATCACGGGGGAACCGGTGCTTGAATTTGATGAAATGGCCCAGTCCCAAAAAGACACCACCTTGGCCACCATTGTCAGCCTCGTTTTGGTGGGGGTGATATTCATATATGGATACCAGCAGTTGAAGCGCCCGATCAAAGCCACCTTTTGTTTGATGGTGGGGCTTATTTACACTTTGGGATTCACCACCCTGGCGGTCGGGCACCTCAACATTTTGACCATCACCTTCATCCCCATGCTGATCGGGATGGGGATTGATTTTGGGGTTCACCTGGTTAGCCGTTATGAGGAAGAATTGCGGCGGGGCCATAACCAAAAGGAAGCGCTTACCAAAGCCTTGGTATTCACCGGATTGGGGATTTATACCGGTTGCTTTACCACGGCCAGCGCCTTCCTGGCCATGGGCATCACCGATTTCAAAGGCATCCAGGAAATGGGCATCATCAGCGGGGGCGGTTTGTTGATTTGCCTGGTGCCCATGATGATTTTATTCCCAATTCTTTTGCTTCGGGAGAAACCCACCTTAGTGGCAGACCAAAATTTCTCCCGGCAAGTGGATTTTCGCGCCCATTTGGAGCAGGTTTGGCTTGGGCATCCCGGTTGGACCATGGTGGTGGTCTGTGCCCTGAGTTATCTGGCGCTATGGCGGTGTTCCAAGGTCTTCTTCGACTACAACCTGCTTAATATGCAAAGCGCAGGATTGCCGGCGGTGATCACCGAGAAAAAATTGATCAACTCCGCCACCAATTCCGTCCTTTACGGCGCCGTAGTGGCGAACTCCCTGCCTGAGGCAGCCGCCTTGGAAAGGCGGTTAACGAATATGAACACCGTCGCCAGCGTGAAGTCTATGCACTCTTTCATGACTGGGAATCCATCTGAAAAACTTCGTGTCATTGGTGAAATTAAAAAGCTCTTGGCCGGCTTTCCGGTGATCCAAACCGATACGAACGTCCTGGACATGGAGGAACTGAATCTGCGGTTGCACGCACTGCAAGGCTACTTGGGCCTGGCGGTGAAGGAAGTGCAAACCATCATGAAAAAAGAGAATGAAAAATACTGGGAGCAACGCCTGAAAAATGCGTTTCAAAAGCCTTCAGGCACGGTTCCTTCCAATAAAGCCATTATCGCCGCGGTTCCGGCGGCAACCAATGCTTCCATGGCTGAAACCACCGGCACCAATTCTTCTCCCACGGACCTGAAGTCTGATGAATTGGATGTCGAAAAGGGGCTTTCGGGTTTGCGGGGCGCCGTCGTAAAATTGCGTGACCGGTTATTGCTGGCTGATCCCCGGCTCGTGGAAAGCCGGTTGGGAGCCTTCCAGCGCGCTTTGTTCACCGATGTCCGGAACACTTTCCAAACCTTGCGCACCCAGGATGACAGCGGCCCGCTGAAATCTTCAGATCTTCCGCCCGCGCTGCGCAACCGGTTTATTGGCCGCACGGGCAAATTACTCCTTCAGGTCTTCCCCAAATTCGATGTTTGGCAAAGGGAAAACCAAAGGGCCTTCGTGGAAGAATTGCGGAAAGTGGATCCCAACGTGACCGGGACACCGGTCCAACTCTTTGAATACACCACTTTGCTGAAGGACAGCTACGAACAGGCTGCCTATTATGCCACCGGGGTTATTGCTTTCCTGGTATTAGCCCATTTCCGCAGCTTGACCTGTGTCTTCCTCGCCATGCTTCCCGTGGGTATCGGAACCCTTTGGATGGTGGGCATCATGGGGTGGTTCGAGATCCCCTTTAATCCGGCCAATATCATGACTTTGCCTCTGGTGGTGGGAGTGGGGGTAACCAGCGGCATCCATATTCTGAACCGCTACCTGGAGGAACCATCACCCGACATTCTTGCAAAAAGCACCGGCCTGGCGGTGATTGTGTCTGCACTGACGACGGTGGCCGGTTTTGGGAGTTTGATCCTCGCTGAACACCAGGGCATCCGCAGCCTGGGATTGGTGATGTCCATTGGTACCACAACCTGTATGGTGGCCGCCTTGGTGGTTTTGCCCGCCTTGTTGAATTTGTTGTCCGAATACGGGTTCAATGTCATGAATGTAAAACCGGTTGTCATGTCCAAGCCGCCGGAGCATTCGCCGGGGAAATAAGCACGATTTGAATGTCGGGTCCAAAGGGGGGAAGAATTAACTCATCCTCAATGCTAATATTCGTTTGACTTAACTTGGTTTTGGCTGAGACTGCGTGGTTTGGAAAATCCAAGAGAATCAAGAACTATGAAAAAATGCATCCTATTGATATTGGCTGCCAGCTTATGGCTCGCGCCCCTGCCATCCCAGGCCGCGGATTCTGCAAAAAATCCCAAGGATCAGCTGAAGGAACTGGTTGGCGAAATCACCGATCAACTGAAAGCCGGGAAGAAAACCGAAGCTGAATTGGCGGAATCCATAAAGAAATTTGATGTCATCCTGGCCCAGCATAAGGATGAGAAAACAGACGATGTGGCGGAAATCCTTTTCATGAAGGCCATGCTCTTCCTGCAAGTTTTTGATGATGAGGTAAAAGGTGCGGAACTGATCAACCAGCTCAAGAAGGATTTCCCGGAAACCAACCGTGGCAAAGCAGTGGATCAAATCCTTGGACAGTTGAAACAGCAGGAAGCGGCCAAAAAAATCCAGCGTTCATTGGCGGTGGGCACCGTCTTCCCTGATTTCAAGGAAACGGATTTGGATGGCAAACCCCTGTCGGTCGGCAATTTCAAAGGCAAGGTCGTCTTGGTTGATTTTTGGGCTACCTGGTGCGGCCCTTGCGTGGGCGAATTGCCCAATGTTTTGAAAACCTATGAGAAGTTCCATGCCAAGGGTTTTGAAATCATCGGCATCAGCTTGGACAAGGAAAAAGATAAACTGACCGGTTTCCTCAAAGAAAAAGGAATGACCTGGGCACAGTACTTCGATGGCAAGGGCTGGCAGTGCAAGCTGGCGGGCCAGTATGGGGTGAACAGCATTCCAGCGACTTATCTGATTGATACCGAGGGCAAAATCCTCGCCAAGGATTTGCGCGGTGAAGCCTTGGAAAAGGCGGTGGAAAAAGCGCTGGCAAAATAAGGGTGCCAGTATTTAAGTATTTGGTCATTAGTCATTTATAATTATCCGCTGGCGGCGGAAGCAGCTGGTTCAAAGGCTCCCTACGGGGAGCCTTTTGCATTGGGGAATACCTTGGCGGGCGAGTCATTCAGAGGGGGAATCGCAGCCGTTGTCCATGACGTGCAGTCGTGCTTGCTGGATCTCTTTTTGTTCAAGACCATCGTCATTCGCCGCCGGCAGAGGTGTTCAAAATATGCTCTTGGTTTGCTTCTCGTCTTGCGCAAAAATCTGCGGCGCAGTCACTTCCCGCCCAAAATGGAGGAACACGGCCCGGGGGAATTTATTTTGAGGCAATAGAACACTTGTAAATGGAATGGAATATGGGCAACTTAACGCCCGCTGAAACAATCAATTCAGCTAATGGTTGCAAAGTTGTGATGAGTAGTTGGTGTTATGTTGCGTAAAGGCCTTGTAACGGGTCGGTTACGCGGTTGGCGGGCTTTTTGCAAAGCGTTGGGAACGATGGATTAACGGCGAATACGCTTGACATGGAATCCGGCTTCCCATAGTGCCAATGGTTTAATTTTGTTTCGGGAAGAACCGAACAAAGAAAAAAAGAAAAAAACTAATATGTTGTCTAAAACGATACGCAAATGGGGCGTGCCACTCGCCCTGTTACTCAGCATGGGGGCGATGAGCGCCCTGGCCAGTGAGGCGGACATAAAAATCCCGCCCCTGGACTCGGTCAGTTTCAATATCTTCGGCGTCTCAGTTTCCGGCTTTCTGCTCATGTATATGGGCATTGGCATCTGCTTGGTGGGAGCCATATTCGGCTTGGTTCAATACCAGCAAACCAATGCCTTGCCGGTTCACGACTCCATGCGGAACGTTTCCAACATCATATGGGAGACCTGCAAAACCTATTTGCTGCAGCAAGGCAAGTTCCTGATGGGCTTGTGGTTGCTCATTGCGGTCTGTATTTTCTATTACTTTGTCGGTTTGCCTTGGAACGACCCGAAAAACCATTTGACCCACGGCCAGTTGATTAATCACGGTTTGATCATTCTGGCTAGTTCCATTTTGGGCATCCTGGGTTCCTATAGCGTGGCTTGGTTTGGTATCCGGATCAACACGGTCGCCAATTCACGCACGGCCTTTTCGGCTCTGCGCGGCAATCCGCTGAACACCTTGGGCATTCCGCTGCGTTCGGGCATGAGCGTGGGTTTGCTGCTGGTGTGCGTGGAATTGTTCTTCATGATCTGCATCCTGGTTTTCCTGCCCAAGGAATTGGTGGGGCCGTGTTTCATTGGGTTTGCCATCGGTGAATCGCTGGGCGCGAGCGCCTTGCGCATCTGTGGCGGCATTTTCACCAAGATTGCCGATATCGGTTCCGATCTCATGAAGATTGTGTTCAAGCTGCCGGAAGACGATCCCAAGAATCCCGGGGTGATCGCGGATTGCACGGGTGACAACGCGGGAGATAGCGTGGGACCGACGGCGGACGGTTTTGAAACCTATGGGGTGACCGGCGTGGCCTTGGTGGCCTTTCTGGCCCTGGCCTTGATCGGCAATACGGCCGTGTGCGGCCAGTTAATCATCTGGCTCTTCACGATGCGCAGCCTGATGATTGTGACCTCGCTAGTCTCTTATTTCATCAATGAAGCCCTCAGCAAGGGAATGTTTGGCGGCAAAAAAGATTTCGATTTTGAAGCCCCGCTGACCCACCTGGTTTGGATTACCTCGGCGGTGTCGATCATCATCACCTTCGCGGCCAGTTATTTATTGCTGGCGAACCAGACCAACTTGGGCAACTTGTGGTGGATCCTATCGATCATCATCAGCTGCGGCACGGTGGCCGGGGCTTTGATTCCTGAATTCACCAAAATCTTCACCAGCACCAGCTCGCGCCATGTGAAGGAAGTGGTCAACTGCTCCAACCACGGTGGCGCCTCATTGAACGTCCTTTCCGGATTCGTCTGCGGCAACTTCTCGGCTTTCTGGCAAGGGTTGGTCATCATGGGGCTGATGATGGTGGCCTACCATTTCTCCCAGGATTCATCCATCATGTCCCTGATGCCCAAAGACCTGGCTTTCGCGGCCCCGATTTTTGCCTTCGGTTTGGTCGCCTTCGGGTTCCTCGGCATGGGGCCGGTCACCATTGCGGTGGATAGCTATGGGCCGGTGACTGACAATGCCCAATCGGTTTATGAATTGAGCCAGATTGAGGGGATCAAGAATGTCAAGGAAGGCATCAAGAAGGATTTCGGCTTCGATCCTGATTTTGAAAACGCCAAATACCAGCTGGAAAAAGGGGATGGCGCCGGCAACACCTTCAAAGCCACTGCCAAACCGGTTTTGATCGGCACCGCCGTGGTGGGTGCCACGACGATGGTGTTCGGCATTATCATGCTCCTGCAATCTGTATATGGCAACGTGATCTCCCAGTTGAGCTTGGTGCAGCCGGAAGTGATCCTCGGGTTGCTCATGGGTGGTTCGGTGGTTTACTGGTTCACCGGCGCTTCCACCCAGGCGGTGGTTACCGGCGCATACCGGGCGGTGGTTTACATCAAGGACCACATCAAATTGGATGCGGCGAAAGCTTCGGTGGCGGATAGCAAGGAAGTGGTGCGCATCTGCACCGTCTATGCCCAAAAAGGCATGGTGAACATCTTTGTGGTCATCTTCTGCATGTCGCTGGCCCTGCCGTTCTTCAATCCCTTCTTCTTCATTGGTTATTTGATCGCCATCGCCTTCTTCGGGTTGTTCCAAGCCATCTTCATGGCCAACGCCGGCGGCGCTTGGGATAACGCCAAGAAAATCGTGGAAGTGGATCTGCGCAAGAAAGGCACCGACCTCCACGCCGCCACCGTCGTGGGTGACACGGTGGGCGATCCGTTCAAGGACACCTCCTCGGTTTCGTTGAATCCCGTGATTAAATTCACCACGCTGTTTGGCCTGCTCGCCGTGGAAATCGCAGTGACCATGCAGAACCAGAGTTTAAAGACCGCCATTGGCGCCACCTTATTCGTGATTGCGCTGCTCTTTGTCTACCGTTCCTTCTACGGGATGCGCATCCCCGCGGATGGGAAAGCCTGATAACCAATAAAACATATTTCTCCACAAACGCCGCTCTGAGGAGCGGCGTTTTTTTTGGTACGCCGGACATGACTCAGGGCTGATGGGGTGCTCACCAAAATTGATCCACCTGCGCTCCTGAAAAGTGATCCGCTCGACAGGAGGGAGGAGGGGACTTTCTTTCCAAGCAGGAATGTTTTGGTTCCAAGGAGGGGATTCCGAGAAGGCAGACGTAATGGGAAGACGAAGCGAACTTTAGCGGGCGCGTTGACGAAGCAGGTCATTCCAGTCCGTTTTGGACGAATGGTCTTTCATCCGGGCCCAAGTGGGGGAAAAATTCATTTTTAGCAGTAAAAATGCCTTGGGCCAGGCTGGGAGGAACATGTCTGGGTTGATTATTGAATCGATCCCGCCAGCGCAAGACCGGCCATTTAAAAGTTAAAGCAATTCATTAATCCGTGAGTTGACAGTGTTGCCTGGGCATCCTGCCCATTCGTCGGCACCGGCTGC
>CAIMWS010000019.1 GCA_903845125.1 uncultured Verrucomicrobiota bacterium
AGGACTCCGACGGCGACGGCTTGCCCGATGCCTGGGAGCGGGCCTTGATCGACCGGTTGGGAGGGAAGTTGACCCTGGCCGACATCAAGCCGGGCGCTGACTCCGATGGTGACGGCCTGACCAACCTGCAGGAGTACCTGGCCGGCACTTACGCCTTCGATCCGCTGGACGGTTTGCCACTAACCATGGCCGGCATGAACCAGGGTAGGCCGCAAATGGATTTCATGGCCATCCGGGGGCGTTCCTATGGCATCCTGGCGAGCAATGACATGCAGAATTGGACTCCGGTGGACTTCCGCGTGGTGGATGGCGCCGCGGACGACTCCGTGATGCGCACTTATACCGCCGTCGATGTCCGCGTGGTGCGCGCGGAAGTCGTCTCACCCGACGGCCAGCCGGTTTCGGAACGGGCTTTTTTCAAGCTCATAGTCCAATAAGGCGGCGGCTTGCGCTCCTATGAACCCCAGCCTGCGGTCCCGTCTCTGGATCATTGGTCTCAGTGTCCTGGTCTGCGCGGCCGCGGCGGTGGTTCTGCGCCACTGGCGCACGCCACCTGCGGCCAGCTTGCCGGAGGTGACTCGCGCACAACTCACGCAGGTTGATGGGCGCTTCTACCGGCCAGGGGCTGGCTCCCCTTACACCGGGTGGATGGCAGACAGCTACGAAAACGGGCGGCTGAAATGCCGCTCGGCAGTCTCCAACGGACTGCTGGAGGGGCTCACCATGGGCTGGCATACCAATGGACAACAGCAGATCCAGGAATGGTTCCAGGCTGGCGTCTCTCACGGGCGCCGGACCAAATGGTACGAGAATGGCGCCAAACAGTCGGAGGCCGACATTGTGGAGGGGAAAATCCAAGGCACCTTCCGCCGCTGGCACCCGGAGGGCGCCCTCGCGGAGGAAATCTCGATGAAGGACGGCCAGCCCCACGGCCTCTCCCGCGCCTTTTATCCGAACGGCCAGTTGAAGGCCCAGGCGCGGATGCACCTGGGGCAGGTTGTGGAGCAGAAATTCTGGCCCGAAAAAGCGGCGGAAGCCGCCCTGTCCACTCCAACCAACGCCCCCCTGGCGGCCCAGCTTAGCCCGGAAAAACCATGAACATTCCTACCGCCTGCCGTCGCTTGGCGGCCTGCCTGGCCTTCCCCCTGTTTTTTTCACTGCCAGCCCTGGCCGGGGCGCCCGGTGTGGATTGGGATGTCGCAGTCGCGGGCGGCGGCTCCAGCTCCGGCGGCCGCTATTCAGTAACGGACACCTTGGGGCAGGTCCAGACCGAGGCCATGGGCGGGGGCACTTTCTCGGTGGCGCCCGGATTCTGGAGCCTGGAAGGAACGCCCGTCACCCCCACGCTGATCACTCAGCACCCGGTCAGCCAGGTGGTCAATCCCGGGGCCAATGTGAGCTTTACGGTGGCCGCCATCGGCACCCCGCCGCTGGTTTACCGGTGGAAGTTCAATGGGGTGCTCCTGGCCGGCGCCGATTCGGACAGCCTATCCCTGACCCAGGTGACGACCGCCCAGGAGGGCAGCTACACCGTGGAGGTGGTCAATGCGGTGGGGACCGTGACGAGCCTGGCGGCGATCCTCAGTGTCAACCGGCCCGTGGTGATCACCCGCCAGCCGGACAGCCAGATGGTGAACCCGGGGGCCAGCCTGACCTTCTCCGTGGCGGTCACCGGGACCGCGCCCATTGCCTACCAATGGCGTTTCAATGGCGTGGCCATCCCGGGCGCCAATGCGGCCAGCCTGACCGTGAACAGCATCACGGCCGCCCATGCGGGGGAATACGCGGTGGAAGCCAGCAACGTGCTGGGAACCGTGGTCAGCGCCATCGCCACTTTGGGTGTCAACACGGTGCCGGTCATCACCCAGCAGCCGGCCAGCCAGGCGGTGAATCCAGGTTCCAGCGCGACCTTCGTGGTCGTGGCTGCCGGGACCACGCCTTTCACCTATCAATGGATGTTCAACGGCGTGGCCATCCCGGGCGCCAATGCGGCCAGCCTGACGATCCATAACGTGGCCGCCACCAGCTTGGGGAATTACTCCGTGATGGTGGGCAACGTCGTGGGGTCCACCACCAGTGCGGCGGCGGTTTTAAGCCTGAGCACGGCGGCGACCATCACCCAGCAGCCGGCCAGCCAGGCGGTGAATCCCGGGTCGAGCGTGACCTTCTCCGTTGCGGCCGCTGGCAACAGCCTGCTGGGCTACCAGTGGCGGTTTAATGGGGTGCCGATCCCCGGTGCGGTTTCCCCCAGCCTGACCTTGAATAATGTGTCCGCCGCCAGTGCCGGGGCTTACGCGGTGGATGTGATCAGCACGGCGGGAACGGTGGTCAGCGCGGCCGCCATCTTGAGTGTCAACACTCCGGTGGCCATCACGCAGCAACCGGCCAGCCAGACCGTCAATCCCGGGGCCAGCGTGACCTTCATGGTGGCGGCCACCGGGACCGGGCCGCTTACTTATCAGTGGAAATTCAACGGTTCGCCCATCGGGGGGGCCACGGCGGCCAGCCTGGCGCTGAACAATGTGATGGCCGCCCAGGCCGGCGTTTACACCGTGGAGGTGGGCAACGTGGTAGGCACGGTGGCCAGTGCCGCCGCGACCTTGAGCCTGAACACGGCGGTCACCATCACCCAGCAACCGGCCAGCCAGACGGTGAACC
>CAIMWS010000020.1 GCA_903845125.1 uncultured Verrucomicrobiota bacterium
ATAAGGTCAACATTTCCTTCAGCACTTTCAAAACTTTTGTGTATACTCTGTAGCGGTCAGTCATTTGGCTCCACTTTTTGGTTTGGTCACCGCAAAGTGTACTTTATGACTGACCTTTTACTTCAGATGTACGGTTGAGAAACAATTACAAGAAATACCTGACGTGGGATGGTGACCTGATCGGTATTTGAGTTTCGAATACCTGCACCAAATTATTCGAACGTTGCGTATTGTCACATGGACAACGACATACGGCCGGGTCGCCAGGCTGGTAAAGTTTAGTGAACACGACGCCCTTGCGGGCAAAAGGTACTTGCTATTCCTAAAGCATCTTTACCAAGCGTAAAACGGTCCGATAGAACAAAGGGATTTCTTAATGTTTTACCCCGTTCTTTTGCCGTATCGTATCTGATTGCACAACAGTTACTCTAAAGGAGATTAAATGCGCACTATATTTCAAATTCTTCGTGAATTAGAAAGCAGCATGTTAAATGCAAGGACACCAATGGAACGCTGTGAAAGGATGGAAAAATACCAAAATGCGTTGCAAGATCCTGCCCAAGCGCTTCTTGATGATCAACGTGAACAATTCCAAAAAATGACGCAAGAATTTAAACAAGACTTTTCTGTTTCACGCTTCAATATCAAGCGTTAATTGATTTTTGCAGAATAAGGCCTCAAATATCTACTCTCAGTGATGAGGTTTCCGGGCGCGTTGGCTTGACTGGGCATCTTTATAGTTGTGCTAGAGTTTAATATTGCCAGATGTATAAACATTCAAGCAAAAATAAATACAGATTCTTTCTGAGCGAAAAACAGAATCTCGATACTGTCGAGATTCTGTTTTTCGCTCAGATGCTTTGCTAACTTTTGCTCATTGGGTTATGGACAAAAATATATCCATATACGTTCCGTCGATTGGATTTTTCCCCCAGAGAGAATAGGCCAAGCTAGCATAAGTTCTAAATCGAAAAGCACCCCGCCATTCAGAACAGATATCTCTTTTGGGCGAATGTCTCTGGGTAATTTAAAGAGCGGGTGAACTTTTCCCATTCGCAACAACTGATTTTTATTGTGTTGGGGCATGAGTCGAATTTTGTCTGGAGAAACCGGCGAAAAAACCACTTTGTGTCCATTTTTGTCGTTGCACATAAGCGCTTGGGGATCATCAAACACTTCAGTTACGGTTAGCCCCAGATTTTCACCGCAGACTTTCGCCACCACCTGGTTGAGCCAGGCAAGCGGATCATCCACTTTCACTTCACGAGCCAGTTTTTCGCGCTTTAGGTGCAAATCCTGCATCGCCCACTGTGCAGTCTGTTCTCGGATTCCTTCCAGGGCTTTGCGCTGGCGTTCATTGCCGGCGCTGATCAGCGCGCCGAAGAAAATCACCGCGCCCAAAACGAGTATTGCAAATACAGCATCCATTTCCTTATTCTCCTTGATTCTTCATGATTTGATTGAACGTTTCCTTCATGCGCGCCAAAGCGCGCGGCCGGCCATCCGCCACAGCAGCAGAAGCCAAAGCCAACATCAGTCCCAACAATCCAAACACCGGCCAGAAGGAAAGCGGCTTGTCAGGCTGTTCCACCGTAGGCTCTGGGGTGGGTTGAATTGTCGGCGCAGCCGTTGGCAATACAACCTGGGTTGGCTTAATCACCTTTGTCGGCACATCGGTATTGGTCGCTGTCGGGCTTGGTGAGGGCGTTACACCTGGCATTGCTGTTACCGTTGCGCCTGCCACAAAGGGGATAACAATCACGCCCTTATCCGTTGCCTGGTTGCCATAACCATCCCAGGCTTCCACAATAACTTCATACTCGCCAGACGGCGCGAGTGTGCCGTCCCCAAACCGGCGATTCCAGGTAATACTCCCCGGCAGGTTGCGCAGCGAATATTCTTGCACCACCGCCGGCCAGCGTCCTTGGGGATCGCGGATGGTAATGCGCACGCCATCCACCGGAATGCCGCCGTTATCCCGAACGGAAACTACACCCGACTCCCATATGTTCCAGCGCTCTTGTACCTTTACAAAGGGCGGATGGTTGGCGGCAAGGATGGTCACCGTTGTTCCCGGCGACTGCACATTGCCGGCAATGTCCCTGGCGCGGGCTATCACCGGGTAGGGGCCATTGGGAAGCGGTGTGGTGTACCAGTCATAGCGCCAGATCTCATTCACGAGTGTCAGCGCCTGCCAGGTTTTGCCACCATCGAGGGATAACTCCACCCCGGCAACACCCGAACCGACATCCGAAACCTTCCCGCCGATCATCACCACATCTTTTGCCGGCATGGTTGAACCTGGCGCTGGCATGATGAAAGCAGCCACCGGTGGGACGGTGTCAATATGCACCACCGTTCCGCTCAGGGTCACATTGCCAGCCTTATCGGTCACGCGGCCTTCGAGTCCGTGATTGCCATCTGCCGTGATGGTGACGCTGTTTCCGGCCATCCAATCCTGCCCATCAAGGCGATATTCCACCAACGCCACACCGGAGCCGGCATCGTCAGCCGTAAGGGAAACCGTCACGGCTGAGCGGAAGAAATCCCCGCCGCCCTTGGTGCCGGAAGATGTCATTGTCAGGCCGGGCTTGGTCGCATCCACCCGCACCGTCTGGACAGCCGACAGCGTATCCCAGCCGGCCTGGTCCACCACGCGGGCCTGCACCTGGTAAGTTCCATCCGTAAGGGCAGCGCCCGGCTGCCATGCGCCGCCGTTTACGCTGATTACCACCGTATCCACTCCTGAAACCGCATCGCTCCCGACCCCGGAAACATCTACGGCGGAAACATACCAGCCGTTTGACCCCGCCGAGCCGTCCAACTGCACGGCGGATGTTGGCAGGGAGGCATCATACTTCCAAGCCTGGCTGCCGGAAGCCGCGCGCCCGGATGCTGAAGTAACGGTGAAGTCAGCCGTACCACTCCCCTCCGGCAGGTTCACAATACAGGAAGCGCCGCAGGAAATGGGCAAAGCACCCGCATTGCCAGAGATGGACAGGGAAAAGCCCTGCGGGTCGGAGGCATTCAAAACCAGCTGCGCTCCTTCCACACACCAACCATTTTCGCCCCAACGTGAGCAAGACAGGGTTGCGGTAATTGCCGGTGGCAGCGGTGTGGGGGTGGGCGTGGCCGTATTGGTAGGCGTCGGCGTGAACGTCGATGTTGGGGTAGCGGTTGGCGTAGATGTATTCGTAGGCGTCAACGTAAAGGTTGGCGTAGGGGTCGGTGTCCGGGTTGGGGTGGATGTGGGTGTTTTGGTGGGCGGCACCGGGGTGGGAGTGTCCGGGTCGGGCGGGGGCGTGACGCAGTTGCATGGTTCATAAGCAAAGCAGCAGCCCTTGCACTTGCCAGCGGCCTGGTCGGCGGCGCTGCACAATGAACAAGGCGCAGGCTCCCACCAGGTACAGCATTGACTGCACTGCGCGCTGCCGGCGCTGACCGCCGCCACGATCGGACTGCACGGGGAAACCAGGGCAGGCAAAGCCCAGATCACAGCCAAAACGGCGA
>CAIMWS010000021.1 GCA_903845125.1 uncultured Verrucomicrobiota bacterium
CTCGGCCGAACAGGGCGCTAATTTCGATGGGGGTCGTTTTGTGCGAGTCTGAAGCGGGTTTGTTTTGCATTAAACCTTATAGCCTCAGGAGGTTGCGCATTACGACCTCATTTTCTATCTCGGAGTTCGGGTTAAAAAATTGCTTCACGGCAAAAGGAAACGCTGTTTACGGCATCGCTTTCAGATTCAGCCGCGCCCAACCAGTTGCTGGACTTTGTCCGCCCACCAGGCCCGGTAGCGGAAGGCCAGGAAGCTGATGACCGGCACTGCCATGGCGCATACCAGAATTACTGCCAGTGAGAGGTCGAGAGGCACACCGGCCTGATTTTGCAGTGCCATGAAATCATTGACCGCATTCTCGCGGTGGATATAGGCATTGCGGGCAGTGCCATCCCACAGGACACTGACAGCAAAGGCCAGTTGCACACCCACCATGTGAAAACCCAGAGCAGCATAAAGTGGACGTTCCATCGCGGCCAGGATGGCCGCTCTGGCCCAGGCACGGTAGAGAAATACCCCGGCTACCAATAACTGGGCGGCATGCCCCGCTGCCAGGGTGACCAGTTTGTCGAGCCCGGTGTGGGCCAATAAAACATAGCCCGCGAACAGGCCACCCAGCCCAACCAGCACCAGCCGGTGGCCCCGGTTCCGCCAGAGCAGGTGAATCCAGGCCCCATAGACCGCCAGCAGAAGCAAGGGCATGCGGGAAAAACTCACGGTGGCGCCCCCTTCCACAAAATGGAAAACGGGCACTGAGGGGTAGGCAAACAGGAGCAGAACCACCCAGTGCCCCAGTTCATGGATGATCGTCCCGAGGTAATGGAAAACCCATCCTAAAAAAGGAAACAGCACCGCCAGAAAGGCGATCCCCAAGCCCGCTGCCAGGCTTATCCAAGTGTCCCGATCCGCCCGGCTTGCCGGAAACGAGCCAGGTTCCGCTCGGGACGCCTCCCTGGTGGGCAGTCCAAAAGTAGGCACGGCCAGCATTTCCTGGCAGGCAGGGCACTGGATGACCACCCCGGCTTGTCCGGTGTCGCAGGCAAGGCGCTGGCCGCAGGCCGGACAGGCAAATTTAAATTCTCCATCCATCCCATCAAGTTTCTTGTCGGGTGTCGTGGCGCTGATGCCCAGGGAACAATCCCATAGTTGCCCCGTTTACCAGTCATTCCCACCAAGGGATAATGGCATCACGCCGAGTGGGTGGCCAGCTTTTCCAAGGGAAAAGAAGCAGTCGTCCATTCCCAGCTTGAACCGACGGCAATGGAATGCGCTTGAACCAGACTCGTGGGGGGATTAACTTTGCCGCTGAGAATTAGATCCCAACAGGAGCCAAGCGTATGAAAAAAGAAGATTTAAATCGAAGGCAATTCATAGCCACGGCAGCCGCCAGTTCGGTGGCAGCAGCAGCCTCCACCGCCATTCCGGCCTTCGCTGTTCTTACGCGAACCTCCGGCAAACTGGCGATCCTGGGTGGGGACCCGATCCGGGCCAACAAAAGCTGGCCCGACTGGCCGCATATCGATGATCAAGTCGTGGAGGCTGCAACCAAGACCGCCAAGAGCGGGATTTGGTGCCGGATCCAATCCGCCAACGGCGCGGTGGCCACCTTCGAAAAAGAATACGCCCGTTTGATGGGCACCCGGTTCTGCGTGGCTACCGGGTCGGGCACTCAATCGCTCCACACTTGTGTGGAGGCCCTCGGTATCGGCCCGGGAGATGAAGTTATTACCTCCCCATATACCGATCCGGGCACCATTTCGGGTATTCTCTCCAGCCGTGCCTTGCCAGTGATGGCCGATTTGGATCCTGAATCCTATCAGTTGGACCCGGCCGAGGTGGAGCGTCGCATCAACGAAAACACCCGGGCCATCATGCCCGTGCACATGATGGGCCAGCCGGCTCATTTGGAAAAAATCATGGCCCTCGCCAAAAAGCACAACCTGGCGGTGATCGAAGACGCCGCCCAGGCACATTTGTCAGAATACCAGGGTAAAAAGCTGGGAGCTATCGGAGCACTGGGTTGCTTCAGCTTCCAGACCTCCAAAACCATTGCCTGCGGTGAGGGCGGGGCCATCATCGGGGACAATGAAGAACTCATGGACAAGTGCTATACGGTTCACAACCACGGCACTGCCCGCAACGGGCGCACGGAATTGATCGGCCCCAAATACCGGATGAACGAATTTGAAGCAGCGATCCTGCTGGCCCAGATGGCGGGAGTCCAGGAACGATTCCGCCGCCGCAATGAAAACGCGGCCCACCTGACCGCACGCCTGAAGGGCTGCCCGGTGGTGACCCCCCAAAAGCTCTATCCCGGCACCACCAGTGGTTCCTTCTATCTCTATGCGATGAGCTACCACAAGGAGCACTTCAACAACCTGGATCGCAGCCGGTTCCTAAAGGCGCTTAATGCGGAAGGAATCAGCCTGAGCCCGTATATTGAGCGCGGCCTGCATCGGGAACCGTGGGTGGACCATGTTCTGCGAAACAAAGTTTACCAAAAAATGTATTCCGCTGCTCGGCTCCAGCAATACCGGGATGAGTTAAGCTGCCCCAACTGCGACCGTGTATGCCAGGAAATGGCCATGCTTTGGGCCTCGGGTCCCCTGCTCGCCTCCCGAGCCGACATGGATGACATCGCTGACGCCATCCTCAAAGTATACGAAAACCGCAATCAATTGACATAATCACCGTTCCGCGCCCGGCTAAAACGGGCGTTCACAGCTTGGTTTTGATACCGCAAGCCCGCAGAACACACCATCCGCGGGCCGCCTCGAAAAAGGTGAATCCGGCGGCCAGAATCGTTATTACACCCGCCCACACCGCCACGTAACGCCAGAGGACCACCCCTAAAAGGACCAATACCATCGCCGTGGCCAACCGTGCCAGGCGTCCGCGCACATCGATATTCCGGGCAAAAAACTTTATCATCCTGATCCACCATAATCCATCCCCGGCGCGCAGGCAAAATTCCCCGGCGGCGTTTCAGCCTGAAAAACATTCCCAAGCCTGTCCGTCAACGGCGGGATACCCAGCCGTGGCCATGGATTCGGGAAGAGATAGTGGCGCAAGACGCGAAGTCATCCGCGAACATTTTCTTGAAGATCAGCAAGTGGCTAATGGGGAAGGCTTGGCCCCAATAGATCCAGCCAGCATGGCTATACCGATGGCTGGGACACGCCGCAGGCTGTTCAATAAGTCCGGCGGAGTGTGGAGGGGAGAATATTGAGTTCAGCACGGTATTTGGCAACCGTGCGGCGGGCAATCATGATCCCCTTATCCTTGAGAATCTTCACGATTTGGTCATCGGAAAGCGGGTGGCGGCCATCCTCCTTTTTCACCATATCCAACAGCACCTCCTTGATGCTGGTGTTGGACATGCCCACGCCATCAGTAGTTTGAATTCCGGAGGTGAAAAAGTATTTCAGTTCAAACACGCCCTGCGGTGTTTCCATATATTTGCCGGAAACCGCACGACTGACGGTGGTTTCGTGAACCCCCACGATTTCAGCCACCTGCAGCATGGTCATCGGTTTAAGGTGGGTGGATCCAAACTTCAGGAAATCCTGCTGGCGCTTGACGATTTCCCTGGCGATGCTCAGCATCGTCTGTTGCCGTTGATACAAACTTTTGATGAGGAACTTACCGGCGCGGATTTTATCGCGAATATAATCCCGCACCTCGTTGGTGCTGCTCCCCTGCGACATTAAATCTTTGTAGGCGTTGCTGATCCGCAGGTGGGGCATGTAATCGTTATTGGTATTGACGACGAATTCGTCCCCCGCCTTCTGCACAAAAATCTCCGGGACGATATATTGGTTGTCCTCCGGGAGAAATTCCCGGCCGGGATGCGGTTCCAAATGACTGATGCGCTCGGCAGCCTGCTGAACTGCAGAAGCATCGGTGCCAAGAGCCTTGGCAATTTCGGGAAAGCGCCTCCGGCCCAGCGTTTCCAAGTGATCCTTTACAATCGCATATTCCAGCGTGTTCTGCTGTCCGATCCGCTCCAACTGAAGCATCAGGCATTCCCGAAGATCCCGGGCCCCCACTCCCGGCGGATGAAAGGTTTGGATAATCGCCAGAACCGTGTCGATTTTATCCTTCGTGATGTTGGTGGAAAATGCCAGCTCATCCACTGAGCTTTGGAGGTATCCCCGCTCATCGATATTGCCGATGATCATTTCCGCAATGGTGAATTGGCTCCGGCTCAACTCGGCAAGCCGCAGCTGCTGGAGGAGGTTTTCCTGCAATGATTCGCCCACCGTCAGCGAATCCATCATAAACTGGCGTTTTTCGTCGTCCTCCTCCTTTTGGCGCAATGGAACATTGGTCTGGCTGAAATGCTCCCGCCAATCCTGGTCCATCTGCACCAAGCGGTCGAATTCCGCTTGAAAGTCATCCACCGGTTCATTGGCGCTCCTTTCACTGGTGGGATCCACGTTGACATCCGCCGGTGGCTCAGCCGGATCATTCTGATTATTGATGGGAGCGTCATCCTCCCCCCGGGACTCTCGAGCATCCACCTGCACTTCCATCGCGGGAATTTCTTCCAGCACCGGATTCTGCTGGAGTTCCTGTTCAACCAACGCCTTGAGTTCCAAGGTGGGAGCCTGCAGCAAGGCCAGCGACTGTTGCAGCTGCGGTGCCAGCACCTGCGACAATTGCATTTTCTGTGATAAATACAGACCCTGCGCCATATAAGTGTAAATCTACTCTAAAGGCCGTACCGCCTCAAGCAAGAAGTTGGTACAATGATTGCTTTTCATTTTGCGTGCCACATATTTTCACGTTATTTAACCCGGTCTAATGGAAATGGTCATTCCCCATTATATTGAACGGTTTACGGGGAAAAACGACCCTATTAACCTTCGCTGAAATTCGCTCGCAAACCGTTATCTTACAGTTGATTACGCAAAAAAACAAACACGCCAGGGGGCGTTTGACGGATAACTTTACACTCCCGGGAACCTTCTCATGCGCAATGGTAACTTGTTGCCTTTAAGCGACTTTTAAAAACCAAAGCGCTGACAAAATCGAAAACGAAGATATATTGTCAGAATTGTTTACAGTTGAAGTTCAAGCTCCCGTACGATCATAACTTACTGCCTACAAACAGGTTGCGAAATTGGGACGCACCCTCTCTGGGGCGTGGCCGGGAATTTGTCGGGATGTTTTACAGAAAAAGGGCCCGGTTGCCAAAGCAACTGAAAATTATATTTTTGCATTACCCATTCAAGTCGTGATGGTTGCGGCCTTCTTCCATTTTCACATTGCGACCTTGGCACACCAATTGCTTTTGGGAAGCCATCCATTTTATGATGGATTGGTCTGGATAGAAATCCCTGATTTCTTGTCGCCCAACAGGTTAAACTCGCCGCGTATTTCGTTTTATGCGTTTCGCGGCGAGTTTTTTTTGGGAGGAGCGCAAAGCTGCCGAATTTTTCATTGAATCAGGGACGATTCGCGGGTAGAGCATGCTTTATGAGAACTCCTTATTTTCGAATCCATGCGGGCCTGGTTGGCTGGTTACTTTTAGCCCAAGGCATGGTTGGAGCTTCAGAAGCGGCACGAATCGATTCACGCCGTGAGTTGTTTGTGGATCAATTTCTGATCCAGCAATTGGCGGGTGCCCGATTGGTGCTGCACCCCCCTCAACCACAGGAAAAAGTTCTCGAATTCACAGAACCGTGGGAAGGTGTGTATTGCGCTTATTTCACCATCATCCAAGACGATGGGAAATACCGCCTTTATTACCGGGGTATGCCTGAAGCCAGGCACGACTTGGACACCGAAGTCACCTGCTATGCTGAAAGCAAAAACGGGATAAACTGGGAAAAGCCGTCACTGGGCTTGTTCAATGTGCGCGGCACGCGAGCCAATAATGTGGTACTTGCCCGGCACCGGGCCTGCCATAACTTCGCACCTTTTCTGGATACCAATCCCCAAGCAGCGCCCGCGCAACGATTTAAGGCTTTGGGCGGAACCGGCGATCCGGGTTTGATAGCCTTGGTTTCCCCGGATGGCATTCACTGGACCGAACTGCAAAAGGAACCCGTCTTCACCCAGGGTGCTTTCGATTCTCAAAATGTCTCATTTTGGTCGGCTGCAGAAGGATGCTATGTGTGCTATTTCCGCATTTTCAAAAATGGCGTGCGCTGGATCAGCCGCACCACTTCCCACGATTTCGTTCATTGGACGGCCCCGGTGAATATGGAACCCGGAGAAAATCCCTTGGAGCACCTTTACACGAGCCAAATCCAGCCCTATACCAGAACGCCACACCTCTATTTGGGACTGTCCACCCGGTTCATGCCGGGCCGGCGGGTTTTGACCGAAAGCCAGGCAAAGGCAGCCGGCACCTCCACCGCGTTCGACTTCCGGAATGATTGCGCCGATATCGTGCTGACATCCACTCGTGGCGGTGGCGATTTTCCGCGAACCTTTATGGAGGCTTTCATCCGTCCCGGTTTGGATATTCGCAATTGGACTTCGCGCGCCAATTATGCGGTGCATGGCATCATTCCCGCCGGCACCAACGAATTATCCATTTTTGTGAACCATAACCTGGGTTACCCGACCATCCATTTGCGCCGATATAGCCTGCGGATGGACGGGTTTGTCTCCGTCAATGGCCCCTACACAGGGGGTGAAATGATCACCAAGCCGTTGGTTTTCACCGGACGAAAACTGGTGCTTAATTACTCCACCTCAGCCGCAGGCAGCATCAGGGTGGAAATGCAGGATGGCAGCGGCCGAGCCCAACCGGGATTCGCCTTGCAGGACTGCCCGGAAATCATTGGCGATGAAATCGACCGGACCGTAGTCTGGAAGGATGGTGGAAGCCTTGCCCCGTGGGCTGGCAAACCCGTGCGCCTTCGGTTTCATCTAAAAGATGCGGACCTGTTTGCGCTCCAGTTCACCGAGTGATTCAGCACACGTTACCTCAGGCGCTATTGAAAATCAGTTTATGTTCATCCTTGAAACCAACGGCGGCGAGGACAAATCCACTTGGTATCGGCGCCTGGCCAGCCAAGCTGAGGCTCTGTTCGCCGGGGAAACGGATTTTATCGCCAACGCCGCCAATTGTGCTGCGCTATTATTCCACTCCCTGCCAGGCTTAAATTGGGCGGGCTTCTACCGCAAGCATGATGAGGGCTTGGTATTGGGTCCGTTCCAAGGCAAGCCTGCTTGTGTGCGCATTCCACACGGCAAGGGAGTTTGCGGCGCGGCAGTCTTCCGGAGGCGGACGGTCTTGGTTGAAAACGTCCATGAATTCCCCGGGCATATTGCCTGCGATTCCGCCTCCCGATCAGAAATAGTTGTGCCGCTGATAAAAGATGGCTGCCTATGGGGAGTGCTGGATCTCGATAGTCCGATCCTGAAGCACTTCGACCCCGTCGATCAAGCAGGACTGGAGAACTTGGTGGAAATCCTCCTCCGGCATTCCGACTTGAAATAAAACCCCAAAGCAGTGTCAAAGGGCGTGGGCCAACTGAAAAATCGGGTAAGTTTGAATTCTCACCCGTGGATGGCTTCAATGCCGGAGCAATATTTGGACATCCGGGTGAGCCGGGTGGGGAAACTATTGGCGATGCGGTCGGCCATCGGAGCCGCCTTCCGGTCATATTTTAACTCCACCACCAGAATGCTGGATTTTATCCCCGAGCATTGCCAACTAGCATCCGTCAGAGAAACCGGGTGATACTCCAGGCCCGAATCCAAGGTGAGACGGAAAGCGCCGTCCGCCGAAAGGTAATAATGGCGGTGGTAACGATTCACCAAAGATGGCTCCTCAGAGGTAAGCGCGGCAGCGGCCTGAGGGTGCAAATTGGACTTTTTAAAAACCGCCATCAGAGCCCGGAATTTCAACCCATTCTCCAGCGAAAAGGGTGGCAGCGGAAAGGAATCCTTGGTGCCGAGCAAACCGTGTTTGCGTTTGAATTCTAAAATGGGAGAGGTCACGCGCCCCAATAATGGCCCATACCAGCGGATGCGCACTTTAGTGCGATTAGCGGCGCCCGCCTTGTTCTCAAAGTAATGCCCCAGGCCGGGTGAATCGAGATAGATATTATTGATATGCCGTGGCGGAAAAACCGTGCGAAACATCGCGGGATTGAGCCTGATCCAAAGCAAAGCTTCCGATAATTTGACATTCTCGCATACCAGCTTGCGCTCGTAGCGATATTGGGGATCGGCAGCCTGGGACATGGCAAAGAAGCGTGGGAAACGAATTAAGCGCCAATCCCGCGTTCCTCAAGGAAACTGATCTTTATATCCTTGCCCAAGGCGCGCAGTTGTTCAGTGCAGAGATGCACATGCTGGACACTCTTGAAATTGGCGAGGAAGCAGGCCTCCACGGAAGCCGGGGTTTCGTCAAAACGCTTGAGCATGGCGTTGGAGCTATGCTGCTGCAAAGTATCCATGATTCGCGGCAAGGTGAGGCTGCCTGGGGATTCAGAGTTGATGGTAAGGTAAAGGTTGGGCTGGTTGGAAGGCTTGGCCAGCCAGGCTTTCAGGATAATGATGCCCACCAGGACCACAAAGCCCGAAACAGTAACCGCCATTTGTTTGGCTCCCAGCCCCAAGCCGATGGCCATGGCCAGAAACAAGAAACTCAGTTCCTCGGGCTCCTTGATCGCTGATCGAAAACGGATGATCGAAAGCGCTCCAACCAGCCCAAGCGAGAGCGCCAACGATGATTGGACGACGGTGATGATGAGCATCGTGGTGGTGGTGAGCAGAACAAAATTCCGCGCGAACAGATCGCGATTGGAGAGCGCGAAGCCAAAACGCACATAGATCCGGCCCAACAGGTAAGAAAGGACCGCCGCCAGAATCAGGTTGGAAATGAACCAAGGCAGTTCCGCTTTGCTGAACTGCATATACAAGTACTCCAATAAAATATCTTTTTGACCCATAATAACATTTTACCATTCACCCGCCGGAACGTGCCTGCCCATTACGACACGCATCCCCGGCGTCCGGTTACATTTGCCGGCGAGGATCTTCACAAAACCATCCAATCAATGCAATGACGGTCATAATCCGGTCCCCACCCGATCCAGCAGCCTGGAGGAACCACCGCTTTAACCCAAGCTCTTCAAACCGCGGTTCCTTTACGATTCACGCGGCCCGGTGGTTGTTGTGGCTCTCGGTTTGACGGTCCAGCCGATAAAAACTATTACTACCCCATGCCATTCGTCGATTTATCGCATCCACTGGCTCACGGACAACCCGCCTATCCGGGGGACCCTGAACTATCCGTCACGGAGCACAGTTCCATCGCCGCCACCGGTTGTAACGTAAGCCGGATCTGCATCGGCTCCCACCAGGGAACCCACCTGGATGCGATGCATCATATATTTTCTGATGGCCGAACCATCGATCAAATGCCCTTGGACTGGTTTTACGGTCCCGGGCGCGTTCTGCGACTGCCGAGGCAGGCGGGCGGGACCATCCGTTTTGAAGACCTGTCCCCATTTGAATCCGAACTCCAACCCGAAGCCAAAATCATTCTAGCCACCGGTTGGGACAAGGTTCATGGACAACCGGGCTATTTCACCCGTGCTCCCAGCCTGACCCTGACCGCCTGCCGCTACCTGGTCTCCCGGAAAATTCGCTTATTGGGCATGGATATGCCTTCACCCGGAACCGATTGGCAGGCAATCCACCGCATCTTTCTGGCCCGGGATGCTGAAACGGTTCTGGTGGAAGGTCTGGCCAATTTGGATCTCGTTCCGGATGAGTTCACTTTCATAGGCTTTCCCCTGCCCTTCCATGGTCTGGACGGTTCACCAATTCGAGCAGTGGCGGCTTTTTGAATGGCCAGGCCGGTAAACCACTCGGTGAACCTGTGCAAACTGGCCAAAACCAGCTTGCTTTAAAGCCGGGCTGGGTGAAAGTGATTGGAGCAGAAACAGAACACAAGCATATGCCAGGTATTTTTTATAAACCGATGAACCGCCGGAGTTTTATCACGACCACTCTGTTGGGAGGCGCCGTGGTTTCAACACTGAAACTGCCCGGGTCCGCAGCGGCAGCAGAGGAATCATCCCAACTCCATTTGGCCTTGCTGTCTGATACTCACATTCCCGGCGACCAAAAAAACGGTTACCGGGGCTTTAATCCGTGGCAGAACCTTAAAGATATCATCCCGGCGGTGGCTGCAGCGCACCCAGCAGGCTTGGTTATCAGCGGAGACCTGGCGCGGCTTGAAGGAAAGCCTGAGGATTACCGTGAGGCCAAAACCCTCCTGGAACCATTGGCCAGCCAGATGCCCGTTTATATCGGACTCGGGAACCATGACGACCGAACCCAGTTCCTTCAAGTTTTCGGAAACACCTTGCCTGGAAACCATCCCAAAGTACAGGATCGCCATCTCACGCTGCTGGAACATCCCGTGGTGCGTATCCTGGTTCTTGATTCCTTGTTCGCATCGAACAAAGTGGCCGGCTTGCTGGGACGCCAGCAAAGGCTTTGGCTGGCCAGCAACTTGGAGCGTTTTGCAGATCGACCGCTAGTCCTGGTGGTACACCACACGTTGGACGATGGCGATGGCGATTTGCTGGACGCTGACCGGCTATTCGCCCTGCTGCGTCCCCACCGCCACATCAAAGCGATCATCTTTGGCCATTCGCACACGTGGAAACTATCCGAGCACGATGGCATCCAATTAATCAACCTCCCTTCAACGGCCTACAACTTTTCTGATCGCGATGCGATTGGCTGGATGGAAGCGCAATTCCAACCGGCCGGGGTTTCCTTGACCCTGCACGCCTGTGCTGGCAACCGGAAGGAAGATGGGAAAATTACTTTTATCAAGTGGAGTTGACGGCCTTTACGGAGGCCGAACGGCCAACCGGCGGGGCTCAGTCAAAATTCCAGTAGCCGTTCCACCGATTCAATCAGGCCCTCCTTGGTTACCACCTTGGGAGGGGCGGATCCTTCGAAGGTCAGGAACTGTTTTTTCGCCTTGATGGGAGTGGCGATCTGATACGGTTTGCAGTCCGGAATCGCCGCCATGGCTTTTACCGCACCAGCATATAATGCCCGGCGGGTTTCCTCGAAAGGGTATAACATGGCGCTTTCCCGTGAGAGTCCCTTTTTAACCGCCACTTTGACACAGGCGCCTCCCAAAAAGCGCTCCGCCTCACGGCAAGTGGCTTCGTCCCCGGTTACCAGGATCGGCGGCACGCCGAAATGAGCTGCCACTGCAGCGCATTGGGCCAACTCCCCGGATTCCACTCCATTATACCAGTAACGGTTTTCGCTTTTGCTGGATTGCGTGTGGTGCAGCACCCCATCCGGGGTACCCATCATGGCATGATAGCCCAACAATACCAACCCCGCACAAGTTTTATCCAATCCAGGAAAAGTTTGGGGTCTGGGCAGACCGGTGATATACTTAGCCCCCGGCTCCATTAAATGGGGGATGATCGCCTGGTTCCCATGCCCATCGAGCACCACCACTTCGGTGGCACCACCGTCCCGCAAGCCGCGGACCACCGCCGCGACATCGCCCATGAAATATTCCCGGGCTTGCCGCGCCAGGGGCGTTTCCGTCTCGCGAGTTTGAGCAAAAGAAAAAACTCCGCTGATGCCCTCCAAGTCCGTGATGACGTAAATTTTGCGTTCCGCTCCCGAAGCCCTGGCGGGATTGCAGACGGATAACAATAGAGAGACGAAAAGGGCCGTAACATTGGAAATTCTCATGACCTTATGCTGGCTGAAACGCCTCGAATTTCAAGCCTGGAATGGACGCCTGGAATGGACGCCTCAAGGCCCCCGAAAAACCGCTGAGAAAACGCCCATTCAAAGAGGCTGAATAACCGGCTGGCCATCCCCCAACAACCGCTCGTATAGCCGGTAAGTCTTGTAAGGCTGGCCCCCAAAAAGCTGAATCAAGCGCTGCACCTTGATGTTATCCTCCAGGATCCAGGATGCTTCACCCGCTTCATAGCCGGCGCGGATGGCATATTGCAAGGTGCGCGAAAACATCACTGATTCAATCCCCTTCCAGCGATATTTCTTTTTGACGCCGAGGGCCACGACCCGCAAGATTCGCGGCCGCTTCCAGTCCAGGTAATACGGCAGGAATTTCCATAGCCCCGGGGATAACAGTCTGCCCCGCAATGGCTGAATGGCCTCGTTGAAATCCGGCAGCGCCAACAAAAAGGCCACCGGTTCATCATCGGTTTCGGCCAGCCACACCAGGCCTTCGCGGAACAGGGGCAGCAGGCGTTCCGCCATTAATTCCATTTCGCCGCTGGTCATTGGCACAAAGCCCCAATTGTCCTCCCAAGCTGAGTTATAAACCTCCCGGATTCCGCCCAAATCCGCCCGCAGGTTTTTCTTCTTCACGGCCCGCACGCGGATGGGCTGTTGCCGCTGATCGAAGATGTTGGAGATGCGCTCCAGGCGTTGCACTGGACTTTGCTTCAGATCAATCAAGTAGGCGTGCAGGTCCTTGATTTTATAAAAAGACTCACTTTCAATCAGTTTTTTGTAATAAGGCGGATTGTAGGTCATCATGAAAACCGGGGGGGAGTCAAAACCCCGCACCAGCAACCCCGCCTCGTCGTTGGTGGAAGGGTTGGTGGGACCAAGAATCCGCAACGCTCCTTTCTTCCGCGCCCAGTCAACCACCGTGTCCATCAGCGCACGGCCCACCTGCTCATTGTCAATGCATTCGAAAAAACCGAAAAACGCCACCTGCTCGTGGTGATATTGGTTGTAATTGTGATCCACAATGCCCGCGATCCGGCCCACATCCCGCCCCCCAACCTGGGCCACCCACAAGGCCATCTCCGCGTGCTGGAAAAAAGGATTCCGGGCGCTGAAGACAGTTTTAAGGTCCATCAGCATCGGGGCCACCCAATTCGGGTCGCCTGCGTAAACCTCATAGCTCACCCGCAAAAATCGATCCACCTCGCGGGCGGTGCTGGGCAGCGGAACAATGGTTACACTGGCATTCATTGGCAAACGGCAGAACAATGGCGGTAATCCGGCATCGACGGCAAGGATTTTCCGACTGCCCGAAAGGGGCGGCTCCCTCCTGATCCATCAAAGCCGCGGAAAACTGGCAGCCCAACCGGGAAAAAGCGCTTCCACTATCCACCGCCGCTGACCTGGCTCAAACCTGGGGCCGGTTAGCCGGATAGGCCGCGCCCATAGCTCTGGCGGTTGACACGCAACGATCCGTTTGTAGTATCAGATCACGCATTAAACCAATGAAAACTATTGTTTCCGTATCGGCCTTGTGGCTCTTGGCCAGCCTGGCAGCCCATTGCGCCCCGGCGCCCTCGTCGTCCGCCACTGCCACCGCGGCCACCAATCTGGCGCCATCCCTGTTGGTGGTTGAATTCCAGCTGCAAAAGAACAAAGGCGAAACACCCCGCGGGGCGGGCCTGCTTGAGCGCTGCCCCAGCTGTGGTAAATTCCACGTGGATCAAGCCGCTGAAATGCTCCAGGAAGAACGCCCGCTGGCCCTGGCGGGCTACCTGCTGGCGGATGGGAAAGTGGTCCTGGAAGATCCCTTGATTCACCCTCGTTTCATCCAGTCAATACGGGTGCGCCTGGGCAGCGCCAGTGTATCCGCACGGTTGTCCGCTTACGCGCGCCACAAACTGGCCTTGATGCTGGAATTATCCGCCCCCTTGCCGGGCGCCCGGCCCTTGCAGTTCGACACCCGGGGTGAGGAACCATTCCTTTTGGATCATTTCCTGTCGGGAAACGGCGAATGGCTCCAAAGTATCACCCCCCTCGCCAACGCCATCGCTGTCCGCGCCAATAGCGTGGCCATCGTATCGTCCCCTGCACCAGGCTTGATCCTGGACAGCCGGGGAGTCCCCGTGGGCCTGCAATTCGATGCCGAACTGCCCCTGGATGGCTCCTGGAAAGGCACCCCGTTGGACTGGATTTGGGCACCCATGGATACCGTTCAGGATCACCTGCGGGAGCTGGAAAAATCGACCAGCCAGACGTTGCTGAAAGTAACCCTCGGCTTCCGCAGCCCAAAGCAGCGCCCGGAGCAGCAAATGCGGTATGCCCCCATGGGCGCAGAGGATGACAATAGCACTGAGCAGAATGCGTTGGGTGTGGTTGTTAAACCAGATCAAGTCGTGGTGTTGGCCAGTTTGAAATCAAAAACCACCGCGCGCCTGGAAAAAATCACCGTCCATCCCGCCAACGGATCGCCGGTCGAGGCCCGTTTCCATGCCTCGCTCAAGCATTTTGGTTGTTTTCTGGCCAAACTGGAATCCCCGCTCCCCAGGGTGATCGGTGACAGTGGCCGGAACATTGTGACCTACCGTGACGAGCGGATTTTTTTCGTCGATTTGAACGTGCAAGGCGGCAAAAGGGTGGGCTTCTACCAACCGGGCGGCATCTCCTTCTACAAACTCCGCGCCCAAGGCCGTCCTTACCCCGAGTTGGTGGGGGATTACGCCCGCACGTTTTTGTTTGACTGGAGTGGCAACTTGCTGGCCATGCCCCTGAAGGAACGCCAAACCCTTTCCACTGAAGAGTTCCACGAAGCCGCCAATGAGGCCATCTCCACTCCGTTTCGCTACGTCCTGGATTCGCTCGCCCAGTTGAGCGATTGCTCTGATCCTGCCAACGTGCCCCTCACCGAAGCCGAAGACAGCCGCCTGGCCTGGCTGGGCGTGGAACTGCAACCCTTGAACAAGGATCTCGCCCGGGTGAACAAGGTTTCGGATGAAACACGCGATGGCGAAACTGGCGCCTTGGTTACCTATGTTTACGAGGGATCGCCCGCCGCCAAAACCGGGCTGGAACCTGGCAACATTCTGTTGCGCGTGCGCAGCCGCGCCCAACCCTCCGCCATCGACATCAAGATTGAAGATGACCGCCAGCGCCTGCAGGATTTCCCTTGGGATCGGCTCGATGAAGTGCCGGAACAATTCCTCGACCGGATTCCCTCTCCCTGGCCATCACCGGAAAATAATTTCACCCGATTGCTGACGGGCCTTGGTTTTGGCAATGAATTCAACCTTGAATTCGTGAAAAACAGCCAGTTGACCAACTGCAATTTCAAAGTCGAGGCGAGCCCAGCCCATTTTGATGCTGCGGAGCGGTATAAAGCTGAAAACCTGGGGGTCACGGTGAAGAACCTCACTTACGAGGTACGCCGCTATTTGCAGCGCGGCTCCGAGGAACCCGGAGTGGTCATTTCCAAAGTGGAGCAAGGCAGCAAGGCTGCAGTGGCCGGCATCAAACCTTTTGAATTGATCACTCATGTGAACGATCAGCCGCTGGCCAGCGTGAAGGAGTTCCAAAAGCTCGCAACGCAACCAGGCGTATTGCGTCTTTCGATTAAGCGCATGGACAAAGGCCGGATCGTCAAGCTCACCGGCGGCCAATGACCATCCCCGGAGGCCGTGGAGGATGTTAAATCGGCCTGAAGATCCTCTGGCTGGCTAATCTTCGGCTTGCCACGAGCCACAGGCATGGTAAACAACTGAATCGGCAACTCGCCTGGAGTTGCCCGGTGGTTGGAAGCCACCAAGCGATCCGGTTTGATGCGGGATGGAAAGGAACCATGCTGAAGTGCCATGAGTTGTTTGGATTTATGACGCCTGGGTTGGCCCAGGAGATCTTGGATTTTGTTTATAAAAACGAAAAGCCGGTTTACCGGGGTATCCTGGTGGCGGTGGCCGAGGCCAGAAAACTGCGTCCGATCTTCTACGAGCGTAAGCCCCGTTCCGAGCGTCACAAGGACATGCTCGAAATGTTGAGCCGACCCCGCATGGAAACCGTTTCCGCCGACCTCCTCCGCAACTGGCTCCTCAAATCCGAAAGCACCATGCTCAAGGAATTTCTGGACCTGCTCCAAATCCAGCACAAGGACGGCATCGTGGAGGATTTCCCCACCACCATTGACGATGCGCTTTTGAAATCCGCGGTGGATGCCCTTCTGGCCAAATATCCAAAAGAACGGGTCATCATTTATTTAAGTGGATTTTGCGCCATGAACACCGCCAGTTGGCCTAATCTGGAAACCATGTTGGGCAGCGACGAAAGATTGCAGCTCGTTTAGCTTCAGTTAACGCGTTAGCCCGATCCCGGACGCCTGGCAGCGGAATTTGTTATGAACCGTGCAACATTCATAATTTCCGCGCTCCTGGCGGTTTTGGCCCACGGTGTGCTCGCTGCTGAGGGTGACTCACGGCAGGTGATGACCATTCCGGACCAACCTTCATCCATCCGCCAGAAACGCCCCCCAGTAATTCCGGTGGCTGATAAAGTCATCGCTCAAATTTCCGACCGGCAGGACTTCACCCAGCCTGATTGCCTGGAATTATCCGGGTGGCTGGGTTCGCGAATCGCCGCCAACGCGGAAAACCGCCTGTTGAAAATCGATACAGACCGGCTGCTGGAAGGTTACCGGCGACGGCCAGGCCGGCAATCCTGGGATGGCGAGCATGTGGGTAAATGGCTGCACGCCGCCACCCTGGCCTGGGTTAACACCGGAGATCCCGCCTTGCGCCGGAAGCTGGACCAAACCGTGGCTGAATTATCCCGGTGCCAGTTGGAGGATGGCTACCTGGGCACTTACCTGCCTCAAGACCGATGGACGGAGTGGGATGTTTGGGCCCATAAATACAATCTGATCGGGCTGCTCACGTATCTGCGCTATACCGGCAACCTGGAACCACTGCCTGTTTGCAGGCGCATGGGCGACTTGCTGTGCAACACTTTTGGGGACAGGCCGGGGAAAAGGGACATCATCCAGGCAGGCCACCATGTGGGCATGGCGCCCACCAGCGTTCTGGAACCTATGGTGTGGCTTTACCGCCTGACTGGCGAACCTCGCTACCGGGAATTTTGCCAATACATTCTGCGCGCCTGGGAGCAACCGAACGGCCCTAAAATCGTTTCGACCCTGCTGCGAGCCAAAAGAGTCGATAAGGTGGGTAATGGCAAGGCTTACGAAATGTTGTCCTGCCTCAACGGGGCTTTGGAATATTACCGGACGGTGGGCGGGGACCGCCAAATTCTCGACGCCTGCCTGAATGCCTGGCGGGATATTGTGGACCAACGCCTTTATCTCACCGGGGCCGCCAGCTATGGGGAGCTTTTCCATGACGACTTCGATTTGCCCAATGTGGCGAACGTGGGAGAAACCTGCGTCACCGTCACCTGGCTGCAGTTCAACACCCATTTATTGCGATTGACCGGCGAAGCTCGTTTTGCCGAGCAATTGGAGCGGGTGGTTTTGAACCAGCTCTTCGGCGCCCAGAAAGGTGATGGTTCGGCTTGGGGATATTATGTCCAGATGGAGGGTAAAAAACCCTATAGCGCAACCCTGGACGGCCACTGCTGTCTCTCGAGCGGCCCCCGCGGCGTGGCCTTGATACCCTCTTTCGCGGCGGCCGTGGATGGCGATGGTGTCGTCCTCAATTTGTTCGATGCCGGCCGGGCCAGGCTTCGCCTGCGGGATGGCACCGCGGTGGAACTCAGCACGACCACCGAATATCCCAGCCATGGCCGGATCCAGCTCGCGATCCAACCCGGCGCCAGAAAAGAATTTGCTGTGAAAGTCCGCCTTCCGGCCTGGTGCCAGCGGCCGGCCTTCCAAGTTAACGGACGGGACGTTGATCATCCGCCATCGGTGGATGGTTACGCCTGTTTCCGGCGGGAATGGAGCCCTGGCGACCAGTTGGATTTGAATTTCCCACTCGCCCCGCGGGTGGTGGTGGGAGATCACAAAAACGAAGGCAAGGCCGCCTTGTTTTACGGCCCCTTGGTGCTCGCTGCGGACGAGGCATTGCTGGGCGCCCCCAACCGGGTGCTCAACCTGGTAGCCCTGGCCAGCTCCGATTTGGCCCGCCTGGCGGTCCAACCAACCCGCCCCCCTAAAGTTTTCCAATCCTGGGCGGCCGCGCAGGCGTTTAAAGTCCAGGCGGTTTCGCGCCGGGGCGGCTTGCCGATGGAAATCGAGCTGTTGCCTTTTGCCGACGCGGGCGGCACCGGTTCCGCTTACAAGGTGTGGCTGCCGCTATACCAATCCTCCGCTTCCGCCAAGCCGCTCTTCTTCGGCCAGGAGAGCCGGTCACGAGCCGGAAACGTGAACGGCTCAATCAATGATGAGGATACTCAAAGCCTGGTGGTGACTTTCGATGGCCATCCGGCAGCTGAAGATTGGTATGCGGTTGCCTTGGACGAACCAGCAGCCGTGGACCGGGTTTCCTTCGTTCATGGTCAAACCTTTCATGATGGAGGCTGGTTTGACGTTTCCGGCGGCCGGCCCAAAGTGCAGGTGCAAACCACAAAAGGTGGCTCCTGGCAGGAGGTGGGAATCCTGGCAGATTATCCGGCGGCCACTGCCACCACCCCGGCGGGACTCAAAGGCGGTGAAAGCTTTACTTGCCGGCTGGCCAAGCCCGTCACGATCTGGGGGCTGAGGGTGATTGGCAAACCCGCCAGCGGCGATAATCCCCGCCAGGCTTTTTCCTCCTGCAACGAATTGCGGGCGTTTGAGGTGGGGAAATAGTCCCCCCACCCCGCGGAATCATTCCTTGCCCGCGGTGGGGCAAAGATCTTTGAGCTCGCACCCGACACAATCGGGATTTCGGGCACCACAGCGGCGGCGGCCGTGCCAGATCAGCCAATGGCTGAAGATGGTCCACTGGTTTTGCGGCACCAACCTTTGCAGATCGATCTCAATCTTCACCGGATCCTTTTCGGCAGAAAGCTGCAACCGGCCAGACAGGCGGCTCACATGGGTATCCACCACCACCCCGTGGTTTTGGCCAAAGGCATTGCCCAGCACCACATTGGCGGTCTTGCGCCCCACCCCATCCAATTGGATCAATTCCTCCATGGAAGGCGGCACTTGGCCGGAATATTTTTGCTCCAGGATTGCACAACAAGACTGAATATTCCTGGCTTTGGTCCGGAACATCCCCAAGCGTTTTAAATCCTGCTCCAAATCGGCGAGCGGCGCACTGGCATAATCAGCAGCCCGCTGGTATTTTTTGAACAAGCCGGCCGTTACCAAGTTCACTTGTTTGTCGGTGCAACGGGCGGAAAGAATCGTGGCGATCAGCAACTCCAGTGGATTGCCATAGTCCAACTCGCAGTGAGCATCTGGATAAGCCCGCTGCAGCCGCTCGATGAGGCGGACGGTGCGGGCGATCCTGGCAGCGTGGCTTTCAGCCATGGATTCCCCCGGATTTCCAACGCCGGTTCACAGGGAGGTCAGGCTTCGGACACTCCGGAACCGGTTTCCGGATACTCGAAAATCCGCCCCTCATAGTTGCGCAATACCACCCGATCAGCATTATGGCTTAATACATAATCGGGATTGATAGGCACCTTGCCTCCACCCCCAGGCGCATCAATGACATATTGGGGAATGGCATAACCGGTGGTATGCCCGCGCAAACCACGGATGATTTGCAATCCTCGCTGCACACTGGTGCGCAGGTGGGCGGAACCCGCGATCAGATCGCACTGATACAGGTAATACGGTTTGACCCGGCACATCAGCAGTTTGTGAACCAGCGCCCGCATGGTGCAAAGGTCATCGTTGACTCCCCGCAGCAGGACCGATTGGTTGCCCAAGGGAATGCCAGCGTCCGCCAGGCGGCCCAGTGCCACCCGCGCCTCATGGGTCAATTCCCGAGGATGGTTTGCATGAATGCTGATGAAAAGCGGATGGAATTGCTTCAACCTCGCCACCAACTCTGGAGTAATGCGCTGCGGAAGGAAAAGGGGAATACGGGTTCCGATCCGTAAAAACTCCACATGCGGAATCGCGCGCAACTGTCTGAGGAGATATTCCAACCGTTCATCGCTTAACAGCAAAGGATCTCCGCCACTCAGCAAAACGTCCCGGATTCCGGGATGCTCCCGGATATAAGCCAGTTGCCGTTCGAATTCCGGGTGAAAATCATACCCGCTGGCATTGCTCACCAGGCGGGATCGCGTGCAATACCGGCAATAGGAGGCGCAGCGGTCCGTCACCAGAAACAGCACCCGGTCAGGATACCGGTGCACCAGTCCAGGAACCGGTGAATGCTCATCCTCACCACACGGATCCGACATCTCCCAATCCCCCACCTGGGTTTCCTCCACGCGGGGAATCACCTGCCGGCGAATCGGGCACCCGGGGTCAGACCAATCAATGAGGCTGAAAAAATAAGGGGTTATCGCCAAAGCCAGCTTATGGTTGGCCAGCACCGCTCCACTGCGTTCCTCGGCCGTCAGGTTGGGAACCCACTGCTCCAACTGCTTTAAAGAAGTAATCCGGTGCTTCAACTGCCATTGCCATTGGTTCCAATCCGCATCCGGCACATCGGCCCAAAAACCGCGGCCCGCTGAAGCGAATTCCTTCAGCGATTCCGGGCACTCAGGCTCTGCTGAAAGCCCTTCATTTATAGCTGCAACTGGAGCTAACATTTCAACGTCACTTTAATTTCACGCAAGCCATTGTCAAGTTGGCAGCCAGAGCCTGATCCCCTCAAGCGGTCCGCTTTTTTTCCTCTGATTCCGGGTCCACCAGGGGATGCCACCGCCACCGAACCCGTCTCCGCTGGTGTCGATCAACCTGGCCAGACATTACCCGGGGAATCTCATCCAACCCTTGAGTAAACCAAACCAAACAACCCACATTTGCCGACCAAATGACCTGCCACGCATGGCCATCAAAGCTGCCGCTGCCGATAACCAGGTTGTGTTCAGACTTGACCGGCTGGGGAAGAAGTGGTTGCAATAGAGGAAATGAAGAATAAAATTTTTGCGTTACTGTTTTGCGGTTGTCTGGTGGCCCTTTTTTCCGGCTGTGTCAGCACTTTGGATGGGCACTCCCAAGCCGGGTGGCCTACTTCCCATGACCGCATCGAAAGTTTCTACCCCCGCCCACCCGCCCAAGTTTTTGCCGCCAGCAAGGAGGTCATCAAATTCATGGGAGTTTTGACCGCTGATAACACGGTGAGCAGTATTGCCATGGGTAAAATCAACACCTCCACGGTTTGGATCCAAGTGTCGCAAAAAGACGAGACTGTGACGGGCGTGGTGGTGCAAGTTCGCACCAAGGGTGGAGGCACCGATATCGGACTGGCCAGCGAAATTGATAAGCGGATTGCCTTGCAGTTAACGCAAATGCGGTAGCCGCAGGCCTTTTTTAGCTGGTTCGCCACAGCTTAATCCGCCGAATTTATCAAAGGGGGGGCCGTTAGCGGTCGCCCCTTTTTCTTTGACTCGCCGTGTGGTGCCTTCCCGATACGGAGAGGGCATCGGTGTTCAATCATTCGTGCACCTTGATTCAGTCATTCAGTCTTTTCCAGCATAAGTCCATATCGGATTCCTCGAGTGCTGACCCGCAAAGTATTCATTTCCAAGTTGGCCAATACCCGCGCATGGATCAGCGCGCTCATCAGGATCACGTCGGCCTTTTGGGGTGGCAGTCCGATTATTTGTCGCCTTTCCTCAAGGGTTTTACCCCATAGCTCAAGAGCACAATCCTGAATCTGTTCACGGGTGATCAAAGCTGCCTCAATTAACTGCCGTTCAAAAGTTGGCAACCGAAGGTGCATGGAGGCCAGCAATCCGCTGGCTCCCCCAGTGCCCACCAACTGCACCGGCACCAAGTGGTTGCTGGAAAGCCAAGGTCGGACCACCGGCAAAATTTCGCAGCCGATGAAATCGTCCAGCCAGCCTCGGCAACTTTCAAGCTGCTCGCGGGTGGGTGGGTTGGCGTGCGGAAATTTTTCCAGCAACCGTATGGCCCCCAAAAGGAAGCTCCGGCGAATCAAACCTGCCGGCCCGCGATATACGAACTGCGTGCTGCCACCTCCGGTGTCCATGATCAAAACTGGCAATTGGGCGAGGCATAGATCTGAGCAAACGCCATTGTAAGCCAATTCCGCCTCCTGTTCGCCGGAAATTATTTCCAAAGGCAAGCCGCTGACAGCACGGATGGCATCCACGAGTTCCGCCCGATTTTCCGCATCGCGGGCGGCGCTCGTAGCCACCAGCCGAATGGTATCGCAACCGTGGTCGCGCGCCATCCCCATGAATTGCCTCACTGCCTTGGCGGTGCAGGAAATGGCCTCAGGCTGCAGCTTATGGTTCTCATAAAAACCCCGTCCGAGCCGCGTTTGTTCGCTGGTTTCCAGCCAGGGGATCACCTGGCTGCCACGCACCTCTCCGATGAGCAGCTTGACCGAATTGGTGCCCACATCAATGACCGCCTTTGGTGGGGCACTCATGGATTCCTTTCCGGCTCGATCAACGGCCGCACGATTTTGTCCAGCTTCACCTCCGGCAGCAGCATGATGGAAGCCAGCAGAATGAGTCCGGCACTGATCCAGCCCAGCGTGGTGATGGACAACGGCCCCAGCAAATGGAACGCCAACCACGGCGCCACCACCCCGCGCAGCCCGGTAAAAAAGGTGTGCACTGCCATATAGTCTGCCACGCGGTCCGGAGGCGCCAATTTGGTGACCCACAAGCTCCAAGCCACATCTCCACCGGCATTGGAGATTCCGAACACCACGGCGCCCAGTATCAGTCCGGGCATGGATTCACTGAAAAAGAACGACAGGATACCCAATCCGAAGCCCAAATTCAAAACCACCCGCAAGAGGAAAAAATTCATGTGGTCGAACATCCATCCCCAAATGGGACTCATCGCCAGACGCGCTATGTTGGGGATCACCCCGGTCAACAGCGCAATGGTCCCCACCTGCAAGGCCAGCCCATATTTTGCGTTGGCCAGGTACTCCACGCGCAAGGGATACATCATCAGGTTGGCAAAACCCATCAGCATCCAACATATCAAGGTATAGCAAAACAGCCGGTCGTGGCGCACGGATTTCCAGGTGCGGAAGGGATGGGGAGCGCTGTCCAGCACCAAGGCCCGGGAGGGACAATTTGCCTGGCACCAAGAAGATCCCCAAAAAGCAGCTGCGAAAACCACCAACAGCCAGGGAAACCGATGTAAATCAACGGATAAGAAACGGCCGGCCAATTCGCTGAATATCGCCGCTGCCGCGATGCGGATCATGATGGTGCGTGAAAACAGCCTGCCGCGGCTTTGGCTGGGGTAATTCTCCTGGTAAATCTGGGTCATTAAAGGCACTGCCGCGGAAGCCGCCGCCAGGGCCAAAACGCTGCCGATTACAAACACCGAGGCCGTGGGAAATGCAGCCATCACTAAAAAGCTGGCCGTGCCCAGCATCGACAAACGGGCGGCCGCCGTGGAAGCCCGCCACCCCAGGTGGCCTACCAATTCCACGATCCATGGGGTCAACAGCAAGCCGAGGCTGCCTCCGGAGGCCACCAAGGCTTTGGCCATGGGGCCGGAATTGAACTCCCGAACCGTGATCAGCAATAGAAAGGTGGAGGCCGCAGTCTCCAGGAAGCCCGCCATGACTGCCCGCAGCTGCTCAAACCGAAAAGTCTTCTCTGTGAGCTGGTTTTCCAACACCAGAACAGCATACCGGCACCCTGGCCCGGGCGGCAAAATAAATCCGGGGCGCGCCGCGAGATGGCCAGCTTCAGTGGAATTCTGCCCAGGGACATCAGCCGACCCAACCATCCACACTCAGAAACGTCGTTAATCATTCTGATTAGTTTGGTTTTTTGAGGCATCCCCATAAGCCTGGCAGCCATCCGCGACCACCCGCATCGTTAATCATTCTGATTAACTATTACGCTTGATTATATAATACGTTTCACAACTTTTAGTATTATTTATATATTAGGATTAGGATGCGAAGTCCTCCCTGGTTGTAGAATTGCCCATTTTTTAGACACCGGGCAACCATAAATTAGGCATCGGTTCCATCCGTGCACAGTGGATCATAATACACTGGACGCGTGTCATTTACGATTCCGCAAACACTGCCAGCAAATCACCAGCCACTGGCACGTTCTTTGCTATTGGTTCGCTGGCAGGCACACCACAGCCAAGCAGAAAAGTGGCTGCCAAAGGCCCGCCTGGTTGCTGGCCGACCGTGAAGAAGAACTCTAAAACCATTCATCATATGCATGTCACTCGAAGGTCCTTTTTGAAGTATTGTTCAGCGGTGTCGGCCACCTTGGGATTGACTCCATTGGATTTAGCGCACCTCCAAAATGCCCTGGCGAATCCGGCGGCGCCCAAAGTCATTTGGCTGCAAGGCAGCGGTTGCACCGGCTGCAGCATTTCATTTCTCAACTATGTGAGCCCCACCGCCCCGCTCAGCGCGGCGGATGTGCTGGTGAGCAACATCAATTTGTTGCATCATCCCAATTTATCCGCATCCGCCGGCAATACCGTGGTCGAAATTTTGAAAACCGCCCTGGCCCAGGGGAATTATATCCTGATCGTTGAAGGTGGCATTCCCACGGCGTTTGGCGGAAATGCCTGCATAGCCTGGTCTGAAAACGGAGTGGAGAAAACCTTTCAGCAGGCGGTGATGGAATTGACAGCAAAAGCCATCAAAACCATCTGTGTCGGCAATTGCGCGGCTTGGGGCGGAATACCAGCGGCGGGCATTAACATCACCGCCATCAAGGGAGTCAAAGCGGTTACCGGAAAAACAACCATCAATATCGCTGGATGCCCTCCACATCCCAATTGGATTGTGGGAACAATCGTGGAATTGTTACAGGGGAAAACCGTGGCTTTGGATGCTTACGGTCGCCCTGCCAGCTTATACAGTAAAAAGGTTCACGATTCCTGCCCGCTGAAAGAACGCGATGAAATTAAAACTTTTGGGGTCACCGGCCGCTGTTTGAAGGCTTTGGGCTGCCGCGGGCCTGAAACCATGGCCATTTGCCCCACATTGAAATGGAACAATGGGGTGAACTGGTGCATCGGAGCCAACGCCCCTTGCATTGGATGCACCAACCCAACTTTTCCCGGAAAGGAAGCTCTGTTTCGTATTTCTTAAATGACCCTGTGGCCATGATCGAAGCCATTTAAAGGAAAGTTTACCATGCCTACTACTCTCACTATCGACCCCGTAACCCGCCTCGAAGGCCATCTGAAAGTTGAGGTCACTATTGACGGCACCACCGACAACCAAAAAGTCGTGGCTGCGCGCGCTTCAGGAACCCTGTTCCGGGGTTTTGAAAACCTGCTTGCAGGCCGCAATCCTTGGGATGCGCCGCATATCACCCAGCGGATTTGCGGCGTTTGCCCCATTCCCCATGGGCTGGCTGCTGTGAAAGCCTTGGACCAAGCCGCAGGCAAAGCGGTGCCCAACAATGGGCGGTTGCTACGGAACTTGGTCTTGGGCGCCAACTTCGTGCAGTCCCATATTCTGCACTTTTATCACCTTTCATTGCTCGACTACGTGGTGGGACCCGCCATGTCCCCTTGGAATCCTGGCTGGAATGTGGATCGCCGGATCAGCCAAACCGATAACGCCCAATTATTCGCTAATTATCAAACCGCCTTGCGCATGACCCGTTTGGGCCACGAAATGGGGGCCGTCTTTGGTGGCCGCATGCCTCATTCACCCGCCTACATTCCCGGCGGATTTACCGCCACACCCACTGCGGTTCAGATTGGCCAATTCCGTGCATATTGCACTGAATTATTGAACTTCATTAACACGGTTTATTTGAAGGATGTGGAATTCCTGGCGGACATTTACCCGGAATACTCGGCTTTGGGCGGTGGCAACGGAAACCTGATGGCGTTTGGGGTCTTCGACTTGGATGCCGCCGGCACCAATTGTCTGTTGCGTCCCGGGATCGTGCGCAATGGATCAATCGCCGTTGAAACTTTGAATGTGTCCGCCATCACGGAAGAAGTCACCCACTCCTGGTATGACACAACCACCGACAACCTGGCGCCGGCCGCCGGAGTTACCAAGCCGATCTTCCCCAAAACCGACGCTTATTCGTGGTTGAAAGCGCCCCGCTACCAAAGTCTTCCGTTTGAAGCGGGACCGCTGGCCCGGATGTGGATCAACGGAGATTACCGGCGAGGCATCTCCATTATGGACCGTCATTGGGCACGGGCGCTCGAAACCCAAAAAATTGCGCTGGCTATGCTGGAATGGTTGAAGCAAGTGGTAGTGGGACAACCGGTTTATTCCACCTACTCGACTCCCTCCTCCGCCAAAGGGATGGGATTAACCGAAGCGCCCCGCGGCGCCCTGGGCCATTGGGTTAGCATCAATGGCGGAACCATCAGCAATTACCAAGTGATTACCCCCACCTGCTGGAATGCCTCCCCCCAGGACAAGGCCCATCGCCCCGGGCCTATTGAACAAGCTCTCATCGGACTGCCAGTGTCCAGTGCTGAACAACCGATCGAGGTCTTGCGCTTGATCCATTCATTCGATCCATGCCTATCGTGCGCAGTTCACGTTTTGAGACCGTCCAACCCAACTCGTGCAGCGGTTTGGAAACCGGAGCTTAAGCCGGCATGAAACCGGGCAACTGACAAATCCCCATTACTCCTTGAAGCCCAGGCCGGACGCGCTGATGACCATGCCAGGATTAAAAAATGCGAAGCAGCAAATCCCGCGGTTTGCAGCATCAATAAGGAAAATTATGATGAAAAACTGCCAAAAGCCTTACGCCACGTTGTTGCTGGCGGGGATCGGCAACGAATTGTTGATGGATGACGGAGTGGGCATTCATGTAACGCGGCTATTGAAAAATGATCCGCTCCCTGGAGTGGAAACTTTGGAAGTCGGAACTGACTTCATGAGCATGGCCCCGCATGTGGAAAGTTACCCAAAACTACTGATCATCGACGCCATGGATGCAGGTGGCGAACCGGGAACAATATTTTACGGAACTTTCGAGGAACTCGCTCCGCACCAGGAGCGAATGTCAGCCCATGAGTTTGGATTGAAGTCCATGCTGGAGTTTGTCGAGCCACGCCTGCGGCCGCGTATCTATGTATTGGGTATTCAACCGGAAACCATTGGCTTCGGGCTGGATTTATCGCCGCGCCTGAAAGCTCGATTACCGGTGATTTTCGAGGCGGCCCGGGCCACCGCATTACGTCTGGTTTTGGATTTCTGCCAAGACTTCCTCAGTGGTATGTCACATTTGGCCTCCCCAGCCACCGATAGCCCGCCAGAGGGGCAGAGAATCCAGAATGCCTCAGCCAGGAAAATCTCCGAACTGAACGGCCATTTATCCTAAAAAGCTGGCCGTTTTAGTTTTGTGGAACGTGGATTCCGGGATCCAGCGGTGGAGAGTCCTCAGACTTGAAGTAATCCAAGCTCCGGGACAAGTAATCTTGGGACTTTTCAAATTCCAAATACCGGGCCTTGCCGAGCAACTCCCGCAGTTGATTTTCCTGTAGTTGGCTTTTATCGTTTGCCGCCAATAATGCATCCGCTGAAAGGGGGCCGGGGGCGTTAATTACCCAATTAAAAAAGGCCTCACGCTGCAGTTTGCGCGCTGAATACATCCGCTTGAATTCATCTTCTTTCAAATCGAAGCCGGGCATCCGGGTGCGAATCTCCTGCGCCAAGTCAGAAAACCGCACTTCCACCTGCTCCAATTGCTGAGCATCAAGCCAGGTATTAAGTTCCTTTTGTTCCTGAACCAGGAGATGCATTTGTTCGATGATGGATTCGCGGGTCAGGAAAGCCCCGTTGGCGGCACTCTGCCTGAGGGTTTCGTATTTTTCCAAGGCCCGCGCCACTGGCGCCACAACTTCATGTGGCAGGAAGGCACTGAGAAAATATTCTTTATCCGGCCGAACCGATCCCACCTCCGCATATTTTTGCAACTCCTTGCTCAGATCCACACCCAATAATTCCAAAACCGCTTTATCCAATTCGGTTCTCATCTTGAGGGCGGTGGTCTGAAGCGCTTCAGAGTTGATAGCTCCCTGACCGTATGCGGATTCCCAATAATTGGTGTTTGCCGCCACAAAACGCTTTTTCCATTCGACTCCGTAAACATGGCACAAATCAGAAATCACAATATCCCGGACGGTCTGTTCAGGGCAGCCGATCTTTCTCAGATTGGCTATATATGCCGGATAATTTGGAGATTCAATCAGCGACCATTGAAAACGGGAGCTGTTTGGTGTGGTGGAATCGGCCGCCGGCGGTTGAACCTGACCGACCAACGTCCATTCCCGCACCTCAGGAAGAACATTCAAGCGGTGTTGCCACCACCAGGCCAATCCTCCGGCCAGGTTGATTCCCAAGCTCGCTACGGCAATCAATTTGAAATTGATTCTCATTTTCCATCGATAACCCGCCTGAAAAACTATGCAGCATGCCGATTGCCAAAACAACCGGGTAACCCAAACTTTTTCGCAGCCTCCGGTTGCCACCTGGCTTGCGGAACCGCTTGGACCGGACGTTTTGCCTTTATCAGCAGGGCCGAAGATGGCAAGCTGGCCAGAATGTCTGGAGTTATTGCCATAGTGGGCCGGCCCAACGTGGGCAAGTCGGCCTTGTTCAACCGTCTGGCGGGCAGGCGGATAGCCATCGTTCATGATCAGCCCGGGGTGACCCGCGACCGCATCAGTGCGGAAGTGGAATGGGAGGGGCGTAAATTCACCTTGATTGATACTGGCGGGATCGGCCTCTTGCGCGGAGAAAAGGCCAGCGACCTCCTCGTCCAAGCGGCGATCAAGCAGGTGGAGATTGCCATAGATGCCGCGAATGTGGTCATCCTGGTAGTCAATTTGCAGGAAGGTCTGGCACCCTTGGACGAGGAGGTGGCCAACCGCTTGCGGGCCAGCGGCAAATCGGTAGTTCTGGCCGTGAACAAGGTGGACCGGACGGGTCTGGAAGACGAAGTGGATCAATACTCACGGCTGGGATTCCCGGTCATTTGCCCCGTCAGCGCCATCCATGGCCATGGCATTGCTGAGCTGATGCAGGCCGTTTTCAAGTTACTGCCGCCACCGGTTGCCACCGAGGGCCAAACCGAAGTGACGGTCTCGAATCCGCCCTTGAAACTGGCCATTGTGGGACGTCCCAACGTGGGAAAATCTTCCTTGATCAACGCTCTTACGCAATCGGACAGGGTCATTGTCACCTCTATTCCTGGCACCACCCGGGATTCAGTGGATGTGCCCTTTGAAGTGGTAACAGAAGGAGTCCGGCAGCAGTATATCCTGATCGACACGGCTGGCATTCGCAAAAAACGGCGCCAGGATGATTCAGTGGAGTTTTTCAGCGTCAAGCGATCCGAGGATTCCATTGAGCGCTGCGATATTGCCGTCCTGGTTTTGGATGCGGAAAGCGGCATTTTGGAGCAGGACAAAAAAATCGCCGATCTGATCAACTCCGCCCCCAAGGCCTGCATCGTGGCGATCAATAAATGGGACTTATTCAAGCCCGCACTGGAGGAGCAGGAGGCCAAACAAAAACCGGCTGATAAAAAGCCCCGCCGCAGCCGGGATCAAGGGCCACCCCGGAACCTGGCCGAGTTTGGCCAATGGGTGCAATCCCAGCTCTTTTTCCTGGATTATGCCCCGGTTATTTTCACCTCCGCCAAGGAGGGATTCAACCTGGACCGCTTGCTGGAAGTCATCCGTTACGTGGCCGATCAATTACACCAAAAAATTCCCACCTCGATCCTGAACCGGACACTCCAGGAGGCGATCGAAAAAAGGCAGCCGATCAGCTCCACCGGTCACTTCCTGAAAATGTATTACGCCACCCAAGTGGAAACCATTCCGCCGAAATTCGTGTTGTTCGTGAATCACAAAGCGATGTTTTCCGCACAATACAACAAATACTTGGGCAAAGAACTCCGTAAAGCCTTCGGATTTGAGGGATGCCCCCTTGTGTTTATCGCCAAACCGCGCCCCAAAACCATCGAGCCGATTCGCAAATACCACCAACAGCATGGCGGGCAAAAGCCTTCCGGGCCACGCAAAAGGGACGGACGAAAGCAACCTAGATGAAATCAGGCTACTGCATCCAAGTGGGAAAAACAATGCTCCGTGCGGCGTAGGAAACGTCGAATTGCTTGTGCCAGGTGAGATTCCACAAAGTTTTGACCGGAACGAGCCGGGCCGAGGAATCGAAAAACAACAGTTGAATGCCCTTGGCATGGCGTTGCATGGCAAAATGGTGGAATTCGGCGCCAGCACCGTTCCACTGTCCGTTGAAGGCCGGTGGCATTTCGGTGTGGTGCGGTCCCCCGCCCCGCCACATGGAATCTCCAAATAGCGGTGTTTTCGCCGGTTGCCGGGCGGCATCCAATTTGCGCCAATTCCAGGCTGTGCTGCGCCCCTGGATGGCGCTGACACTGGAAGGAGGATCGTAAACCCAGTTGTTGATGCCGTAACTGGCGGTGATCAGCCGTCTGGTAATGGTGGTGGAGGCAGCCTCATCGGTAAGCGGAAAATCATAAGCGGTGGTGGGTCCACCATACTCCACCGCACGCGGGCTATCCGCAGGCACCTGCACCTCCCGCGTGCCCGCCCCCCGTCGCTGAGTAGCCACGGGGCAATACAGCAAATATGGTTTCTTTTCGTAATGCTTCTTCAGCGCATTGAGCCATTCCCCCCTGGCCCAACCCACCGCAATCCCCTGGCTGAACGAATGGTTGTTTTCCTCGCAATACAACATCCAAGCCACACCCCATTGTTTCAGATTGGACAAGCAATGAGCGGCCTGGGCCTTGCGCCGTGCCTTACTCAAGGCGGGCAGCATGAGCGAAGCCAGAATACTGATGATGGCAATCACCACCAAAAGCTCAATGAGCGTAAAACCCGCCCGCCGTGTTCTAGAACATGCCAATGCACGGGTATTATTCATGGGATTGGCGCCGGGTCAGCCGGCTTGCTGGATGGCAACTGGATCCCCGGGATGCAACTGAAAGCTGGCCCCAGCCGAACCCTGGTTGATGGCAATCTCAATCCAGCCCGTGGAACAGATCAAAGCGATCGGCTGGCCTTTGGGCACTTGGGCGTAGAAAAGCCCGCCATCACAAAGCTTTTGTCCCCGGGCGTGAACCGACCAAGCCGGCCAACCCTGGGCTTGGAGAATGGCTTCGTTGATATTGGTGAACAGATTGCCGAAAACGTCGGCGTGGAGGATTTCGCCTTGAATCCGGTTTCCGGTCACCACCGGTTCCGGGAACTCCAGCCTGAGGTGATGATCCACCCGGGACCCCAACCGGTGAATGGCGGTGCCGCAGCTCAGGTGCGCGGCCACCGGGGCGAAAACGTCGCGGCCGTGAAAAGTCCGGCTGATCGCGGGCAGGAAATACCGGGTATTTTCCAAGCGATGTCTGGTTCGGATCGTTTCCCGCGCCAAGGCCCACGACATCACCCCGTTGTCGGGGCCGACAAACGTGAAATTGGCGGTTTTAATCGCCACCGCCGGACGCGGGCTGCCCACCCCCGGATCGATTATGGCGACATGAATGGTCCCGCGCGGGAAATATCCATAGGCCGCCGCCAGGGAAAAAGCGCCTGCACGGATATCGCCAGCCGGCACTTCATGGGTGAGGTCGATGACGGTGGCGGCCGGATTGATGCCCAGGATGACTCCTTTCATGGTACCCACGAACCAATCGCGATTACCAAAATCAGTGGTCAGGGTGATCGGGGGCATGGCCGTGGTGGTGCCAGATCAGTCCTCGGGAGTCACGATTTTCCATTCGTGAGCACCGGCGGACCAGTCCTTTTGCAGCCGCACACTCAGGCGGAGCGCCTTCGTTTGGACGGCCGGGAAGGAAACCTCGCACCAGCGGTCTTTTTGGACCGGGTATTGGAGGCCATCGGCCACCGGTTTCCACGCATCGCCATCCTGGCGGAGAATCTGCCAGGAAGCAGGCAGCCGGCAGGCGCCCCGGCCGGTGTCATCAAACCAATAGACTTTCACGCCGGACACTGTCTGCGGAGCAGTCCAAGTGAATTGCACCCATTCGGTTGAATCCTTATGCGGCCACCAATGGCACAACGAGGCCGGCTGATCTCCGGAACTTTTCGGCTCGACCCCATCATTGATGCCTTCAGGTTGTGCGTTGCTGTTTTTGAATGAAACCGTGACGGTGGCCTGCGCCTCGAGGCCTTTGACGCTGGCCATGGGTGTCACTTGGGGCAGCCATACCCGCATGGGGCCGGCGGCGCGGTTATCCCAAACGCAGTAGGGGATGGCGGTGATCGCCACTTTGCGGTCGGCTTGGGCTGGTTGGTAGAGTCTGCCCCGCCATTCCTGGCTGAGGGGCGCCAGGCCGGTTCCTTTTAAAACCATCACTCCGCCGAGCAAGTCCGTTTTCTTTTCCGGGCTGAACACTGCATCGGGGGCAATAGCCAGGCCGGCCATGGGCTCGGTCTGATCGGCCGCTTCCAGGCAATAAACCACCGGGCCACGCTGGATCGCCAGCAGGCCGGCATCGTCTTTTACTGATGGGTGCGCCTGGATACGGGTCACCGGCATGGCCAGGCTCAACGAGACACTGTCACCGGTATGCCATTCGCGATCCAGCACCAGGTATCCTCGATCCAATACGGGCTGCGTAACCACCCGGCGATTTACTTTGACCACCGTGTGCTGACACCAGCCAGGCACCCGTAAACGCAGTGCGAATTTGGCCGGTTTCTCCAGCTCCGGCTGGATCAGGACATGGCCATCCCAGGGGTAATCGGTGGTGACTTTCAGTGCCGCTGCCTGGTCCTTCATTTTCACATTCACCCGGCCTTGGACATACAGGTTTATCCAGATGCCTGTGTCGCTTTGGGCACACACATAGTTGCCCAAAGCCGACAACGTGCGGGCCACATTGGGCGGGCAGCAGGCACACCCAAACCACTCCGAGCGATGATGATGGCCCGAACTGGAAAGCGGATTGACATAGAAAAACCGGGTACCATCCAGCGACACCCCCGCCAAAATGCCATTGTAAAGTGCCCGCTCTACCAGGTCGGCGTAGCGGCCATCCCCATATAACAAATTCAGGCGGTGGTTCCATAAGGCCATGGCGACCGACGCGCAAGTCTCCTGGTAGGCGGTCTGATTGGGCAGATCATAATCCTCGGTGAATCCTTCATTATGGGCGGAGGGTCCAATGCCACCGGTTAAATACATTCGCTTTTGCGTGGTATTCCGCCATACGCGGTCCACCATTTGCAGCAGGCCTTCATCACCGGTGACCCCGGCCACATCCACCGTGCCAGACAATAAGTATCCCGCCCGCACGGCGTGCCCTTTGATTTGGCGGTGCTCGCGGATCGGCACGTCATCCTGCCAATAGGTGCCATCATATTTGTCCAGCGGGGTATGGTGCTCGGTGGCGTAAAACTTGCGGCCCCGGTTTTCCACAAAAAACCGGGCCAGGTTGAAATAACGCTGATCCTTGGTAACCCGCCAGAGCTTGATCAAGGCCAGTTCGATTTCCGGATGGCCCGGATAGCCCATTCTTTTGCCGGGGCCATCACCAAAGACCGATTCGATGTAATTGGCGAACCGGGTGGCAATATCCAGGAAATTCCGCTTGCCGGTAGCTTGGTAATGAGCCACTGCCGCCTCGAACATATGCCCGGCGCAATAAAGCTCGTGCCAATCCCGGAGATTGGTCCAGCGCTGATCCGGCGCGTTCACCTGGAAATGGGTGTTCAGGTAACCATCCGGCATCTGGGCGGCCGCCATTTTGGCGATGATGCCATCCAGCTGTTTGTCCAGGGTGGGATCGGGATCGGTGGCCAGGGAATAGGCAGCCGCTTCCATGGCTTTGTAAAGGTCCGAATCCATGAACACCGGGCCGGAATAGCCTGTGCGCGCCCCCGCCGCGGCCAGTTCGAAATTCTTGATGTTCCCGGCTTTCTCCAGCATCTGGAGACTGTGCGGGATGGACACCAGGCGATTGGTCGCCCGGCGGGGCGCCCAAAACCCGTCTTCAATCTTTACCTGAGTGAAAGGAACCTCCTGAAGTTTCTCTTGCACAGGCAGGCTGGCGGCCGCCGCTGCTGCCAGCGGTAAAACCCACGCCCAACCTGCAAGGCAATGCCGAATGCCTGGTAATGCCATTTTCATATTTGTTGGACTGTATCCTGCACCATCCGCCGCCGCCTGGCAACCTCCTGTAAACTTGAATTATCCGCCTCCCTCCCCCAGGATGCCTCAATATGCTGCAACCAACACATTGGCGAAATCGCCTGGCGGCCACTTTCGGATGGACCCTGCTGCTCCTCAGCCCGGAATGCCCCGGAGCGTTGGAACCGCCAGCTTGGGATACTTTTAGCGATACCTGGACGGCCACTGATGCCTTGGAACGGCGCCTTCCCGGATTCACCGAGGCCGGTCCGGTCCGGTCCGATCGCTACGTGGGGATGTTCTATTTCCTGTGGCTGGGCCAGCATGTGGTGGGCGGGCCACACGACATCACCCGCATCCTGTCCAAAGATCCGGCCGCCATGGACAAGCCGGAAAGTCCTTTGTGGGGGCCGCTGCACGCTCCACATCATTGGGGCGAGTCCATTTTCGGCTATTACCAGACGCAGGATCCCTACGTGCTGCGCAAGCATTGCCAAATGCTGGCTGACGCCGGCGTGGATGTCCTCATTTTCGATGTCACCAACCAACTGACCTATCGTTCCAACTATATGGAACTGCTGCGGGTTTTCACGGAGGTGCGGCAGCAAGGAGGCAAAACTCCTCAAGTGGCTTTTCTTTGCCCGTTTTGGGATCCCGCCAAAGTGGCGGGGGAACTTTACCGCGATCTTTACGCCCCCGGGCTATACCCTGATCTCTGGTTCCGCTGGCAGGGAAAACCGTTGATCCTGGCAGATCCTGAACTGCTCAACAGCGCCCTTGCCATTTCCCCGAGAAACCAGCCGGAGATTTTAAAACCGGGGCACACCCTGGGCCAAACTTTTTCCATGAGCCAGCCTTGGGAGTCGGTAAGCGGCAGCTTTCCGACCTGGTCCGCCACCAATTCCGCGGTAACTTTGACGCTTTATGAAACCGGCACGGGAGGCCGGCAGATAACCACGCGCCGGTTTGAACGAGTGCGTGACAACGCCTGGCTGCAACTGCGGCTCAACCAGCCACAACCGCCGGGAGTATATTACCTGGAAGCCTCGGCCCCCAACGGAACCATCGGGTGGTGGAGTCATACCCAGGATGTTTTTGCCCAAGGCCAGGCCTTCACGGATGGCCAATCCGCTGCGGGAGATCGCCAGTTGCGGATTGCCTCCATCCCCGAGGAAGTGGGTCAAATGCGAAAGTTTTTCACCTTCCGCAAACCCCAACCTGATTATTTCCAAGGCGCCACCCAACCCGATATGTGGAGTTGGCTCGAGGTTTTCCCGCAGCATATCTTCCGTAATGCCCGGGGTGAAAAAGAGCAAATGTCGGTGGGCGTGGCCCAGAACGCCGTGAGCAACCGGCTGGGCTGCCTGAGCGAATCCGGAGCACGAGGCCGGAGCTACAGCGGCGGAACCTGGAACCGCACGCCGGGCGCCATTCAGCGCGGGCTAAACTTTGCGGAGCAATGGGAGCACGCCTTGCGGCAGGATCCGCAATTTATTTTCGTCACTGGCTGGAACGAGTGGATTGCCGGCCGTTTCAATGAGTTCAATGGGGTCCGGCGCCCGGTGATGTTTGTCGATGAATTCGACCAGGAAAACAGCCGCGACATCGAGCCGATGAAAGGCGGCCATGGCGATAATTATTATTACCAGCTGGTTTCCCATATCCGGCGCTACAAAGGGGTGCGCCCGAATCCACAGGCCAGCCCGCCGAAAACGATCCTCCTATCTGGCGATTTCAGCCAATGGGCCGGGGTGACTCCGGAATTCAGGGACGATGCAGGGGACGTCCAGCACCGGGATTTTCCGGGCTTCAACCAATGTGCCCGCTACGTCAACCAATCCGGGCGGAATGATTTGCTGGCCTGCAAAGTCACCCAGGATGCCGGCAACCTTTATTTCTACATCCGCACCGCCCAACCGCTTTCGGCCCCTGCCACCAACAACTGGATGACCCTGCTGCTGGACCTTGATTGCGACCATCGAACCGGTTGGGAGGGTTATGATTTTATACTGAACCATCGGCTATCGGACTCCTCCTCCGGATGGCTCGAAAATAACACCGGTGGCTGGAATTGGGCGCTGGTCACAAAAATCCCTTGGGTGGCCCGCGGCAGCGAAATGCACTTGGCCATCCCCAAAAAATTACTCGGCCTTCCGGAAAGTATCCAACCGGTCCGCCTGGATTTCAAATGGGCTGACAACTTCCCGGAATCCGGCCAAATAATCGATTTCCTGGACCAGGGCGATACCGCCCCCAACGGCCGTTTCAATTACCGGTTTGAATCCGCCGGCAACCGCTGAACCACGGAACAGCCCATGGGCTGGAGCGATGCTATTGGTATTTGAACCAGCGCGCACCCAGGCCTCCCATTACCAGTGAAGCCGCTATCAAGGCCAGACAATGCGGTAGCACCGTGGACGCTGGCGCGCCGAAGCTGACGAGCTGGTGCAGGGCATCCATGGCCCAGCCGGTGGGCAGGGCCTTGGCGAGCAACTGCATGAAGGCGGGGGTGATTTCAATGGGCCACCAGCATCCCCCCAGCGCCGCCAGGACGTTGCTGGACAACACGCCAATGCCAACGGCCTGCCCCTCAGTCTGGATCACCTGGCCCAGAACCAAGCCAATGGATGCGCAAAAACCGCACCAAAGAAATAACACCACCCAAACCATGGGCCAATGTGGCCCCCATTTTACCTGGAACAACCAGGCGGAGGCCACATAGCTGATGCCAACCTGGATCAAAGCCAGGCTGAGGCGCCCCAGCCATTTTCCCAGCAGTATTTCACTTTTGGCCAGCGGGCTTGAAGCCAGGCGTTTGAGCAGTCCCCGTTTGCGTTCCAAAACCGTGGAAACCGTTCCGGTGGTGATGAGTATGATCAACGAGAATAAGATCATGGTACCGGGTGCAGCCTGCTCATAGCCGGTGGGAATTTCCTGTCGTCGGCCCGCCGGCTTGATCTCCAGAGCCAAAGCCCGAGGTTGCTCACGGAGCTTTTGAAAGGAATTGGAATCCAAGGGGTAGCCCATACTGCTACAGGCGAGGACATCCGCCAGCACCGTATAAACCGAGCGCCCCACCCGGAGCCGGTCGTATTCTTCGTCCAATCCTTCCCCAATCCGGGCAAACCGAACCTTGACGCCTTCACCCGCCACGATTTTGGCGGTCATTTTTTCCGGTAAAACCAACTGTCGCGTAAAGTTGGAAATGCCGGCTACGGGCTCGGGATATTTCACTTCAAAACCGTTTTCCCGCAAGCGCTGCTCCAATTCATCCCCCAGGAATCCAGCGTCAGCCGGTCTTTGGAGAGCCAGGGGATCGCGAGGCTCCACCACGCTCTGGGATACTCCGCCCGTGATAGTTCCGATAAAATAGATGAAAACCGTGGGCATGATGAGCAACCAAAGAATCATCTCCCGCTGGCAGATGGTATATTGGACCTCTTTGCGGGCGATGAACCAGGCATTGCGCAGGAAGTTCATGAACGGATCATCGACCTTTGAATTCGGTATTTGCCGAGAATTAATAACGCCAGGCTGACGGCCAGCACCGCCAGCGCCGCCCCCGCCAGCGGACCGCTGGCAGCTTTGCCAGCCAGAATTAGTTTGAGTTGCCCCACCGCCCAGCCATTGGGTGTCCAGCGCCCAATGGAGGACATCCACCGCGGCATGACTTCCAGCGGAAACATGCTGCCCCCCAGCATCATCAACGGCCAGAGGATGCTGAAACTGAGCACCGAGGCGGCCCGTTCGCTGGTGGCGAACACCACGATCGCCAGCATCAGGGTAATCATCAGCAATCCGGACAGTGCGGCCCAGGCGGTGGCCAGTGGCAGCCGGCTTAAAGGAATTTCCAGGTAAAGCATTCCCGCCGTGAGGCAGGTGAGGCTGATCCCCATTGCCACCACTACGCCGGCAAGGATTTTACCCCCCAGGAAAGCCGTCAAGGAAACCGGGGTGGTAAATACCCGCTGCAAAACGCCGGATTTTTGTTCTTTCCAGATATCGATGCCAATCCCTTGCGCTGCGAACAAGATGCCCATGAATAAGAAACCCGGCAGGAACAAAATGCGAATGGGCGTTTCTCCGCTCGGTTTAGGCGCCACCTTTTTCGTCTCCAACTGCAGCACCGGGGGCACCAGGTATTTTTCCAGGCCGCGAACCGCCTGGTTGATCGCCACGCTGATGGTGGAAATGCTGTTATCGTCGAACAAGGCCGCCCCACCAGCGGGACCTTGCGCTATGGTTTTGAGCGGCTGGCCGAGGATGCGGTGCAAGTAAAAGTGCCCCTCCGCCAGCAACTTCATCCCCTCCACCACCATCCTGGGCAGGAAATATTGCGAAGGATTGGTGCGAATGGCCACGGTGACTTTTTCCTCATTAAGCACCGCCTGGGTAAATCCCTTGGGGAGGATCATAAATGCGGATGCCTCGCCGTTTTCCAGGCGTTTTTGACCGGCCTGCCGATCCACTTTCTCCACCTGCATCAATCCACCATTGCCCGCCTGCCCAAGGCCGTTAAGCAGGAAGCGGGTCAAGGGATTATCCTCTTCATCCGCCACCAGCAGATGCACCTTGGGGGCAGGTCCGGATCGCCCGCCCATCGCCACAATACACATGCCGCCCACCACCAACGGCAGGCAAAACCAGAGGAACAAGGCCAGCGGATCCTTCAAGAAGCGGGTGAGGTCTTTGCGCAAGGCAAGCAACCAATGAGGCATGGTTTACTCCCTCAATTCCTTGCCGGTAAGCTTGATGAAGAGGCTTTCCAGGTTGGGCTGCGTCATTTTAGTCTCCCGGACTTCAGCCCCGGCCTGGGCCAAAGCTTGGAACAACGAAGGCAGCTTGCGCGAGGCATCTCGCAAAGCCAAACGCACACCCTGTTCATCGGCCTGCACCACCTCCACCTCATCCAGGCCACGCAAAGCCTCGGTTACCTTCAGAGGATTGAAAACACCTTGCAGGCGGAGGACATCCTTTTCACCGGCTTGCAGTCGAAGATCCGCCAGGCTGCCTTCGGCGATAACCTTGCCTTTGTCCATGATCGCCAGTTGATCGCACAGGTTTTCCGCCTCCTCCATGTAGTGGGTGGTGTATAAGACACAGGCGCCTTGCCGGGCCTCTTCGCGGATCAGATCCAGCAGGCGGGCCCGGGATTGCGGGTCCACACCCGCAGTCGGTTCATCCAATAATAAAATCTTGGGATGGTGCATCATGGCGCAAGCGAGGTTCAACCGCCGTTTCATGCCGCCGCTGAACTGCGAAACCTTTTCCCCGGCCCGATCCAGCAAACCGGTCGCCGCTAGAATTTCCCTGCTGCGGCGCTTCAAATCGAGTCCCCGAAGCCCGTACGCCCCACCCCAGAAGGACAAGTTCTCCAAAGCTGAAAGATCTTCATACAAGGCGAGTTCCTGCGGCACCACCCCCATTTGGCAACGTGCCCGACGTCCATCTATGGCCAGATCATAGCCGAGCACTTTGATGACCCCCGATGAAGGTTGCAGCAAACCGGATATGCAACCCAGCGTGGTGGTTTTTCCCGCGCCGTTGGGCCCCAGCAAACCGAAGATCCTGCCCGGATCGGCCCTGAAGCTGACCCCGTCCACGGCCAGGACGTCACCGTATTTCTTTTGCAGACTTTGAACCTCAATCATAAGGATGATCGCAACTTGGGTCGCCGTTTATGCCGACAAGATGCTTCAAATGCGGATAATCGCAACTCCATAATGAATTCCGTTTTAAGTCAGGCCCGGCCTCAGAAAAAGTGAGTGTTTCCATGGGGAAGAGGCGGCCGACTGAGGAACGAACCCATCGATGGGACTCGCCTCCTCCAACTCATCAAGCCTGGTATTGCACACGCGGGTCCAAGCGGCTGTAAACCCAATCCACCAGCAGGTTTAAAACCATGAGCAGGATGGCATAAAGCAAAACCGTTCCCACCACCATGGGATAATCCCGGTTCAGGCTGCTGTTGACCATGAAGACTCCAATCCCCGGGATTTGAAACAGGTTTTCCACCACGAAGGAGCCAGTCAATAAATCGGCCAGCAACGGGCCCGAGTAGGATACGACCGGCAGGATCGCCAGCGGCATGGCGTGTTTGAGGTAAATTTTCCATTCCGGGAGTCCTTTGGCCCGGGCGGTGGTGATGAATTCGGCCTGCCTGGTTTTCAGCATTCCTTCACGCATCAAACCGGCCACCTTGCCGGAATAGTATAGGCCGAGGGTCAAGGCGGGCAAAATCACATGGGCGGGTGATTCCCACAGCGCCGGGGGCAGAATCCGCCAATACAGCGCGACCACCATCACCAGCAAGGGGCCCAGCACAAAAACCGGTATGCAGACGGCACTGATGGCCAACAAACTGCCCAGATGTCCGCGCCAGGATCGGCGGGCCAGGGCATTGTGAAAACCGAGGGGAATGCCAATGCCTGCCGACACCCCGAAGGCCAGCATACCCAACAGCAAGGAGATCGGCAGGCCTTGCAGCAAAAGGTCCGCCACGGTGTGGTTTCGGTACTTTAGCGATGGGCCCAGATCACCGCGCACCGCCCCTTTCAAAAAACGCCCGTATTGCCGCCACAACGGTTCATCCAGATGGTATTTGGCATTGAGCTGCCGCTCGATTTCGGGTGAGGCAGATTTCCGGTCCTTGTCGAATGGGCCTCCGGGAGCCACGTGCAGCAAAAAGAAAGAAATCAAGCTGATCAATAGCAGCAGCGGCGCCAGCATCAGGATGCGCTTGAAGTAATACATGCGGGATTAATCGGGCTGGATTTTCCGGATCGCATTAATGGGGTGCAGATCGAGGATATTCGTGTGGACACCCTGGATTTTCCGGCTGTCGTAATAAGCGACTCCCCGGTAAAAATAAAGCGGGATGACCGGCAATTCCTGCTCCACCAGCAATTGTTCAGCCTGGCCGAGCATTACTTTCCTTTGCACACCATTGGTCTGGCGGTTGGCAGACTCCAGCAATTGATCAAAGCGCTCGTTTTTCCAGCCGGTACGATTATTCCCGCTGTGGCTTAAAAACAGGTCCAGAAAAGTGTTGGGATCGTTGTAATCCCCCACCCAACTGCTGCGGCAGACTTGATAGTCCAAAGCGGTTTGGGCCGCAAAAAAAATGGCGGTTTCCACCTGCCGTAGTTCCATATCGATCCCTAGCGCCTCCTTCCACATTTGCTGGAGTTCGACTCCGATCTTTTGGTGGTTGTTGGCCACTCCGCCAGCCGCAGCATTGAACATGTATTTGAAAGCCGGGAAGCCACGCCCTTCGGGATATCCGGCGTCCCGCAGGAGTTGGCGGCCCAATTCTGGATTATAATGCAAGCCACCGGGCGGGGTATAATCGGGAACTCCAGGAGGAGTCATCTGGCCGGCCGGCTTTTCACCGGCGCGGGTGATTTTTTCGACCAAACGGCGCTTATCAATAGCCATCGCCAGGGCCCGCCGTATCCGGGGATCGTCAAAGGGTTTCTGGGTTACATTGAACCGGATGAAATACGTGCCCAAGTAATCGAAAGGATGAAAATCCGGCCGCTTCAAGAGCAGGTCGAGCAATTCCACCGGGATTAATTCCTTGTCCCAAACAATATCCGCCCCGCCGGTCATGAAGAGATTCAAAGCCGTGGATGCGGAACCGATGGGCAAAATATCGACCAGCTGATTTTGTGTGTTGGCAGCGTCCCAATAGCGGGGGTTTTTTCGCAACCGGATTCGGTCGTTCACGCGCCAACGATCCAACTCGTAAGCCCCGCTGACGGGCAAGGGCTGGGCCTTGATCCAAAAATCGCCATGTTGTTCGATGGCCCGGCGGGGAACCACTGCCAGAGCCGGGAGCGTGCACAGATCCAGGAAAAAGAAGGAAGGCTGCTTCAAGGTCACCTGTAAAATCCGGGAGCCGATGGCTCGAATCCCCAGCCGGTTCGGATCCTTCAGCAGCCCACGATTAAACTCTTCCGCGTTTTTCAAATAGAAGAGTTGCCCCGCATAATCGCTGGCGGTGGCCGGATCCAGCGTACGGCGCCACGAATATACGACATCCTCTGCCAAAATGGATTCCCCGGTGGACCAAACGGCATTCGAACGCAAATAAAAGGTGAATTGGGCCTGGTCGGGGGAGATTTCCCAGCGTTCAGCCAAGCCGGGAATGGGATTTCCGGTAATTGGATCCGGCCTGGTTAAGCCTTCGAACAAAGCGCTTACCACCCGCAAATCCGGCTGGCTGGTCACCGCCGCGGGATCCAAGGATTCAGGTTCGGCACCGTTCAGGATCACCAAATCCGCATGCGGTGTGGATTCCCTGCATCCGGCAGATCCCACAGCAAGGATCAAGGCGGCCAGAAAACCGAACGCCAGGGATTTAGTTTTTTCAGACCTCGACATCGGAAATCGCCCGCCAAGGATGAACCCAAAACGCCGGATGGCAAGCTCCAAGGCAACGCAAGCTGTGATTAACCCCAAGGCCCTGGTTTCCTGGCCAATTAAAAAAAACGCCATCGGTGGCTAACCGATGGCGCGGAACAATATCCAAAAGGTTATTTATTGGTGGAGGCGGGCTTATTGGTTGGCACCACAATATTGGTCACTTTGGGAACCACCGGATTAGTTTGCGTCACCAAGTTGGTGATTTTTGACGCCACTGGAACAGCGGGAGCATTGGAACTGACGACATTCAAGTTGGTCAGGCTCAACGCATTGGTATTAACGATGGCGGTCACGGCGTTGCTGGCCGCTTGAACCACGTTGGAACCGGCTTGGCGGGCGACCTTCTCCAACTGGTTGGAATTCGAAGCCGAAGCAGCGGCGGCGGGAGCCGTGTTGGTGGCCGCAATTTGCCGGATGGCGCCTTTGAGTTTACCTGAAGAGGCTTGGGACCGGTTGGCGCCAATGATGGCCAGAATCAGGGACAGCACAAAAAACACCGTCGCCGAGTAACGGGTCATTTTGGTCAAGGCGTTGCCGGTTCCAGCGCCAAACAAGGCATCGGTGGCAGCACCGCCAAAAGCAGTGCCAGCCCCGGCTTCCTTTTTGGGCAACTGAACGAGAATCAACAGAATCAGAAAGATGCTGTTGAGTGTTAAAACCACCGTTAATAAACCAATAAAGTAAGTCATACTAAATGCTATTCTTGATAATATCCGTGAAGCTCCGGACTTCGAGGGACGCACCTCCAACCAAGGCGCCATCAACATCCGGCTGGCTCATCAATTCACGGGCGTTGGCGGGTTTGACGCTGCCACCGTATTGAATGCGCACCCGCTTGGCCACTGCATCGTCAAACAGGGAAACCAGCACTTTGCGGATGAAAGCGTGAGCATCCTGAGCCTGCTGAGTGGTGGCTGTTTTGCCGGTGCCGATGGCCCAAACTGGCTCATAGGCAACCACGGTCTCCGCCATTTGTTCCTTGCTCAAGCCCGCGAGGCTTCCCCGCAATTGTTGCTCCAGAATTTGCTCGGTCACCCCTTTTTCGCGTTCTTCCAAAGTTTCACCAATGCAAACAATCGGTTTGAGTGAGGCAGCATGTGCTGCCAACGCCTTCTTGGCGATCAATTCGCTGGATTCCTTTTGGAATTGGCGGCGCTCTGAGTGCCCCAAGATGACGTACCGTACCGAAAATTCCTTCAGCATCGCGGCGGCGATCTCCCCCGTGTAGGCCCCGGGTGCTTGTTCGCTCATGTTCTGAGCCCCCAAGCGGAGGTTTGAATCCATGATTATTTTGGAGACTTCGCTCAAAGCGGTGTAAGGCGGACACACCACAATGTCCACTTCCTTGACCCCGGCCAGTTCGCGACGCAGTCCTTGAACAAGATCCAGCCCTTCAGCCACTGTCTTGTTCATCTTCCAGTTGCCAGCTATTAACAGTTTTCGATCCTTATGCATGATGATTCCCAAATAAAGAATTTAGCCTACAAGTTATTTATTTATTCGTCAATGCCGCAACGCCAGGCAAAACCACGCCTTCCAGGAATTCCAGGCTGGCACCGCCGCCGGTACTCATGAAAGTGACCTTGTCACCCAGTTTGGCTTTGTTGAGGGCTTTGACACTATCCCCCCCACCAATGATACTGATGGCACCTTTTTGAGTGGCTTCCACTACCGCCCGAGCCACGCCGTAGGTTCCCTCCGCAAATCGGGCATCTTCAAAAATGCCCATGGGGCCATTCCAGAGCACCGTTTTGGCATTTTTTACCACTTCGGCGTAAGCCTTGATCGTGGCGGGACCGATGTCCAGTCCAGCGGCATTTTCGGGACAATCCAAGGACGAATTAACCGTCGGGTTTTGCCATTCGATAATAGGCTTGCCCTTCTTATCCAGCTTTTCGGTTTTCACTGGATTAGCCACCACATCATCAGTAGGCAGCAAAAACTTCACGCCGCGTTGTTTGGCTTTCTGCAAGGCCGCTAGTGCTATCGACGTTTTGTCCGCTTCCACGAGCGATTTCCCGACTTTGTTCCCATTGGCGAGACGGAACGTGTAAGCCATGGCCCCACCAATCAGCAAGGCGTCCGCCTTTTCCAGCAAGCGATCGATCACCTTGATCTTGTCGGATACCTTGGCGCCGCCCAGGATCACCACAAACGGGCGGGCGGGCGATTCCAATTCCTCGCCCAAAAACTTCAACTCCCGCTCCATCAAGAAACCAGCCGCACATTGGCCACCACGGTCTGCCACCACCCGTGCCACTCCCTCGGTGGAGGCATGTGCGCGATGGGCAGACCCAAAAGCGTCATTCACATAAACCTCGGCCACTTTGGACAATTGCTGGGCAAAGCCCGGATCGTTGGCTTCTTCCTGGTCGTAATAGCGAACGTTTTCCAGCACGAGGACATCCCCGGCCTTCATGATCTCGACGGTTTTTTCAACCTTTTCCCCGATGCAATCGTCAACGAAAGCCACCGGCTTGCCAATCATGTCAGCCAATTTGGCCGCTACTGGCTTCAAGGACATGGATGGTTCCCGCTTCCCTTTGGGGCGTCCCAAATGGCTGGCCAAAATGACTTTCGCCCCTTTTGCCATTAAAAAATCCAAGGTGGGCAAGGTTTCCTTGATGCGCGTCACGTCGGTCACGACCATCTGACCGTCTTTTTCCTCCATGGGGACATTGAAGTCCACGCGCACCAATACTCGTTTGCCCCCCAACTCAACATCTTTGATCGTCAATTTCGCCATAACAAACCTATTTCCTATCTATAAAGACCCTCAGCCTATCCGATTCAGACCTTTAGTCAAAAGCTATTTCAAACTACGCCGGGGCTTTTAGGGGCGGGAGGGAGGAAACGGTTCAGGTTCGTGTTGATTCCTTCGTCCGCCTCTGATTTACTCGGCAATCAAATACCTGAATGAAAACCAAATCCATGTCTCTTTGGGCCCGGGCGAATGCGTTGGCCTTTTCAAAGGCAAGCCGCAGGAGTCCGCTGAAAAACGACTTTTTCACACCTTCCCTGAGGCGGTTTCCCAACACCTGGGCCGGATGGCTTTTCTTATGGGTCCTGGCTTGGTTGGGAGCGGCCAGTGCAACTGCCGAAGTGACCGCCCGCCGGAATACCATCCAACTGCCCACCTATCCCTGGCTGCCAGCCGTACCGCACCCTTTTTTTAAAGCCACTGACAACCGGAATATTTACCCCTACCCGATGATGGACAACCTCCGCCGCACCCGGGAAGCGCGTACCTACCAAACGGTGGTTTTGGAAAACGAGTTTCTGCGGGTCACCTTTTTACCGGAGATTGGCGGAAAGGTTTATGAGGTCTTCAATAAGACTACTGGCAAGCAGATGTTCTATGTGAACCATGTCGTGAAGCCAGGCTTGATCGGCCAATGCGGGGCCTGGATTTCGGGCGGCATCGAATTCAATACCGGACCCGCCGGCCATACCGTCAGCGCCATGCAACCGGTGGATGTGGAAATCCTTCCGCAGGCGCCGGACGGCTCGCGGACCGTGGCGGTGGGGGAAACCGAGCGCATCAACCGCACTCAATGGACGGTGTGCATCACCTTGCGACCGGGACGTTCTTACTTGGAGGAAAAGATCCGCATTTACAATCCCTCGGAAACCATCGCTCCTTATTATTTTTGGAACTGTACCGCGGTTCCCAACACGCACGGTTTTCGGTTTGTTTATCCGATGACCTTGGGAACCGACCATGGCGGCAAGGAGTTTTACACCTGGCCAGTCGCCAATGGCAAAGATTTGAGTTTGGGGCGCAACTACCAGGACGCGTCCTCGATTTTCGCTTACCAGTGTGATCAGGACTTTTTTGGTGCTTATGATGAAGAGGCCAACACAGGGATCATCGCTTATGCCAACCATCATCAAGTGCCAGGCAAGAAAGCCTGGACTTGGGGCACTGGCAGCTACGGCCAGATGTACCAAATGGACCTGACCGACGACGATGGTCCCTACAACGAGGTGCAAACCGGGCCGCTTCCCACCCAGGCTGACGTGGGGCGGCTGGATCCGGCGGAATATGTCGCCTGGGAGGAATGGTGGTATCCAGTGCATGGATTAGGCGGGTTTACCTTTGCCAACCGCGAGGTGGCCCTGAATACCCAAGCCAAGGGAAATACCTTGTTGATCCACGCCATGGGCAGCGGAGATTGGTCTCCCGCAACCTTCACTATCCGCAAAAACGGCCGGATTTTGGATTCCTCCCAACGCGCCATATCCCCTCGTAACCCGGCCAGCGTCAGCCTTTTCACAGGCCAGGAAAAAGAGCCTTTCCAACTGGAAGTCACCGCCGGGGAATTCGTGCTGGCTCGGTGCCAAGTGCCGTTGGATTTGCCCGTGAGGAAACCGCCGGGAAATAAACCGGAACCCAAAACCAGCGCGGAACATGCCCAAAAAGGTTGGGCGCAGTTTCTCTTCGCCAATGAAAAAGAGTCCGAAAAAAGCTTTCGTCAGGCATTGGCACTCGACGCCAACCAGGTACCGGCCCATACCGGCCTGGCCTTTTTAATGATGGATCGGGCCCCTCAAGACGCCGGTTATGAGGCGGAAAAAGCTCTAAAAACTAATCCTGAATCGGGATTGGCCCATTTCGCCCAAGCGGTTGCCTACAGCAAGCAGGGCCAGGAATCTTTGGCTTTGGAGGCGGCCTGGAAGGCGGCGCTCGATCCCGCAACGGCCATTCCGGGACGCGCCCTGGCAGGAAAACTGCTTCTGCGCCGGGATGATTTTGAGGGGGTGGTGCAAGCACTATCGCCGGTTGGTCCATGGAACTCGGACCCTGCCTGCCGCCACCGGCTGGCCTGCGCCTTGTTCAGGCTGGGCCGCCCCCAGGAAGCACTGCCTTTAATCCAGGCCAGCCTGCGGGATAATCCACTGGATACCCTGGCCCGCAGCCTATTATGGCTTCAAGGGATGGAATTCCCGGAATGGACCCTGGCCCCGTTGGTAAAAGGCAAGGCGCTCGCCATCTTGGAATTGGCTGTGGAATATTCAGGCTTGGGCCAGTTTGAATTGGCTTACTTGGTAATGGACGCCTTTTACCTCAAAGCCGTCCATCAAAAAGATATGGATCCCATGGCGGTTTATTGGGCGGCGTACCTCGCGGAAAAAACCGGCCGGCCAGAACCCATGCGCACCTTGCTGGATCTATCTACTACGATTAATGCTGAAGGCGTGTTTCCCCATCATGGGGAAAGCGTCCCCGTTCTTCAGTGGGCTTTGAGCAAAAATCCCCAGGATGGCCAGGCGGCGTTGCTGCTCGGCCACCTGCTGTTTTCGCTGGGCAAAACCTCTGAAGGAAGGCAACTCTGGCAAAAGGCAGCGGAAAGAAAGACTGCACCAGCCGTTGCCTATCGGGCTTTAGGCGCAGCCGCGCAACAGGTGGACGGTGATTTAAAAGCGGCAGTTCAATTATTTGATCTCGGCAACCAAGCCGATCCGAAAGATCCCATTCTGGCCATGGACCTGGCCAAAGCTTTGGCCGCGCTGGCTGATCAAGCCCGCGACCCAGCAGAAAAAACCAACTTGATCGGCCGGGTGGCCAAAGTTCTTTCAGGAGCTTTTGCTGCCGGGCAAAGCCGCTCCGACTTCGCGGTCTTGCTCGCCCGCACCTATAACCGCATGAACCAATACGAAAAAACGGCCAAATTGCTGGATTCCGTCCGCCTCATTATCTGGGAGGGAGCCCAGGAAGTGCATCAAATTTTTGAGGAGGCGCACCTGGCGCTGGGCAAGGACCATCTGAAGGCCGGGCGTGCTTCGGAAGCCTTGGCTGAATTCGATCGGGCACTGGAATACCCGCAAAACCTGGCCACCGGCCGTCTCCAAAACACCTGCGATTCACACATCCACTACCTGCGCGGCCAGGCACTGGCCGCCATGCGCAAGCCGGAACTCGCCAGGAAAGCCTGGCAAATGGCGGTGGACCAGCCCCAAGCAACCGATTCCGCCAAGGAAGAGGCTCGCCAAAAGGCGCGGGAGGCTCTCAACAAAAACTGAAAAAGCAGTGTGAAAACCGAGTCCCTGGGTGCTTTGAAAGATCAGGCACCCCGGGAAACCCGGTTAAAACTGGGCAACCGTGGCGGCATCAGCAATGGTGGGGTATCCGGAGTAAATTCACCTTTATCCTCGGTTTCTTCAGTTCGAACACTTAGAACCCCATGATTGATGGTGACGCTTAATCCCACGACACTGGTGAAGACCATGAGATCCAAGTCAAACTGGCCGTAAAAGAAAACATAATAAAGCAACCGGGCCACAAAATAGGAGAGGAGGAAGCAGTTGATGGTCTGCAATTTCGCGGATGAATTGCGGTAATTGGCATACAAAATACGGATCGCCGCTATGCAAAACCAAGTGAAACCAATAATCCCCCAAATGCCGAAGGGGATGATGATGGTTAGAATGCCATTATGGTAATTACCCGTCACCAACGTGGATTCATACGCTCCGTAGAATCCCCGCTTGGTGGCTTCCTCGGTCAGATAGTAATCCGTGGAATTAAAGGAAAAACCTTTGCCTAACAACAAGTAGGTGGGTACATCCTTGACCACGGTTTTCCACATTTGCAGGCGCCAATCCAAAGTTCCGGCAGCATCGTGGCGGGCCATGGGATCAATATCCAATGGCAGGAAACTGAGGCTGCGCTGCATGGAGAGAGGCA